>NZ_CP023688.1:6930000-7230000 GCF_008704655.1 Streptomyces rimosus | reverse complement strand
GAGGAGCTGGGCTGGCCGAATCTGGCCGGCGGCCTGCTCGGCCCGCTGACCGGAATCGGCCTGCTCGCCCTGGTGGCGGGCACCACCTGGGTGGGCGGGCGGCTGCTGGCCCGTGGGGCGCCCGCGCTGCTGGGCCGGACGCCCGCCGACCGGCTGGCCGCGGCCGAACGCCGGGCCGCCGACCTCGCCTCCCGCAACCGCCTCGCCCGCGAACTGCACGACTCCGTGGGGCACGCGCTCAGCGCGGTGACCCTCCAGGCCGGCGCGGCCCGCCGGGTGCTGGACCGCGACCCGGAGTTCGTACGGCAGGCGCTCACCGCCATCGAGGAGACCACCCGCGACGCGGTCGCCGAACTCGACACCGTGCTGGGCCTGCTGCGCGAGGACGGCGACGGCCGGTCCACCGCGCCCGCGCCGACGCTGGACGGCCTGGACGGACTGCTGGCCCGCACCCGCGCCGCCGGGCTCCGGATCACCGCGGACATCGACGACGGCTGCGGGCGGCTGCCGCCGCTGGTCTCACGGGAGGCGTACCGGATGGTGCAGGAAGGGCTCAGCAACGCGCTGCGCCATGCCGGGGCCGTACCGGTCGGGCTGCGGATCACGGTGGGCGCGGAGGAGTTGACGATCACGATGGAGAATCCGGTGAAGGAAGCGGTGACGTACGTGGAGGGGGACGTCGCGACGGGCCGGGCGCGTCCCGGCGGCGGGCGCGGCCTGCCCGGCATCGCCGAGCGCGCCCGCCTGCTGGGCGGCGAGGCGCGGGCCACCGGCCGGGACGGCGTGTGGCGGCTGACCGTACGCCTCCCGCTGGGAGCGGCCCGGTGAGCGGCGCGGACGGCACCGCCCCATCGGAAGGCCGCGGCCCGCTGCGCATCGTGCTCGCCGACGACGAGCGGATGGTCCGTACGGCGCTCCGCGCGATCCTCGGCGCCGAGCCGGACATGGAGGTGGTCGGCGAGGCGGCCACCGGCGCCGAGGCCGTGCCGATGATCCGTGAACTGCGCCCGGACGTCGTGCTGATGGACGTCCGGATGCCGGAGATCGACGGCATCCGCGCGACCGAACAGGTACTGGCGGGCATGGCGGAACCACCCCGCATCCTGGTGGTGACGACCTTCGAGAACGACGCGTACGTGTACGACGCGCTGCGCGCCGGAGCGCACGGCTTCCTGCTCAAGCGGGCCGGGGTGGAGGACCTTGTACAGGCGGTACGGATAGTGGCGCGCAGCGACTCGCTGCTGTTCCCCGCGGCCGTACGGGAGCTGGCCGCCCGGTACGCGGGGGCGCGGGCCGCGCGGGAGTCGGCGCGGGCGCTGCGGGCGCGGCTGTCCGACCGCGAGGCGGACGTGCTGCGCCTGATGACCAAGGGCCTGACGAACGCGGAGATCGCGGACCGGCTGGCGGTCGGCCCGGCGACGGTCAAGACGCATGTCGCGGGGGTGCTGGCCAAGCTGGGGGTACGGGACCGCACCCAGGCGGTGATCGCGGCGTACGAGAGCGGGTTCGTGCGGCCGGGGTGAGGTGCGGGAGGCGGCCGGTGTCACGTACGGGAGGCGGCCGGGGTGAGGCGCGGGAGACGCCCCGCGTTCACCCGTCCGAGCACCCTCCGTAACACCTGATTACGCAGCGCCACTATCACATTCCACGGGAAAAAGCTGTCACCCGTTCATCCCAATTTCCCCGGTCACCGAACGTCAACGCCGCCTCGCCGCTGACCTGCCCAAACGTAGCCGATCATGCGCGACACGCCGGTAAGCGCCGGGAGTTCTGACCCCACGTCAGCAGGCTCCCGGACCGCCCGGCCGCTTACCTCGGATTCAGGAGGCGCGGAACTCCCCCAACTTCCCTTGCGGTGCGCTCCTGTGCCGCGTCCGCGCTTCGTGGAGGTTCGTGTCATGCGATCCACTCGCGTTCTCACCGGTGCCGCCCTGTCCATAGCCGCCCTCGGACTGTCCGCGAGCTCCGCGTTCGCCGGGGACTTCGGCAAGATCGAAGTGACCCCGAACCCGGTCAAGGCCGGAAACTCGGTCAACCTCAACAGCAGTGACTGCGGGAAGAACGGCTCGGCCACCGTCGATGCCAGCACGCTGGGCGCCGGCAAGGTCACCCTGTCCTCGAAGGGCCAGACGCACACCGAAAACGTGCAGGGCTCCCTGCGGGTGCCGTCGAGCACGAAGGCGGGCAACTACGGCATCGGCGGCAAGTGCTCCAACGGCCGGGAGATCACCGGCACGGTGCGGGTCGGCTCCGGCCCGAGCGGCAAGACCCGGACCGGCATCGGTACCACCAGCGAGGGCTCCGACACCACGGAGATCGCCGCGGGTGTGGGCGTACTGCTGGCGGCCGCCGCCGGTGGCGTATGGATGGTGCGCCGCCGTCGTGCGGACGACTCGGCCTGACCGGTACGCCCAGCAGCGCTGGACCGGCACCGCCGGACCGGCCGCCCCCACCTCCCGGACACGCCTGCCGTGACCGGGAGGCCGGGGCGTATCCGGCGTGATCGCCGCCCGCTTCGTCCCGGCACGTCCCGGACCGTACGACCGCACGTCCCGCACCCCGGACGCAGTCCGCAGCAACGCAACCCCGGAGGCCGACAGCCATGGGAACCACCCGCCGCTTCCGCGGTGACCAGGGCCTGATAGCCCTCCTCACCGCGGCCGCGATGTGCACCGGCATATGGATGATCGGCCACGGCGCCGAGGCCCAGGCGCCGCCGCCGCAGCCCTCCGCCGACCAGGGGTTCGCCGGTTCCGGGGCCGCCCGGCCGTCCGCGACCCCTGCTCCGCCGCCCCCGCCGATGCCCGCCTCCCGGCCGCTGCGGGTCCGTATCCCGTCGCTCGGCGTCAACGCGCCGCTGACCGGCCTCGGCCTCGACGAGAACGGCAGCCTGGCCACCCCGCCGGAGGGGGACAGGAACCTGGCCGGCTGGTACGAGAACGGCACCACCCCCGGCACCACCGGCACCTCGCTGATCGCCGGCCACGTCGACACCCGGTCGGGTCCCGCGGTCTTCTACAACCTCGGCGCGCTGAAGAAGAACCACACCATCGAGGTGGTCCGCGCGGACGGCCGGACCGCGGTCTTCTCCATCGACGCCGTCGAGGTCTACGACGGCAACGACTTCCCGGACAAGAAGGTCTACGGCCCGGCCGACCGCCCCGAACTACGGCTGATCACCTGCGGCGGCGGCTTCAACAAGGCCCGGCAGGAGTACCTGGGCAACGTGGTGGCCTTCGCCCACCTCACCGCCACGAAGCGGGAACCGGGGAAGCACAAGCCGGTGCCGCACAGCAGCGGCAACCACAACGGCAGTGGCTGAGCCGCCTGCCGCGGGCCCCGCCCCTCAGGCCGGGATGCGGTTGCCGCGCCCGTTGAGCGCCATCCGGTTCCAGGTGTGGCGACGGCCGCGTACCGCCACGGAGTAGCCGTAGAGCAGTTCCGGATCGCACATGCCCGGCAGGAAGGCGTCCCCGAAGTGGTGCGCGTCCACCCCGATCTCCTTCGCGGTCAGCGCCAGTTGGGGCACGATGTCGGTGTGCGCGCCCTCCTGGCTCGTACCGATCGCCCCCATCACCACCGCCCCCGCGTCCTGCACGGCGGCGACCGCCTCGGCCGCCCGCTCCTTGGTGAGGCCGGGCATGGTGCCGGGCAGCGGCAGGACGACGCCGTCGGCGCCCGCGTCCACCAGCGCGGTCAGCCGCCCGGCGGTGACCCGCTCCGGGTGACCCGCGTGGTGCATCTTGCCGGACCACAGCGCCACATCGTCACCGAGCGCGCGGCGCAGCTCGCCGGTGACACGGGCCAGGCCGTCGAAGCTGCCGCCGGTACCGGGGTTGGCGGTCAGACAGAGCAGGGCGGCGCCCATGTCGACCAAGCGTCGGGCCTGCTCGGGCCCGGCCCGGCGGATCTCCGGCACGTCGCCCGGTTCGAGGTTGACGCCGATCGGACGTCCCACGTACGAGGCCAGGTCGGCGAAGCTGGTGAACGTGCCCAGGCCCGGTAGCCGCAGACACTCCCCGTCCCAGGCCCGCTCGATGAGGTTGAGGATGACGATGTCCGCGCCGAAGGCGGAGACCAGCTCGATGTTGTGCACGCCCGCGTCGCCGCCTGGGTGCGGGGAGAGGGCGGCGCGCTCGGCGAAGACCTCGGCGACCATCGTGCGGCCCTCCGCCGCCGCGACCGCCTCGGTCAGCTCCCGGCCCCGCAGCGAAGCCAGTTCCTCCCGGTCGAGGTCGAGGATGCGCTGTGTCATGGCGTTCCTTCCAGGGTCTGTCGTGGTCGTGCGCGGCCCGGGGCATGCCGCGTGAGGCACGGGGCCGCGGTACGGAACGCGTTGTAGTAGATCACCGCGCGGTACGGGACGGCCGGAATGGGCGGGGCGGTTTTCGTTGGCGTCCCGGGGCGGTGATCCGCGCATTCACCGTGCGACGGGATTTCGTACGTCCGGCGAGTTTTCGCCCTTTCACCACCGCTCGACGGGAATTTCAGGCCACGGAATTCCGGGCGGTATTCCGCCGTACGGTTGCCAGCTCGCGCCGTACGGCCGCCAGGTCGCCGTCACCGGCCAGGCCCGCGTGGTAGAGCCGGAGTTCGCCGGCGCCGAGGGCGGCGGCGTGCGCGGCGTCGGCGGCGAGGGTGCCGGGGCTGCCGCCCATGGCGGTGACGATGGTGAGGTTGGCGGCGAGGACGGGAGCGTCGGGCGCGGCCGGCTGCGCCCGTACCTCCGCGAACGGCGCCAGCGCGTCCGTACGGGCCGCCTCGTCACCCGTACACGGCACCACCACCCCGTCGGTGTCCGCGAGGACGTCCGCCGGGTCGGCGCCCACGTTCGCGCCGCAGCGGTGCGGGGCCGGGTCGGCGTGCAGCAGTACCCGGAAGCGGTCGCCCGCTGCGCCGCGTACGGCGGCGACGACCTCCCGCCGCAACGTGCGCGCGGCAGCCTCCCGCCAGCCCCGTACCAGCCCCGACAGCTCACCCCCGAGCAGCTTCTCCACCTCGCGCCACTCCCCCGCCCGGCCGCCGCCGGACGGCCCTTCGCTCCCACCCGCACCCGTCCACACCGGCTCCAGCGCCCGTACGACCGCGCCCCGCACGTCCCGCGCCCGCACCCCCAGCCCGTCGTACCCCGCCTCGCAGACCTCGCAGAAGCACAGCGACATCAGGTACTGGGCGGCGCCGGAGAGCGGCACGCCGGAGATCTTGTCGTGCGCGTGCAGGTGCGCCAGCCCGTACCAGCCGCAGGACTCCAGCTCGGTGCCGCGCGCGCCGGGACGCGTCGCCGCCTCCGCCGCCAGGTCGCGGAGGTAGGCACGCACCTCGGGACGGGCGATGCAGGGCGCCCAGGGGTAGCGGTCTCCGTAGGCGTTGCGTACGGCGATGGCGGGACGCTCGGCGCCCAGACGCCCGTTGTGGGCCAGCACGACCCAGCTGTGCACCTCCAGGCCCGCGTCCGTCAGCGCGCGCGCCGCCTCGCCGAAAGGGTCCGGCCCCGCCGTCCACTCCTGCGGGTACGGGCGCAGGGCGCGGCCCGCCCAGCGGTCGGCGTCGGGCGGGTACAGGACGGCCGCGTGCCTTGCGGTGACCACGCGGTGGCGGGGGTGACGCGGCGTCAGCGCGCGGGTGGAGTGGTACGCGGCGGCCAGGGTGACCTGCTGGACACCGAGTTCGGCGATGCGGCGGGCGGCGTCCGGGTCGCCCACCACGTCCCACGGGTAGAGGAACGCGGCGGTCCGCATCACCGGCCGCCCGACGGCGCGCCGACCAGCTCCAGGCCCCGTTCGATCAGTTCGGCCAGTGCCTCGACGTGCTCGGGGGCCGGTTCGCTCAGCGGCGCCCGTACCGTGCCGACGTCCGTCCCGCGCAGCCGTACCCCGGCCTTGACCAGCGAGACCGCATAGCCCTTGCCCTGGTTGCGCAGCTCGACCAGCGGCCGGTAGAAGCCGTCCAGCAGCCGCGCGACCGTCTTGTCGTCGCCGTCGGCGAGGGCGCGGTGGAAGGCCGTGGCGACCTCGGGGACGAAGGCGAAGACGGCGGACGAATACAGGCGGACGCCGAGGCCGCGGTAGGCGGGGCCGGTGAGCTCGGCGGTCGGCAGCCCGTTGAAGTACAGGAATTCCCGCCCCGGCGCCTCGGTCCGCACGGCGCTGATGGTCCGTTGCAGCAGGTCGAGGTCGCCGAGGCCGTCCTTGAGGCCGATGATGCCGGGGGTGCGCGCGAGGGCGACGACGGTGTCCGGGGTGAAGACGGCGTTGTCGCGCTGGTAGACGATGACCGGCAGGGCGGTGGCGGCGGCGAGCTCCGTGTAGTGCCGCAGCAGGCCCGCCTGGTCGGCGACGACGAGGTACGGCGGCATGGCCAGCAGGCCGTCGGCGCCCGCGTCCTCGGCGAGGCGGGCGAAACGGGTGGCGAGCGCGGTGCCGTAACCGGCGCCGGCCAGCACCGGGACCCGCCCGGCCGCCTCCTGGACCGCGGCGGCCACGCAGTCTCGAAACTCCTCGGGCGTCAGCGCGTGGAACTCGCCGGTGCCGCAGCAGGCGAAGACGGCGGCGGCACCGGCGTCGATGCCCCGGCGTACGTGGGCGCGGAAGGCGGTCAGGTCCAGGGCGCCGTCGGGCCCGTACGCGGTCACGGGGAAGAACAGCAGGCCGTGGAGGCGCTGGGCGAGCGGCGGGGCTGGGGTCACGGGCTCTCCCTGGCATGCTCGTACCGCAGGCGCGTACGTCGTGGTGACGCCACCACATGTGCACGTCCCTGACTGGTGTCCATACTCATGAACGCGCTCACGCTAGGGCAGCGCTCCCGGGCCGGTCAAGGACCCGAAACGGCCCCGGCGGCTCCGAAAACGCCTCCCCGCAACCGGATTTGGCCGACCCGTCAAGCATCTTGACCTTGCCCGGCGCGCCTTCCTACCGTGACGGCGATCGTCCACTTACCTGAACGCCGTCCGCGGATGAAGCCGTACGACCGAGCCCGCCCGGAGGAGCCTTCCATGCCCGCACCCCGCACCGTCCTGCTCACCGGCGCCGCCGGCGGTATCGGCACCCTGATGCGCGGCCTGCTGCCCCCGTACGGCTACCGGCTCCCACTGCTCGACCAGCGCCCCATCGAGGACGCGCCGGACGCCATCACCGCCGACCTCTCCGACAAGGAAGCCCTGCGCGAGGCGGTACGCGGCGTGGACGCCATCGTCCACCTCGCCGGCATCTCCCTCGAAGCGCCCTTCGAGAAGATCCTGCGCGCCAACATCGAGGGCACGTACAACCTCTACGAGGCGGCGCGCGAGGCCGGCGTACGCCGCGTCGTCTTCGCCTCCTCCAACCACGCCGTCGGCTTCACCCCGCGCCCCGCCGACGGCTCCGGCGCGATCCCGGTGGACACCCCGCGCCGCCCCGACACGTACTACGGCCTCTCCAAAGGCTTCGGCGAGGACCTCGCCTCCCTCTACTGGGACCTGCACGGCATCGAGACGGTCTCCGTCCGCCTCGGCTCCTGCTTCCCGCGGCCCACCACCGTCCGCATGCTGTCGATCTGGCTGAGCCCGGCCGACTGCGCGCGTCTGCTGCACGCCGCGCTCACCGCCGAGGGCGTCGGCCACACCGTCGTCTACGGCTCCTCCGCCAACACCCGCCTGTGGTGGGACCTGACCACGGCCCGCTCGCTCGGGTACGAGCCGCAGGACGACTCCGAGCCGTACGCCGCCGAACTGATCGCCGCGCACGGCGAACTCGACCCCGCCAACCCCGAACACACCCACCTCGGCGGCGCCTTCTGCGTGGACCCGCCCATCTGGCCGTACTGAGCGGCCGTGGCCTCGGCCACGCCGGGCCGGCCGACGCAACCCGCGTCCCCCTCGCGGCGTCCTTGTGTGCGTATCAATCATTTGCGCAACTACGCAGGAACGAGGGACGCACCATGGGCATCCTCAGCTGGCTCGTACTGGGACTGATCGCGGGCATCATCGCCAAGGTCCTGCTGCCCGGACGGGACCCGGGCGGCATTGTCGGCACCACCCTCATCGGCATCGTCGGCTCCTTCATCGGCGGCTGGCTCTCCACGAAGTTCCTCGACAAGCCGATACCGAAGGACTTCTACGACCCGTCGATGTGGATCGCCGCCATCGCCGGCTCCCTGGTGCTCCTGATCGCCTACCGCCTGCTGTTCGGCAACTCCCGCGAACGCCGCTGACCACCGGCCGGCAGTGGCCCCATCCGGCCCCCGGTAATGGAACCGCAAAGAAAGGCCGCTCGTTATCCCCGGCATGACCGCTATGACTCCTGGCTCGAACCTCCCGCTCACCGCCTCGCGGGTGGCGGTGGACGTCACCGCGCCCGTGCGGCTCGATGTGTCGGGCCTGCTGCTCACCGCCGACGGCAAGGTGCGCTCCGACGAGGACTTCGTCTTCTACAACCAGCCGGCCGGCCCGGGTGTGACCCATACGTCCGGAGCGGGCGGCGCCGGTGACACGATCACGGTGGACACCGCCGCGGTACCGGCCGGCATCGAGAAGATCGTCGTGACCGCCAGCCTGGACGCCCCCGGCGCCACCTTCGCCGGCACCGAACCGACCGGCACGGTCCGCAACGCCGACGACGGCAGCGTCATCGCCACCTTCACCCCGCCGCAGCTCGGCCCGGAGACCGCCCTGGTGGTCGTCGAGGTCTACCGCCGCAACGGCGCCTGGAAGGTCCGCGCGGTGGGCCAGGGCTACGCGAACGGCCTGGCCGGCATCGCCACCGACTTCGGCGTGAACGTCGAGGAACCGGCGGCGCCCGCTGCCGCCGCCCCGCAGGCACCCCCGGCTCCGCAGGCTCCCCCGGCCCCGCCGGCTGCCGCGCCTCAGCCTGCCCCCGCCGCTCAGTGGGGTCCGCCCACCGGCGCCCCGGCGCCGATGGCGCCGCCGCCCGCGGCAGCCGCTCCCGCGCCTGCTCCCGCACCGGGCTCCGGCAAGATCAACCTCGACAAGGGCCGCGTCAGCCTCCAGAAGAACCAGACCGTCTCCCTGGTCAAGGGCGGCCGCCCGCTCCTGTCCTCCGTCCGCATGGGCCTCGGCTGGGAGCCCGCCTACCGCGGCAAGGACATCGACCTCGACGCCTCCGTGATCGCCTACGGCCCGGACCGCAAGAAGGTCGACAACTGCTTCTTCGGCAAACTCCAGATCCTGAACGGCGCGATCCAGCACTCCGGCGACAACCTCACCGGCGAGGGCGCGGGCGACGACGAGTCCATCACCGTCCACCTCGGCGGCATCCCCCCGCAGGTGACCGGCCTGGTCTTCACCGTCAATTCCTTCTCCGGCCAGAAGTTCTCCGACGTCGCCAAGGCATACTGCCGCCTGGTGGACGCCCAGACCGGCGAAGAACTCGTCCGCTTCGACCTCACCCACGCCGAACCCCGCACGGGCGTCATGATGGCGAAATTGATCCGCCAGTTCTCCGGGGAATGGGAGATGACGGCAATGGGCGAATTCGTGGACGCGCGGACGGTCCGGGGGATGGTCAAGCCGGGAGGCGCAGCACTGTAGGAAAACTACGGGTCGGCGGACGAAGCCTCCGGCCCGTGGACGGTTCATTCACGGCCCCGGCGCGAGGCGCGCCGGGGCTCGCTGTTTACCGACCGGCGGGGTTCTTCCGCACCTCCCCAACCGCACAGCCCCATCCTCCGGCCCTTGCGTCTCAGCCCGGACGGGTATCAGTCGTCGACGGCGATGAAGTCCGTTATCGCGGCAGCGACGGCTTCGGGCTGCTCGTCGGGGATGAAGTGCCCGGCGTCGGGCACGATGATCCGGGTGGTGTTGTCGGCCCATGGGCTGATGGAGGCGGCCATGTCCGGAACGGAGCCGTGGCTGCTGGAGATTCCGAGGATGGGCACGGTCATGTGCCGCCGTTCGAGCGCCTCGCGGTTCTTGCGCGCCGATTCCGCGGCGTCCCGGTAATACGCGAGGGAAGCGCGCAGGCCGCCGTCGGCGGCGACGGCCGCCGCGTAGTGGTCGACTTCGGCGTCGTCGAACGTGTCGGGAGACAGGGCCTTCATCTTCAGGAACCAGCCGACGTACTCGCGTTCGCGGCCGGCAAGCAGCGTCTCGGGCAGGTCGGGCACCATATGGAACGCGAAATGCCAGGTTTTCCACGCACGGTCCGGGTCGGTGGGAATCGCCTCCGGGAGAGTGATACCGGGAATCCCGGCGTCGAGCAGAGCGACCCGGCGCAGATGGCTCTCGAAGTCGAGGGCGAGGGAGAAAGCGACCCAGGCGCCGATGTCGTGGGCGACCAGGGAGTAGGTCGACACTCCGAGAGCCTTCACGGCGGTGTGCACGTGCGCGGCGACCGCGTGCGTGTCGTAGCTGCGCTCCGGACGCTCGGAGTGGCCCTGCCCCGGCAGATCGATCGCGATGACGCGGAACCGGTCGGCGAGGCCGGGCATCACCTTGCGCCAGGCCCACCAGGTCTGCGGGAATCCGGCGAGCAGGACGACGGCCGGGCCGCTCGGGCGCCCGCCTTCGACGGCGTGAAGACGGACGCCGTCCGCGTCGACCCAGCGGTGGGTGAATCCGTCCAGATGCTGCAGGGGCAGGTCGCGAACGGGGTTGCTTTCGAAGGCATGCGGAGTGCTGGTTGCCGGGCCGGTCACGGGGATCCTCCGTCGGTGTCAGGTGTGCGGTTGGGGCGGTGTGGCTGAGGGGCGATGGCTGGAACCACGTGGTGTGTTTCTCGCGCGATCGCGAAGTACGCGCGGCGTGCCTGCATGCCTGCATGCCGGCCCAAGACCACGCTCGAAGGCTAACGCATCTTGAACTGTTTAGTTCAAGATAGGATGGGGCGCACCGCAGTCCGAACCATCGACGCATCGGCGAGGAAGTGCCGCGTGGCAGGCAAGAAGCAGTTCGACATGGACACGGCGCTCGACGCCGCGATGATCCAGTTCTGGCGCGTCGGCTACGCCGACACCTCCTTGGACGATTTGTCCCGGGCCACCGGCCTGAACCGCAGTTCCATCTACTCCTCCCTCGGCGACAAGGACACGCTCTTCCTGCGCTGCCTGAACCTCTACGCCGCGCGCTACGGCGAGAAGTACGACGCCGCCCTGTCGTGCGCAGCCTCGGATCCCGTCGCCGCTCTTCGCGCTTTCTTCGACGTCACCCTCAAGCGCATCGCTGATCCCGAACTACCTGATGGATGCCTGATTGCCCAGTCGGCCATGGCAATTCCTGTGCTGAGTCCGAGCGTCGCAGCGCACACCAAGCAGGCACTCGGCTTCCAGCGCCGGCGCCTGCGCGCCGCGCTGAAGGCCGGCCGACTGACCGACCAGGACGCCGAGACTTTCGCTGTCCACGCGGCGGCCGTGAACCAGTCGCTCGCCGTGATGAGCAGAGCCGGGGCGAGCCCGGCACAGCTCCTGGCCATCGTGGGCGTGACGGTTGACGCGCTGTCGCGGGCGTTGCGTCCGTAAGGGCCCCGCGTTGAGCCGGATGCGGCCTCAAAGCCGCCCTTTTGTCGACCGCTTACCGTGCCCGGGGTGGCGACGCTCCACCCCCACCGGCCGTATGCACGGTCCCGATCACGGTCACGTCCCGTGATGCGGGACCTGAGTGGGTGAGGAGAAGCGCGATCCGCCGCCCGATGCCGTGATCGTGGCGCCGCTGACGATGAACTCGGTGAACAAGTGGGCCGCGGGCATTGCCGATACGTACGCGCTCGGGCTGCTCACCGAGGCGGTGGGGCCGGGGCTTCCGGTGGTCGCGCTGCCGTTCTGGTCGACGGCGCTGGACGCGCATCCGGCCACCCGGCGGTCGGTGCGGGTGCTGCGGGATCTAGGGGTGCGGGTGCTGTATAGGCCGGGGGCTTGGGAGCCGCATGCGCCTGGGACTGGTGGTGAGCAGGTGGATGGGTATCCGTGGGGGCTGGCGTTGCGGGCGGTGGGTGAGGTGGTCAAGGGGCGTAGGTCGTAGGTGGGGTTGGGGAGCATGGCAGCCCGCAGAGGGGACGGGCCGAGAATAGGCACGCCCGGGCGGGTCCGCGATACCGCCGCAGTGGCCGCAGTACGGGATCGAATGGCGAGGCGTTGCTGCTCAGGCGGCCAGGGCGCGACCGACGAGAGGTGGCCTCAGCGCAGTACGGCCGCCAGCAGGTCGGTGCCCAAGTCCGCCAGGTCGGGCAGATTCAGGGTGTAGCGCACGTAACGGCCCTGCCGCCGAGGCGTGAGCAGGCCCGCGCGGCGCAGGACGGCAAGGTGGCGGGGCACCTCCGGGGGTGAGAGTTCCCAGAAGTGGGCCAGTTCGCCGGTGGTGTGCGGGCCGCGGGCCAGGGTGCGTAGCAGTCGCAGCCGTACCGGATGCGCGAGCGCCTCCAGACGGAGGGTGACCGTCTCCAGAGAGACCGGCTCCGCCGGGCCCGGTTCGGCCACGGGGTACTGCACCACCGGATGCCACCCGGGGGCATGGACCGCCACCAGGTGCGGGCGGCCGAAGACGCTGGGGATGAAGGTGACCCCGGCGTCACGGGCGGCGGTCGCCTTGTCCTGCACCTTGTCCACGATGATGCAGTCACCGTCCGGTGCCAGGGTGACCGCGCCGGAGACCGAGGCGAGTGCCGCCCCGACGCCGTGGCGCCTGAGCAGTTCGTTCTTCAGGCGCAGATCGGTGGCGAGCTGCACCGCGACACCCGCCCAGGCGGCGTCGAAGAAGGTCTCGGCGCACTCTTCGAGGGTGCGGCGTACCCGCGCCCGCACCGCGGCCGGGTCCGCGAGCAGCCGTTCCGCGAAGGCTTCCTGCAGCGCGCCGCGGGCCTGGGCCACTTCCAGGGCACGCTCGCGCGCGGTGGTGTCGGTGAGCGGCGACGCCCCGGGGGGACGGTCCCGGTTGCTGCCGCACGTGGTGACGAGCGCGGCGGTCACATACCTCTCGTCGTCGATCCGGTCCACGTCGTCCAGTTCCTCGGCGAGGGTCGGCCGGGGCCGCGCGGGGATCAGGAAGTCGGCCTGTGAGGAACGCCAGAGGAACTCCGCCTCCCTGAGCCGCTCGGCCGACTCCGGACGGAGCCCGGCCCAGACGTCCGCGGCCCAGCCGGCGAACTGCGGATGATGACCGGGTTCGGCCAGCACGTGCAGCATCGCGGTCAGCTCGGCCAGCGGGGAAGCGGCGAACCGCACGCGCTCGGACGGCAGACCGCCGATGTCGATCCTCAGCGTCATCCCCTCATCATCACCGCCCGGACGGCCCGGCGGTGTCGTCGATTGACGATGTACGTCAACCGGCGTGCCTGCCCCAGCGGCCGAACGCACTGTCTGTCGCCATGGCAACCCTCACCGGAATCCGGCCCCGCGCCCTCGTCCGCGCCTCAGGAGGCCCTCGCTATGCCGTCGCCCTGGCCGTGGACGCGCTGGGCACCGGCCTGCTGCGGCCGTTTCTGCTGCTCTACGGCGTGACGGTGCTGAGGCTGTCCGCACCGGTCACCGGCATCGCCATGACGGCCGGCATCGTCACGGGTCTGGTGTGTATGCCCGCGGTGGGCCGATGGCTGGACCGGGGCGCACGCAGCACGGTTGTGGCGGCGTCGATGCTGGTGCGGGTGCTGGGCGTGGCGCTGCTGCTGGCCGCCCCGGCGGGGCACATGTGGCTCTTCGCGGCGGCGGCGCTCTTCCTCGGCGTCGGCAACCAGGCCTGGCCTGCCGCCCACGCCGCGCTCGTGGCCACGGTCGCCCACGGCAGAGAACGCGACACCGCCCTGGCATGGGCCCACGCCCTGCGCAACGCTGCCCTGGGCATCGGAGCGCTCCTCGCGACCGTATGCCTGGCGGGCGGCACCACCGCGCTGCGGGCGCTGGCGGCCGTCACCGCGCTCGCCTACCTCGCAGCCGCCGTCCTGGCGTGGTCGGTCCATGTGCACGCGCATCCGGCAGGGGCCGCTCCGGCCAGGGACCAGGGCGACCGGGCCGCACCCCGGATGTCCGCGCTGCTCGCCGCCAACGTGGTCTACGTCTTCTGCCTCAACGTTCCCGAGATCGCGCTCCCTCTGGTCCTGGTCACGCAGTTGCACGCGTCACCGGTGTGGCCGGCGGCCGTCTTCGTGGCCAACACGGTGCTGGTCGTCACCCTGCAAGTGCCGGTCACCGTCCTCATGTCCCGCTTCTCCCGGCGGACCGTGCTGGCCCTTTCCGGCGTGGTGCTGGCCGCGTCCTACGCCGGCTTCCTCGCGGCCACCTCGCTGGGACACGGCTGGGCCGTCCCGGCCGTCGCCATGGTGTCCGTGGTCTGCACGATCGGCGAGATCATCTACGCAGGCAGCGCCACCGCGCTCGTCACCGCGCTCGCCCCGGCCCATGCCCTGGGACGCGCCCTCGCCCGCCTCCAGCTCTCCACGGGCTTCGGCCTCGCCGTCTCCCCGGCAGTCATCACCGCGCTCGCGCCGCTCGGTCCGGTCGCCCTCTGGGGCAGCGTCGCGGCCGCGACGCTGCTCTCCGCCTCCGCCGTTGCCACCGAGAAGGACCGGGGAGCGCAGCCCAGCAGTCACGATCCCCGGAGGGGAGCAAGCTTGTGAGCTGGGCAATCGCCTCCGGCGACGGTGGACAACGCCGACTGGTCCGTGGCTCTCCGAGCCGCCCGGGACTGACCGCGCGCCGCCCGGCTCACCCCTTCAGTCCCGCCACCCGAGCCAGCCGCTCGTACGACTCCAGCAACCCCACCCGCTCATACGTACTCGTCGTCACCAAGAACTCGTCGGCGCCGGTCTGCGTCAGAAGCTCGTCCAGTTCGGCCGCCACCTCCGACTCCGTGCCGTGGATGTGGCCGGCCAGGGCGGATTCGTAGAAGGCGCGCTGCTTCGGGGAGAGGTCAGGTTCCCCGGCGGTGATGGCATCGGCCGGTTCCAGGGGCGGGAAGACGCCGTGGGTGCGGGAGTAGGCCATCGACCAGGCTTCGGGGAGGAGGAGGCGGTGGGCCTCCTCGGGGGTTTCGGCCACGGCCACCGTGCCGGAGACGATGACGTACGGCTGGGGCCAGAGGGGTGAGGGTTCGAAGGTGGAGCGGTAGCGGTCGATGGCGGCCTGCATCGCTTCGCGGCCGCGCAGATCGCCGATCACCAGGGCCAGGCCCACGCGGGCGGCGATGTCCGCGCCGGCGCCGGTGGCCAGGACGAAGGCGGGGACGCGCAGTCCCTCGGCCGGGCGGGCGTGCACCTGGGGGTGGGGACGTGGGCCGTCGGTGAAGTAGGCGGTCAGTTCGGCCAGTTGGGTCGCGAAGGAGCCGGCTGCTTCCTTGTTGGTGCCGAGGGCGCGGCGGATGCCGTCGGTGAAGCCGACGGAGCGGCCCAGGCCCATGTCGATACGGCCGGGGAAGAGGGCTTCGAGGACGCCGAACTGTTCGGCGACCACCAGCGGGCGGTGGTTGGGCAGCATGACGCCGCCCGTACCGACCCGGATGCGGGAGGTCGCGGAGGCCACCGCGGCGGCGAGCACGGTCGGTGCCGAACCGGCGACGCCCGGCACGCTGTGGTGTTCGGAGACCCAGAAGCGGTGGTAGCCGAGCGCTTCGGCGTGCCGGGCGAGGTCGATGGTGTCGCGGAGTGCCTCGGCGTCCGGGTGGCCCTGGCGGGTCCGGGAGCGGTCGAGGATGGAGAAGGGGGTGGACCGGAGACGGGGGTAGCGGGTGGCCTGATCCCCGGCTGCAAGCGTGCCGGTCTCCCCGGTTGCGAGCCTGTCGGTTTCCCCGGCTGCAAGCCTGTCAGTCTGCCCGGTTGCGAGCCTGCCGGTTTCCCCGCCTCCCAGCCCGCCGGTCTGATCCCCCGCTGCAAGCCTCCCGGCCTCCCCGGCCGCCCGCCCGGCCCCCTGCGTCGTCGTAGTCCTCGTCCGCGTGCTCACCCTTCGTGCAACGTGACAGCCGGTACCGGGATTCCTGGCGGCAGCGCACCCGCCCCCGCAACGCTCACCTCTGCCGCCGCCAAGGCCCCCTGATCGCCAGCATGATCCCCGGCTCCTGGATGTTCGCGTACAGCGTGCGGCCGTCGGGCGAGAAGACCGGGCCGGTGAATTCGCTGTACGCGGGGGCGTCGGCGGTGCCGATGTTGAGGTCGTTGCGGGCGATGGGGTACGTACGGCCGTCGTCCGTGGCGCCGAACAGGTGCTGGATGCCCTCGCCGTCCTCGGCGATGATCAGGCCGCCGTACGGGGAGACGGTGATGTTGTCGGGGCCGTCGAACGCGCCGTCCTCGTCGGGGTCCGGGTTGATGCCGAGCAGGACCTTCAGGGTCAGGGTGCGGCGGCGCGGGTCGTAGAACCAGACCTGGCCGTCGTGGCGGACGGGGCTCTCCTCGCGGGCGTACGAGGAGACGATGTACGCGCCGCCGTCGGCCCACCACATGCCTTCCAGCTTGCGGGCGCGGGTGATCTCCCCGTCGGCGAACTGTTTGCGTACGGAAGTGGTGCGCGCGTCGCGGTCGCGGACCTCGATCCAGTCGACGCCGTAGACCGTGCCGGTGTTCGTGGCGCGGGAGAGGTCGTCGACGAACCGGCCGCCGGAGTCGTAGCAGCGGAACGCGGCCAGGACGCCCGCGTCGTCGGCCAGGGTGCGCAGCCGGCCGCGGCCGTGCTCGAAGTCGTGCGGCGGGGTCCAGCGGTAGAGGAGGCCGTTGGGGCGGTCGGCGTCCTCGGTGAGGTAGAGGTGGCCGCGCCGGGGGTCGACGACGACGGCTTCGTGGGCGTAGCGGCCCAGCGCCTTGATGGGGCGGGGGGCGCGGGCCGCACGAAGATCGTGGGGATCGACCTCGAAGACGTAGCCGTGGTCCTTGGTCATGCCGTTCTGGCCGGCCTTGTCCTCGGTCTCCTCGCAGGTCAGCCAGGTGCCCCAGGGGGTTCGGCCGCCCGCGCAGTTGGTGGAGGTGCCGGCGATGCCGACCCGTTCGGTGACGTGCGTACCGTCCCGGGATACTTCGACGACCGTGCAGCCGCCGGCTGCGGCCGGGTCGTAGACCAGGCCGTCGGCGAGCGGGACCGGGTGCGGCCACTTCGCGCGCGGGCCCTTCAGTTCGTGGTTGTTGACGAGCAGGGTGGTGCCGCGCGGGCCCTCGAAGGTGGCGGTGCCGTCGTGGTTCGAGGGGGTGGACTCGCCGGTCTCCAGTGTGGTGACGCCGGTCCGGGTGATGATCTTGTACGTGAATCCGGCGGGCAGGGCCAGGAGGCCTGCCGGGTCGTCGATCAGCGGTCCGTAGCCGGGCGCACGCCCGCGTACGCCGCCGTCCGGTCCCGGCAGCCCCTGCTCCGGGAGTTCCTGCCCGACGGCGCCGGGCGCGGTGGCCAGGACACCCGCACTGCCGGTCAGTGCGATGCCGGCACCGGCGACGGCGGAGCGCTTGGCGAAGTCTCTGCGGGTGAGCGGCATGTCATCTCCTGTACGGACCGGTGCGGGAGTGCTGTGCGCTGTGCGTCACACCCTGGCGCGCCGGGGCGAACCGCGGTTGAACCCGGTACGACGCCACGATGTCCGGGAAGCGTTTCCCTCCACCCCGGAAAATCATGGCAAACAAGGTCATCAGGGGCATCTACGCAGTAAGCGCAAGATTTATCGCGTACCTCCTTGACCGCCGACCGGCCTCCGCAATAGACAGTCCCTACCTGCATCACCCGTAGGGAGAGCGGTGCGCCCGGGGCCGTACGGAGCTGTTCGGGGAGCTGTTCCGTGCCGGGTTCCCGTCCTCCCCTGAGAGCCCGCCGCCGCAGGCGGCCCGGGCTCGTGAAGCGAACGCGGTCCCGCCCCGCAGCCGTAGCCGCCCGTACGCGGGAGCCTTCGCGCGTACCACCGGACGCACGGCTGAGAGCCGCGCGGGACGCCCACCGGGGAAGAGGTGGTCTGGTGTGAACCAGCCCGAGTTGATGCGCGGACCCACTGGAGGCCAGGTCAGCGACACCTCCCGCCAGCAGGCACTTTCCGACTTCATGCACCCGCAGAACCCGACCGCGAACGTGGTCGGGTTCGGGCACGGCGTGAAGTGGACCAACGGCGAGCCCACCGGCGAGGAAGCCGTGCTGGTCTTCGTCACACAGAAGGTCCCGGAGTCGATGCTCCCGGAGCGGGACGTGATCCCGCACCAGATGGACGACGGCACCCCGACCGACGTCCTGGCCGTCGGCCACATCTCCGCCCAGCGGCAGCAGCGCGTACCGGGCGGGCAGCAGGGCCGCTCGCTCGCCGAGGAGCAGGGCCGTTCCATGGGCGACGGCGGCCGGATGGGCGCGCTCGCCCAGCCGCTGCTCGAAGAGCTGAGCCAGCTCGGCAGCGCCCTGGAGCCGCAGCTGCTCAAGCGCCGGATGCGGCCCTGCCCGGCCGGCTTCTCCGTCGGCAACGTCCAGGTCACCGCCGGCACGCTGGGCAGCGTGGTGTACGACTTCCTGCCCGGCGCCGCGACCAACCCGCCGGCGCCCGGCCTCGGCGTACCGGGCAAGTTCTACATCCTGAGCAACAACCACGTCCTGGCGGACTCCAACCGGGCGCCGCTGGGCAGCGCCGTACTGCAGCCGGGCAAGTTCGACGGCGGTACGGACCCCGCGGACCGGATCGGCACGCTGGACCGGTTCATCTCGATCCAGTTCGCCCCGCAGATCCCGCTGACGCAGCACAACAACGTGGTGGACGCGGCGCTGGCGAAGATCGAGTTCGAGGACGCCACGCGCCAGACGTACTTCAGCGGCGCGCCGCGCGCCTGGCGCCGCAAGTCGGCGGTGGCGGTGGGCGACCTGGTGAAGAAGACCGGCCGGACCACCAACATCAGCTTCGGGCGGATCGTCTCCACCGACGCCACGGTCGACGTGAACTACGGCACGGCCGGTACGGCGCGCTTCAAGGACCAGATCATGACCACGAACATCTCGGCGGGCGGCGACTCCGGTTCGCTGGTGACCTCGCTCGACAACGTCGCGCTCGGTCTGCTCTTCGCCGGCTCGTCGACGGTCACCATCGTCAACCACTTCGAGACCGTCCGCGCGCTGCTGCGCGTCGAGGTCGCCGAGCAGCTGGCCTGACCCACCGAGCCCGAGGGAGAGCCATGACAAGCGCAGCACCGAAGAAGAAGGGTCCGGGCCACGAGCACCAGTTCATCAACGCCCAGGGCTCCGAGGTCAAGACCCGGGACGAGGCGTTCGCCGTCCAGCGCGACGTGTCCGCCGAAGCGCTCCAGGTCACCCAGAAGATGGCGCTGCACAACCAGGCGCTCACCTTCGACATGGAGGTCAACTACAACCCGAACACCAACGTCGTCACGGGCGGCCGGATCACCTCCGGCATCTGCGGCGCTCCGTGGGACATCACCGGCGGCTCGATCGGCAGCTCGCTGCGCATCGACGCCAAGCGTCCGGGCACCGGCGGCAACTGCGCCGAGACGGTCACCATCATCGGCCAGTTCCAGGTCCCGCTGTCCTACCGCGGCACCTACGGGTTCAACGGCCAGTCCACCTCGTTCAACCACACGACGCAGATCGTGTGCTGACGGCGCACCTCCGCCGGAAAAGGCCGGCGGGCGGCGGGGGCACCGAGGTGTCCCGGCCGCCCGCCGGTCGCGGCAGCTCGCGGGAGCCGCCGTAAAACCCTCAACTCCCCTGTCGCGAGCGGGCCTTGAAGGCGGCCTTGCGGGCCTCCTTGGCGGTCTTGCGGTCCGGGTGGAGGCGCCCCATGGCCTCCAGTACGTCGGCGGTCGCCGGGTGGTCCACCCGCCAGGCCGTCTCGAAGAACCCGCTGTGCTGGCCGACCAGGCCCTCGACCAGGGCACGCAGCTCGGCCGCGCTCTCCTCGGCGGCGTCGGCCGCGCCGAGCTGGGCCGCGATGGTGTCCACGGTCAGCCAGAAGATCATGTCCTGGGACGGTTCGGGGACGTCCGTGGCGCCGTGCTCGGCGAGCCACACCCGGGCCAGACCGCCGAGCTGCCGGTCGTCGAGCACCTCGCGCAGCGCGGGCTCGGCCTCCGGCCCGCACAGCGACAGCGTCTGCTGGCAGGCCAGCCGGCGCAGCGGCGCGTCCTCGTCGTCGCCGCGGGCGGCGGCGAGCAGGTCGCGGGCCGCGTCCAGGGGGCTGCGGGCCGCGAGCCACTGCTCGGACTCGGCCTGGGCCAGCGGCTCCGGATAGCCGGGCAGGGCGTCCAGCAGGACGTCGGCGCCCTTGTCGGTGAGGTCGCCGACGGCCGGGGCGTCCACGCCCGCGTCCAGCATCCGGGCCCGTACGGCGTAGACGCCCAGCGGGGTGAGCCGGACCATGCCGTACCGGGAGACGTCCTCGTCCTCCAGGGGCTCGGAAGACTTCACGGTGGCGCCGTCCTCGTCCAGCTCCTCGATCAGCGCCTCGTCCACCGGCCGGTACGCGACCAGGCCGATCGGCTCCAGCACCCGGAACTGGTCGTCGAGCCGCATCATCGCCTCCGACACCTCTTCGAGGATGTCGTCGGTCGGCTCGTCCATGTCGTCCGGCACGATCATGGAGGCGGCGAGCGCGGGCAGCGGCACGGCCTGCTCGGGGTCCTCGTTCAGCGCGGTGAGCAGGTAGAGGTTGCCGAGGATGCCGTCCAGCAGCTCGGCCTCCTCCTCCGGGTTCCAGTCGATCGCGTCCAGGTCCAGTTCGCCGCCGTCGGCGATCTGGTCGGCGATCTCGGAGAGGTCGGGCGCCACCGCGTCGGCGAGCACGGTCTCCATGCCGCCGAGCCAGATGTCCAGGATGTCCCGCGGGCTGCCGGAGGTCAGCAGCGCCAGCTCCTCGCCGGGCGCGGCGGTGCCGGCCGCGGCGTCGTCGGGCAGCTCGTCGCCCTCCTCGGCGGTCTCCTCGATCTCCACCAGTCCGGTGTCGACCGCCAGCTGCCACGCCTCGGCGGCGTACCCGGCGCCGTCCTCGTCCGCGCTCAGGCCGAGGTGCTCGACGGCGGCGGCCAGCTGCTCCTGGAGGAGTTCACCGCCGACGCCGACGGGCACGCCGGGCTCGGCCCAGCGGGCCAGCTGCGCGGCCCGGGCGAACAGCGGCGCGCTCAGCGCGTCCCGCGCCAGCTCCGCGTCGGAGTGCAGCCGCACCGGCGGCAGGGTGGGGCGCTCTGCGGACATCTCGGGTTCAGCTCCTCGTCGGGACTACGGCTCGTGCGAAGCCCCAGCGTAGACGGAATTCCGCGCATCTCGGGCGGTTCACCTGGGTTTCCGCGCCCGTACACCCGGCGAACCTTGACAACTGCGGTGGCCACACAAGAGATTGACGCGCGTAGAGGCGGCCGGACCGTTTCCGCTCCACCGCTGTTCCGCCTTCTCCCGCTCATCCGCTCATCCTCGCCCCCTCGCCCGCCTTCCGGAGGCCCGCCGTGTCCGCGCAGATACCGCCGCACCATCCGACCCGTACGCCCCGCCGCCGCGCGCTGCGCAGGCCCGCCACGCTGACCGCGGTGGTCGCCGCCGCGCTGACCGGCGGGCTGCTCGCGGTCCCGCAGTCTGCGTCGGCCGCCGGCACCCGTATCCACGACATCCAGGGCACCACCCGCCTGTCGCCGTTCGCGGGGAAGCAGGTCGCGGACGTGCCCGGCACGGTCACGGCGGTACGGGCCTTCGGCTCGGCCCGCGGCTTCTGGGTGCAGGACCCGCGGCCGGACCGGGACCCGGCCACCAGTGAGGCGATCTTCGTCTTCACCGGCAAGCAGACGCCGAAGGCCGCCGTGGGTGACGCGGTACGGGTCTCCGGTACGGTCAGCGAGTACTACCCGGGCGGCGAACGGGCCGGCCTCCAGTCGGTCACCGAGATCACCGACGCCACCTGGACCGTCGACTCCTCCGGCAACCCGCTCCCGGCGGCCTTCAAGCTCAACGCCTCGTCCGTGCCGGATCGTTACGCCCCGTCCGCGGGCGGCAAGAGCATCGAGAACCTGCCGCTGCGCCCCGACGCATACGCCCTGGACCGCTACGAGTCGCTGGAGGGCATGCGGGTCTCGCTCACCGACGCGTCCGTCGTCGGACCGACGAACACGCACAACGAGCTGTGGGCGACCGCCGAGCCGCGCCACAACCGCACCGTGCGCGGCGGCGCACTCTACGGCTCGTACCAGGACCCCAACCCCGGCCGGGTCAAGATCACCTCGCTGATCCCCTTCTCCCAGCGCCCCTTCCCCGTCGCCGACACCGGCGACCTGCTGACCGGCACCACCGCGGGCCCGCTGGACTACGACAACTTCGGCGGGTACGGGATCGCCGCCACCGAACTGGGCACGCTCACCGACCGCGGCCCGGCCCGCGAGACCACGCGCCGGCAGCGCGCCGACGAGCTGGCGGTGGCCACGTACAACGTCGAGAACCTCTCGCCGAAGACGCCGCCCGCCAAGTTCGCGCGGCTGGCCGAGGCCCTGGTGAAGAACCTCGCGTCGCCGGACGTCGTGGCGCTGGAGGAGGTCCAGGACGACAACGGCCCCACCGATGACGGCACCGTCTCCGCGAACGCGACGCTCAAGCAGCTCACCGACGCCGTGCAGGCCGCCGGCGGCCCCTCGTACGCCTGGCGGCAGATCGACCCGGTGAACAACCAGGACGGCGGCCAGCCCGGCGGCAACATCCGGACCGCCTTCCTCTACAACCCGGCCCGGGTCTCGTTCACCGACATCGCCGGGGGCGACGCCTCCACCCCGGTCAAGGTGACCGGCTCCCACGGCAAGCCCCGCCTGACCGCCTCGCCGGGCCGTATCGACCCCGGCAACGCGGCCTGGGCGAACAGCCGCAAGCCTCTCGCCGGCCAGTTCTCCTTCCAGGGCCGCCCGGTCTTCGTCGTCGCCAACCACTTCAACTCCAAGGGCGGCGACCAGGGCCTCGACAGCCGCTTCCAGCCCCCGGCCCGGACCTCGGAGACCCAGCGGGTCCGGCAGGCCGAGGCGGTGCGCGGCTTCGTGGAGGACGTCCTCAAGGTCGACCCGAAGGCCGACGTGGTGGTGGCCGGCGACCTCAACGACTACCAGTTCTCCCCCGCCCTCAAGGCGCTCACCAAGAACGGCGTGCTCACCGACCTGGTCGGCCGGCTGCCGCGCGGCGAGCGCTACGGCTACGTCTACCAGGGCAACTCGCAGGTGCTGGACCACATGCTCACCAGTCGCCACCTGCGCCGCGTGGACTACGACATCGTCCACATCAACGCGGAGTACGCGGACCAGTCGAGCGACCACGACCCGCAGGTGCTGCGGTTGAAGCGGTAGCGCTGCTAACCCATAGCGGGAGTACATCTAAGTAGACCTGAAGACCGCGGTGGCGACAGACTCCGCTCCATGACCTCAACGAACAGCGTCCCGTCGCCACCGCCCTTCGGCCGCACCGCCGTCGCCATGGTCACCCCGTTCCGCGCCGACGGCACGCCGGACCTCGACGGCGCCCGGCGCCTGGCCGCGCACCTCGTCGCCGAGGGCTGCGACGGCATCGTCCTCAGCGGCACCACCGGCGAGTCACCGACCACCACCGACGCCGAAAAGGAAGCCCTGGTACGGGCCGTCGTCGAGGCGGTCGGCGACCGGGCGCGGATCACCGCCGGGGTCGGCACCGGCGACACCCGGCACGGCACCGAGCTGGCCCGCGCCGCCGAACGGGCAGGCGCGGGCGGCCTGTTGGTGCTCCCTCCGCCGTACTCGCGCCCGGGCCAGGAAGCCGCCGCACACCACCTGCGCACGATCGCGGACGCCACCGGCCTGCCTGTGATGCTCTACGACATCCCCGGGCGGACCGGCACAACCCTGGCCGCCGACACCCTGCTGCGCCTCGCGGAGCATCCGCGCATCCGGGGCGTCAAGGACTGCGCGTACGACCTCATGAAGACCGCGAAGGTGCTGGCCGCGACCGATCTCGCGTACTACGCGGGCTGCGACGAGCAGACCCTCCCGCTGCGGGCCATCGGCGCCGTCGGCTGCGTCAGCACGGTCGCCAACGCCGCGCCCCGGGAGGTACGTGCGGTCCTCGACGCGTACGACGCCGGCGACCCGGCAAAGGCCACGCGCCGCCACCTCCGCCTCGTCCCGCTCATCGAGGCGATGATGGACGGCGGGCACCCCGGCGCGGTCACCGCGAAGGCGCTGCTGAACGCCCTCGGGCTGCCCGCGGGACCGGTCCGCGCGCCCCTGCTGGCGGCCGGGCCGGAGGTCACCAGCGAGCTGATGGCGGCGCTGAAGGCTGCACAGCAGTAACCTCGTCCGCCACCTGCGCGTCCTCTTCCCCCGCCGCCCCGCCGTCGCCGGTGAGGTCGCGGACGAGCAGCGTCGCCCCGGCCACCGCGCCGGGCATCAGGAACACGGCCACGAACGGCACCAGGAACGCCAGCACCAGCGGCGTACCGAACCCCACCGCGAGCCCCTTGCGGCCGCGCAGCATCCGCAGCCGCTCCCGTACGGGAATGCCGCGCCGCTGCATCGCCACCGAGGTCAGCTCCACCGTGAGGAAGAAACCGGAGACGCAGAAGCCGATCGCGGGCACCACGGTCTGCCCGACCACCGGCAGGAAGCCCAGCACGAAGAACAGCACACCGAAACCGGCGGCGCGCACCAGGACGTGCACACTGTCCTTGAGCGAGATCCACAGCTCCCGCCACAGCGGCAGGCCGGGGTCGGGCGGGCCGCCGCCCTCGGACTTCTCGACCTGCTCCACCAGCGCCTCGTAGAAGGGGTCGCCGACCAGCAGCGTGACGGCGGTGAAGGTCAGCACGGACAGCAGCAGCCCGCCCGCGAAGAGCAGCGCGACGAACAGCCCGCGCAGCAGCCCCTGCCAGGGCGAGCCCCAGCCGTCGGCGAAAGGCGTCGCCCAGGCCGCGAGGTCACCCGCGTAGAAGGCGAGCGCGCCCAGCGCCGCCGCGTACAGCACCAGGGTGATGAGCGCCGGGATCAGCCCGAACCCCCACCATCTGCCGTGCCGGGCAACCCAGCGTTGCCCCTTCCCCAGGTACCCCGTTCCCGCCACAAGATCGCGCATGCCGGTCAGCGTAACCGGCCGGTGGCAAGCGCCCGTCTCCGTACCGTACGGATACGGTTACGAGGTGCGGTCCGCGCCGTCCTTGCCGGTGAACCGGGCCAGCTGGCGTTGCAGCCAGTCCAGCCTGGCCTGCATCAAGGTCGCCTCGGCGGCCAGCTCGGGGACGGTACGGGCCTCGGACGCCGGCCGCTCCCCGGCGGGCTCCGCCCCGGCCTCCGGATCACCGCCCGCGACGATCCGCAGCGGCCCGCCCCCGCGCCGTACGAACTCCGGGAAGCTCACCGCCGTCCAGGCCGCGAACGCCGTACGCCCGCGCCGGGCCGCGCACCCCGCGCAGACGGCCGTCAGCACCCGCCACCCGGTACGCCCCCACCCCGCGTCCGCGAACGCGCACGGCACCCCGCCGCACGCACACGCGCCGACCCGCGCCACCCGCACCCGCTGCCGCTCGTACCGCATGCCGCGCTCGAAGCGGATGTACGCGCCGAGAACGGTGACCTCCAGCAGTACGGCCTTGCGGTACTGGCCGGCGCACGCCAGGGCCAGCGCCTGGTCGAAGGTGTGCACACAGTAGAAACCGCAGTCGCAGCGCAGGGCGGGGCAGCGGTGGCGCCTGCCGTACACACAGCGCGCCTCGTCGAAGAACCCGTACGGAAGCGCACCGCCGAGCGAGACCCCGGCGAACCCGGCCCGCTCACCGTCGTGGGAGATCACGGCATGGGCGAGCTTGTACCCCTCGGGCGGCGCGGCGGGACGCTCCTCCGGCAGCCGCAGCCTCATCGCCCGGCGGGGACCGGATGCCGCTCCGGAACTTCGACGGACACCGGCTCCGAAACCTCGCACTCCGCGACCGTCTCGGGCACCACCACGTCCCCTTCGGCGTTCGTCACGGCCGCCACGTCCTCCGCGACACCGACAGCAAGCGCTTTGCCCAGCCTCATGACGCCTCCCGGTACGGACCGGTCCGTTCGAGTCCTCGCCGCCGGACTCCCCGGACTCCGATGGACATCGTCCCGCCATGGTGCCCACGAACGGCCGGGTTGGCACGGTCCGATACCGGCCACAGCGTGCGGTGGGCATGACTGTGGCCCGGCGGGACTCACCCGCCGGGCCACGGTGTTACGCACGTTTCTGGTGCGGCAGCGCGCCTCAGTTGTGGCTGTGCAGCACCTCGTTGAGACCGCCCCAGGTGGCCTTGTTCGGGCGGGCCTCGACGACGCCGGTGGTGGAGTTGCGGCGGAAGAGGATGTTGTCGGCGCCGGAGAGTTCGGCGGCCTTGACGACCTGGCCGTCGGGCATGGTGACGCGGGTGCCCGCGGTCACGTACAGGCCCGCCTCGACCACGCACTCGTCGCCCAGCGCGATACCGATGCCGGACTCCGCGCCGAGCAGGCAGCGCTCGCCGATCGAGATGATCTGCTTGCCGCCGCCGGAGAGGGTGCCCATGGTGGAGGCGCCGCCGCCGATGTCCGAGCCGTCGCCGATGACGACGCCCGCGGAGATCCGGCCCTCGATCATCGAGGTGCCGAGCGTGCCGGCGTTGAAGTTGACGAAGCCCTCGTGCATCACGGTGGTGCCCGCGGCGAGGTGGGCGCCCAGGCGCACCCGGTCCGCGTCGGCGATCCGTACGCCGGCCGGGGCGACGTAGTCCGTCATCCGCGGGAACTTGTCGATGCTGGTGACCTGGAGGTGCAGGCCCTCGGCGCGGGCGTTCAGGCGCGCGGTCTCCAGCTGGTCGACGGCCACCGGGCCCAGCGAGGTCCAGGCGACGTTCGCCAGCAGGCCGAACATGCCCTCCAGGCTCTGGCCGTGCGGCTTGACCAGCCGGTGGCTGAGCAGGTGCAGGCGCAGGTACACGTCGTGCGCGTCCAGCGGCTTGTCGTCCAGCGAGGAGATGACCGTACGGACGGCCACGACCTCGACACCGCGGCGCGGGTCGGGACCGACCGCCTTCGGCGCGGCCTCGCCGAGCAGTTCGGCGGCGCGCTCGGCGGTCAGCCGCTCGGTCCCGGCGGGGCCGGGGTCGGCCACCAGTTCCGGCGCGGGGAACCAGGTGTCGAGGACGGTGCCGTCGGTGGTGACGGTGGCGAGCCCGGCGGCGACGGCGCCGGTGATGGGGGCACCGCCCAGCCCGTTCGGGGTCTGGGGGAGAGGGGAGGTAGCAGCATCGGTCATGCCGAAAACCTAACCGGAGGGGGGCTGCCGAGGCGAACCGGTCCGGGAGGCAGGACGCCCGGCGGGCGCGGGGACCGGTCATGCCACCCGCCCCTGGTCCTAGATGCGGCTCACCGTGCCGCAGCCGGTGCTCTCGTCCTCCTTCATCTCCTGGCTCCGGTCGTACGGGTCGGTGGCCGGGCCGGACGCCTCGGCCGCCGGCCGGCTGTCCGAGAACTGCGGGTGCAGGAATCCGTCGTACACCTCGCAGGCGGTGTTGGCGACCTCGTGGTGGTACCCGGCCAGGGCCGGCTTCCCCGGGGTTGCCTGAAAGCGCCGCGGGTCGTTGACCTCGAAGTCCACCACCCGGCGGACCACCGTACGGGTCACCTCGGAAGCGCCTGCCGCGGCCTTCACGACCGGGTGGACGAAGGTGTGGTCGGTGTGGACGGCCAGCGCGCCGTCCCGGCCCTCCTTGAACGTCATCCGGCCGCGCGTCTTGACGACGTCACCGGCGGGCCGCACCTCGTGCGGGTCGAAGCGGGTGAACAGTTGCAACGGATCGTGCTCCCGGTCCGGCTTCGTCAGACCGGCCTCCAGTTCCTTCCGCACGTCCGGCTGGAGCGGATCGACCAGGTTCAGCGCCACCGCGGGACGCTCGCCGCGCAGTGTCCGCCGGTTCAGGTTCGCGTCCGCGAGCAGCTCCTTCACCTGCCGCAGCACGCCTGCCACCTCGTCCTTCGACAACCGTCCCACCGGTTCGGCGTCCGGCAGGACGATGCCCGCCGCGCCGTCCGCGTACCGTACGGCGGGCGAGCCCGCGAAGGGCGCCGCCAGGGTCGGGGTGGCGGGGAACGCCTCGTCGGCGGGCGCCGCGCCGGGCGCCGCGGTCTCCGGCGGCAGCGGCTCGGCGGCCGTGGTGTCACCGCCGAGCCGGCCGGGGAGCTTCGAGCGGACGTCCCCCGGGTTCAGGACCAGGACCGCCGCCCCGGCCGCGACGACCACCGCGGCGCCGATACGTATCCGCTTCCGGCGCCGCGCGGCCCGTCCGTCCCGGTCCCGCCAGGCGGGTCCGGTGAACCAGTCCTCGGTGCCGTCCGCCTGCTTGCCCGCGCCCTGGGGCTTCCTCTTCACGTGTGGTTCTCTCACCTCGTACCGCTGGGCGACAACAGGCGCAGAACGCCGCAAGGCCCCCCAGGTGATCAATAAAGATCAAGACCTACACGGGGGCGGACACACCTAACAAGTTGAGCGATAAAGGATTGATAACCGGGCGGTCGCCGAACGATCACCGACCGACCACCGAGCAACCGCCGGGAGCCCCCTCAGCCGATCACCCGCGCCACCGCGTCCCGCACCTCCGCGCGGTCGAACTCCCGCCCCGTCAGCAGATGTTGCAACATCAGCCCGTCGATCAGCCCGACCAGCGCCCGCGCGGTCCCCGCGTCGCCGGTCCGCCGCCGCAGCAGCTCGGCCATCGTGTCGAGGCATTCGGCCGCGAGCGGCCGCACCGCCTCGTGCCGCAGGGCCGCGAGGTACAGCTCGTACTCCAGCTCCACCCGCGACCGGTCCCCGCCCAGCGACTCCTCGACCAGCCGCGTCAGCTCGTCCGCGAGCGGAACGTCCGGGTCCACGCCCCGCACCCACGCCTCGATCCCGGCCAGCCACTCCCCGTTGACCTGTCGCAGCGCCGCGATCAGCAGATCGTCCAGCGAGGCGAAGTGGTACGTGGTCGAACCGAGCGGTACGTCCGCCTCGGCGGCCACCGCACGGTGGCTGAGCCCGGCGATGCCCCGCCCGGCCACCACCCGGATCGCCGCGTCGATGATCCGCTGCCGCCGGTCGGGATCGTAACGGCGGGGCATCAGTGCGCCCCGCCCAGATTCAGCACCACGACGCCCGCGATCACGAGCAGCACCCCGATGATCCGCGCGGCGGTCGCCGCCTCCCCGAGGAACACCATCCCGATCGCCGCCACGACGGCCGTCCCCGCCCCGGACCAGATCGCGTACGCCGTCCCGACATCCATGGTCTTCAGCGTCTTCGCGAGCAGCGCGAACGCGACGACGTACCCCAGCGCGGTCCCGAGCGAGGGCCACAGCCTGCTGAACCCGTCGCTGTACTTCATCGCGGTCGTCGCAAGAATCTCGGAGAGGATCGCCCCGGCCAGCGTCACGTACACCATGCGTACGAGCGTACACAACGTTGCGTACGGCTGTACGCATCATTGACCCCGGAACGGCTGCGGCATCTCGCACCTGACTCCTGTCAGTGCCGCACGGCACCATCGATCCATGGAACACAGCAGGCAACCGTCGGGCGCTCGCGCAGCTTTCGCCGACGCCGTCCGGGACGCGATGAACAAGATCGCTTGCGAAGGAGCGGGGAAGCCCACACAGGAGCAGATCGCCAGAGCCACCCAGCACAGGAACCGGCACCCGGTGAGCAAGAGCGCCATCAGCGCTTGGCGCAGGGGAGACAGACTGCCTTCGTCCTTAGCCGCCCTCAACTCATTCCTGTCCGCTCTCGAAGAAGTGGCCTCGCTCCCTCCAGGCCGGCTCGAACGTGCTGGCTGGGCTCGGCTGTACCAACAGGCCACCAACGAGGGCGCTCCCGAACAGCGCCCGCAAGCCGCGATTCTACGAGTTCGGGACGCGGACCCACTGCAGCTCATGGTGCATCGAGCCCGCACAACCGCAGACGGGGACGCCGTACCTCCGTACATCCCCCGAGACATCGATCCTGCCGTACGCAGCGCCCTCATCCGCTCCGCCGAGCACGGTGGGGCGGTTCTACTGGTTGGCGATTCAACAGCCGGCAAGACTCGCTGCGCCTTCGAAGCGATGGCCAGCACTCTGCCCCGGCATCTGCTCATCGTGCCCAGGTGCGCGGCAGATGCCTCCGAAGCGGCCGCGACAGTCGTCCGGCTCTCCAACGAGGGCGAGCGGTGCATTCTATGGCTCAACGATATGGAGCGGTACCTCGGCTCCGGGAGGCTCGGGCTCAGAGAGATACACGCTCTGCTCACCTCCCGGGCCGTTGTTCTCGGGACTATGCGATCACGCGTCAGGCAGAATTTTCCAGAGGATGAACTTCTTCGAATCTCGGAGGAATTCGAGGTACGACGCCTGTGGTCGGAAAATGAGCTTGAGCGCGCACGCCAGCAACTACGCCGCCATCGCGACGCGCGACTCCAACTGGCTCTCACCCAAGCGGATAATTTCGGCATCGCGGAAACTCTGGCCACGGGCCCTCAACTTTGGAAGGAGTTGAAGGCTGCGGCAGTGGTCAATGGAAACCCCCGTGGTGCTGCTCTGGTGTGGGCAGCCATCGATTTGACACTGGCAGGCTTGACCGATCCGCTACCCGTCACGTTGCTGGAGGCGCTTCATGAAGACTATCTCCCTGGACGAAACAAGAGCCTGATCGGGCCTGAACCATTCGAAGAAGCACTTTCCTGGGCCACCACTCCGCGGGACGCGGTTACCCGCCTCCTCATACAGGAAGATGACGGGTTACGCCCCTTCGAATACCTGCTGGACGCCCACCTACGGGAACATAAGCCTTCTCCGCAACTGCTGCCAGAGAAAGTCTGGCAAATCACACTGGAAGCGGGCACAGCAGATCAGCAGCGCTTCAGCGTCGCTTTCGCTGCTTACGCCAACTCCCGCGTGGATGTCAGTCGGCGCGCGCTGCAGCCATTGACCGAGGCCGGTGATGTCCAGGTCATACGCACCCTGGGCTTGCTGTACGAGAAGGATGACCGAGCAGAGGCCGCTCGGTGGCTCCACCTCTCAGCCGATTCCGGCGACACACTCTCTCTACGGCTCCTCGGGGATCTCCATTTCCGAGGACAGGAAAGAAGTGAAGCAAACAACTGGTACAGAAAAGCCGCCGAGGCAGGTGACGAACTCGCACAATCCTACTTCAACGGCCCCGCAGCCCCCCTCACTCCGACTTCTCATTCACCCACCTCTGGCTCCCCGCAAAGCGAAATGATAGAGGATGACGAATGGAGTGAAGATGACTATGGCCCTACGCCACGAACACTGCGTATCCTTCAAGCGGCATTTACCATACTCGCCGACATGGCCTATGACGAATTGAAAAACATTGGTGACACGCGAGTCGACCTGAATGGTAACTATTCATTCCCTTACAGCAGGATGCCTGTACTGACCTGGAGCCAGGACCACAAGTGGCGTCGTCAAATGGCTCGCTGCTTCGACGATTTGGCCGGCGACATCCAGGCAGGAGAATGGCCACTCCCCACGTGCACTGCCGAGGAAATCGCGATGCACTTGACTGTGGAGCTAGCATCTTCCTTGGTGGTGGATAACCCTGAACTCGTCAACGATCTTGTGCAAGGAATAGACGAAGAGCCAGGCGATTATGATTGGCATCAGTGCTTGGACTCATTCCTGGAGGACACCGATGTCCTCTTTCTGTTCCAGCCTTGGGCGCAAGGCATCGAAGACCCTGACAGTCACATCAATCAGATGCTCGGTATCGCGAGTTTGGAGGCCGACCAATGGTTCGTCCCGTTCCGCGATGGCGACACCCGTGATCCCGGACGGGGCTTCCGCCGCTGAGCTCACGTCCCGCCGGGATTTCCCGCGAACGTCCCTGACCTGCAGAGATACGGCTTGGGGAACTGAGCGGCATGGCGCCGCCAGACCTGATCGTGTGTCGTGATGCGCACCGCATCCGTTCGCACTCATCACAGGAAAGGCAACGCACACTCATGTCAATCCCTGCGGAACTTCTGCTGCTCGCGGGCTTCCCGTTGCTCGTGGTCGTCGCCCTCTTCGTCGGACACCTCGTCACGCTACGAGGGCTACGAGGCGATCAGCGCATCACCGTCTTCCGTATCTTCACGGAGGCGGTGAGGCGGCGCCGCTGATACGCCTTGGCAGTCAGCCCAGCAACGACTTCTTCGGCCTCAGCACGCAGAATTCGTTGCCCTCGGGGTCCGCCAGCACCACCCACGACACCTCCCCCTGCCCCACGTCCACCCGCCGCGCCCCGAGGCCGATGATCCGCTCGACCTCGGCCGCCTGGTCGTCCGGGGCGAGGTCGATGTGCAGGCGGTTCTTGCCTGCCTTTTCCTCGGGGACGGACAGGAAGATGATGCCGGGGAGGGCGTTCTCGTCGGCGGCGATGATCACCTCTTCGTCGTCCTCGTGCACGATGCGCCAGTCCAGGACGCGGGCCCAGAAGGTGGCGAGTCCTTTGAGGTCGTGGGCGTCGACGGCTAACAGGTAAAGAGAAACGGCCATGACCGTCAGTGTGCCGGGTGGGCATGGCCGTGTCAGGGGAACGGGCGGCCCCGGCAGACGAAACGGCGGCGCCCGCCGGGTTTCCCCGGCGGGCGCCGCCGTTGGTGCGCGGAGGGGCCGGTCAGACGTTGAAACCCAGCGCGCGCAGCTGCTCGCGGCCCTCGTCCGTGATCTTGTCGGGGCCCCACGGCGGCATCCAGACCCAGTTGATCTTGAGTTCGCTGACGATGCCGTCCGTGGCGGACCGTGCCTGGTCCTCGATGACGTCGGTCAGCGGGCAGGCCGCCGAGGTGAGCGTCATGTCGACGGTGGCGATGTTGGCGTCGTCCACGTGGATGCCGTAGATCAGGCCCAGGTTGACGACGTCGATGCCCAGCTCGGGGTCGACGACGTCGTACAGGGCCTCGCGGACCTCTTCCTCCGAAGCCGGCTTCGTGGTCACTGCGTTCTCGGTCATGCGGTCTTCGCCTCCTCGGAGAGGGCCTTGGCGGTGGCGTCCTTCCAAGCCATCCAGCTCAGCAGGGCGCACTTGACGCGGGCGGGGTACTTCGAGACGCCGGCGAACGCCACCGCGTCCTCCAGCACCTCCTCCATGGCATCGTCCGGCTCCAGCTGGCCGCGGGACTGCATCAGCTCCAGGAAGGTCTCCTGGATCTTCTGCGCCTCGCCCAGCTCCTTGCCGACCAGCAGGTCGTTGAGCACGGACGCGCTGGCCTGGCTGATGGAGCAGCCCTGGCCCTCGTACGACACGTCTTCCACGGTCGCACCGTTGAGCCGTACGCGCAGGGTGATCTCGTCACCGCAGGTCGGGTTGACGTGGTGCACCTCGGCGTCGCCGTCCCGCAGACCGCGCCCATGGGGGTGCTTGTAGTGGTCCAGGATGACGTCCTGGTACATGGAATCCAGCTTCACGGCTCAGTCAGTCCTCGTCCTCATCCGAAGAAGTTGCGGACGTGCTCCAGCCCCTCGACCAGGGCGTCGACCTCGGCCGGAGTGGAGTACAGGTAGAAAGACGCTCGCGTGGTCGCGGGAATTCCGTAGCGCAGGCACACCGGCCGTGCGCAGTGGTGGCCGACCCGGACCGCGATGCCCTGCTCGTCCAGCACCTGGCCCACGTCGTGCGGGTGGATGTCACCGAGCGTGAAGGAGATCGTCGCGCCGCGGTCCTCGGCCGTGGAGGGGCCGATGATGCGCAGGTCAGGGACCTCCAGCAGGCGCCGGACGGCGTACTCCGTCATGGCGTGCTCGTGCGCGGCGATGTTCTCCATGCCGATCGAGGTGAGGTAGTCCACGGCCGCGCCGAGGCCGACGGCCTGCGCGATCGGGGGCGTGCCCGCCTCGAACTTGTGCGGCGCGGGGGCGTAGGTCGAGGAGTGCATGGACACCGTCTCGATCATTTCGCCGCCGCCGAGGAACGGGGGCAGGTCCTCCAGGAGTTCCTGGCGGCCCCACAGGACGCCGATGCCGGTCGGACCGCACATCTTGTGGCCGGTGAAGGCCACGAAGTCCGCCTGGAGCGCCTGCACGTCCAGCGGCATGTGCGGGGCGGCCTGCGAGGCGTCGATGCAGACCAGCGCGCCGACCTCCTGGGCGCGGCGGATGATCGCCTCGACCGGGTTGACGGTGCCCATCAGGTTGGAGACCAGCGTGAAGGAAACGATCTTCGTGCGGTCGGTGATGACCTCGTCGATCGTGTCCAGGTCGAGCCGGCCGTCGTCGGTCAGCCCGAACCACTTCAGCTTCGCGCCGGTGCGCTGCGAGAGCAGCTGCCACGGCACGATGTTGGAGTGGTGCTCCATCTCCGTGATGACGATCTCGGTGTCCTGGTCGACGCGGTACGGCTCGTCCGCCCAGCCGAGCATGTTCGCGACGAGGTTGAGCGACTCGGAGGCGTTCTTGGTGAAGATCACCTCGTCGCGGCTCGGCGCGTTGATGAACGCGGCGACCTTGTCGCGCGCGCCCTCGTACAGCGCCGTGGCCTCCTCGGCGAGCACGTGCACACCGCGGTGGACGTTGGCGTTGTAGCGCTCGTAGTACCCGTTCAGCGCGTCCAGCACCTGGCGGGGCTTTTGGGAGGTGGCCGCGTTGTCCAGGTACACGACCTTCTTCCCGTCGTGGATCTGTCGATCCAGGATCGGGAAGTCCTTGCGGATCGCCTCTGTGTCGAGGAGGCCCGGCAGCTTCGTCACGCGGTTGCGCCACCCTTCACGTACGCCTCGTAGCCCTCGGCCTCCAGCTTGTCCGCCAGCTCCGGGCCGCCGGACTCGGCGATCCGGCCGTTGGCGAAGACATGCACGTGGTCGGGCTTGATGTAACGGAGAATCCGGGTGTAGTGGGTGATCAGCAGGGTGCCCACGTCGCCGGACTCACGGACACGGTTGACGCCCTCGGAGACGATCCGCAGCGCGTCGACGTCCAGGCCGGAGTCGGTCTCGTCGAGGATCGCGATCTTCGGCTTGAGCAGCTCCAGCTGGAGGATCTCGTGGCGCTTCTTCTCACCGCCGGAGAAGCCCTCGTTGACGTTGCGCTCGGCGAAGGCCGGGTCCATGGACAGCCGCTCCATGGCCTCCTTGACCTCCTTGACCCAGGTACGCAGCTTGGGGGCCTCGCCGCGGATGGCGGTGGCGGAGGTACGCAGGAAGTTGGAGACGGAGACGCCGGGCACCTCGACCGGGTACTGCATGGCGAGGAAGACGCCGGCGCGGGCGCGCTCGTCGACGGACATCTCCAGGACGTCCTCGCCGTCGAGGGTGACGGTGCCGCCGGTGATCGTGTACTTGGGGTGACCCGCCAGCGAGTAGGCGAGGGTGGACTTGCCGGAGCCGTTGGGGCCCATGATGGCGTGCGTCTCGCCCTGCTTCACGGTCAGGTCGACGCCCTTCAGGATCTCGCGCGAGCCGTTCTCGGCTTCGACGGAGACGTGCAGGTCGTGGATCTCAAGCGTTGCCATGGGGACTCAGGACTCCTGGGTGACGGAGACGAGCACGGAAGCGTCCGGGCCCTCTCCTTCGATCTTTACGGGGTATACGGGGACGGGCTGCGTCGCGGGCAGGCCGGAGGGCTTGCCGGTGCGCAGGTCGAAGCTGGAGCCGTGCAGCCAGCACTCGATGGAGCAGTCCTCCACCTCGCCCTCGGACAGGGAGACGTTCGCGTGCGAGCAGATGTCGTTGATCGCGAACACCTCGCCCTCGGTACGGACGAGGGAGACCGGCACGCCGTCGATCTCGACGCGCTTGGGGCTGTCCTCCTCCAGTTCGGCCAGCCCGCAGGCGCGTACGTAGGCGGCGGTCATGCCACGGACGCTTCCAGCTCGGCCTCGATCTTGGCGATCAGGCGCTCCTCCACGTCCGGCAGACCGATCTGCTGGACGAGTTCGGCGAAGAAGCCGCGGACGACCAGGCGGCGGGCCTCGTCGGCCGGGATGCCGCGGGCCATCAGGTAGAAGAGCTGCTCGTCGTCGAAGCGGCCGGTGGCCGAAGCGTGGCCCGCGCCGACGATCTCGCCGGTCTCGATCTCCAGGTTGGGCACCGAGTCCACCCGGGCGCCGTCGGTCAGCACCAGGTTGCGGTTCAGCTCGTAGGTGTCCGTGCCGGTGGCGGCGGCGCGGATGAGCACGTCGCCGATCCAGACGGCGTGCGCGTCCTGGCCCTGGAGGGCGCCCTTGTAGACGACGTTGGAGCGGCAGTTCTGCGCCTCGTGGTCGACGAAGAGGCGGTGCTCCTGGTGCTGGCCGTTGTCGGTGAAGTACAGGCCGTAGAACTCGGCCTCGCCGCCGGGCGCGGCGTACGTGACGCGCGGGTGCAGCCGGACCACGTCGCCGCCGAAGGTGACGACCACGGACTTGAAGCCGGCGTCCCGGCCGACCAGCGCGTTGTGCTGGGCGACGTGGACGGCGGTGTCGTCCCAGTCCTGCACCGAGACGACGGTCAGCTTGGCGCCGTCGCCGATGATGTAGTCGACGTTGGCGGCGAGCGTGGCGTCGCCGGTGTGGTCCATCACGACGACGGCCTCGGCGAACGCGCCCAGCTCGATGACCTGGTGGCCGAAGGCGGTGCCGCCCTCGCCGTGCACGGCGATGCGGATCGGCTCGGTGAGCACCGTCTCCTTGGGCACCGTGACGACCGACGCCTTCTCGAAGGAGCTGTACGCCTGGGCGGCGACCCGGTCGACGGGCTTGCCGGCCTTGCCGACGCGCGGGTCGTCGCGCTCGACCAGTTCGTGGGTGACGCCCTCGGGCGCGGTGATGTCCACCTTCAGGTCGGCGCCCGAGGCGACGGCGGTGCCGTCGTGCAGGCCCTTCAGGCGCGCGAGGGGCGTGAAGCGCCACTCCTCCTCGCGGCCGTGCGGCACCGGGAAGTCCGCCACGTCGTAGGACGGCGGGGCGCTCATCCGGGTGGCGACGGTGGACTCGGCGGCCACCGCGATCGAACCGGTGGTTGTCGAACCCGCCGGGATTGTCTGAGCCTCAGCCATGGCTGTCGTCGTGCTCTCTTCCTCGTGAGAATTCAAGTGCTGCCCGCTGCGGCCGTCAGCCGACCGCGCCTTCCATCTGCAGCTCGATCAGCCGGTTCAGCTCCAGCGCGTACTCCATGGGCAGCTCGCGGGCGATCGGCTCCACGAAGCCGCGCACGATCATCGCCATCGCCTCGTCCTCGGACAGGCCGCGCGCCATCAGGTAGAAGAGCTGGTCGTCGCTGACCTTGGAGACGGTCGCCTCGTGGCCCATGGTCACGTCGTCCTCGCGGACGTCCACGTACGGGTAGGTGTCCGAGCGGGAGATCGTGTCGACCAGCAGGGCGTCGCACAGCACGTTGGACTTGGAGCCCTCGGCGCCCTCGCCGATCTCGATCAGACCGCGGTAGGACGTGCGGCCGCCGGCCCGCGCCACCGACTTCGAGACGATGTTGGACGAGGTGTGCGGGGCCATGTGGACCATCTTGGCGCCGGCGTCCTGGTGCTGGCCCTCGCCCGCGAAGGCGATGGACAGGGTCTCGCCCTTGGCGTGCTCGCCCATCAGGTAGACGGCCGGGTACTTCATCGTCACCTTGGAGCCGATGTTGCCGTCGACCCACTCCATGGTCGCGCCCTCGTAGGCGACGGCGCGCTTGGTGACCAGGTTGTAGACGTTGTTCGACCAGTTCTGGATCGTCGTGTAGCGGCAGCGGCCGCCCTTCTTCACGATGATCTCGACGACCGCGGAGTGCAGCGAGTCGGACTTGTAGATCGGGGCGGTGCAGCCCTCGACGTAGTGGACGTAGGCGTCCTCGTCGACGATGATCAGCGTCCGCTCGAACTGGCCCATGTTCTCGGTGTTGATGCGGAAGTACGCCTGGAGCGGGATGTCCACGTGCACGCCCTTGGGGACGTAGATGAACGAGCCGCCGGACCAGACCGCGGTGTTCAGCGAGGCGAACTTGTTGTCGCCGGCCGGGATCACCGTGCCGAAGTACTCCTTGAAGAGCTCCGGGTGCTCCTTGAGCGCGGTGTCGGTGTCCAGGAAGATGACGCCCTGCTGCTCCAGGTCCTCGCGGATCTGGTGGTAGACGACCTCGGACTCGTACTGCGCCGCGACACCGGCGACCAGCCGCTGCTTCTCCGCCTCGGGGATGCCCAGCTTGTCGTAGGTGTTCTTGATGTCCTCGGGCAGGTCCTCCCAGGAGGCGGCCTGCTGCTCCGTGGAGCGCACGAAGTACTTGATGTTGTCGAAGTCGATGCCCGAGAGGTCCGAGCCCCAGTTCGGCATGGGCTTCTTGCCGAAGAGCTTGAGGCCCTTGAGGCGGAGCTTGAGCATCCACTCGGGCTCGTTCTTCTTCGCCGAGATGTCGCGGACGACGTCCTCGGACAGGCCGCGCTTGGCAGAGGCGCCGGCCACGTCGGAGTCGGCCCAGCCGTACTCGTACGTGCCCAGGCCCTCGAGCTCGGGGTGAGCAGTCTCCGTGGGGAGAGTCATGCGGGGTTCCTCCCGGCCGTGCTTGCAGAAGCTGTGGTGGTCTTGGTGGTGCGGTGGGCGGCCTTGCCGGCGCTCTGTCGGCCCTTCGGGACGAAGGTCGTGCAGACACCGTCGCCGTGGGCGATGGTGGCAAGGCGTTGCACATGGGTCCCCAGCAGGCGGGAGAAGACCTCGGTCTCCGCCTCGCACAGCTGCGGGAACTGCTCGGCGACGTGGGCGACCGGGCAGTGGTGCTGGCAGAGCTGCTCACCTAGCTGATGACTGGGCGCGCTGCGTGCCGTAGCAGCGTACCCGTCCGCGGTCAATGCCTCGGCGAGTGCCTTCGTGCGGCCCTCGGGGGCGGCGGCCTCGACGGCGTGACGGTAGCTCTCGGCGAGGGCCGCGAAGCGGGCGCGGGCGAACGCCGCGATGGCGGCCTCGCCCAGCTCGCCGCCGCCCGCGCTCTCCGCGATCCAGCGCAGCGCGTCGGCCGCGAGCTGGTCGTAGGACTGGTCGAAGGCGTCCCGGCCGCAGTCGGTGAGCGCGAAGACCTTGGCGGGGCGGCCGCGGGTGCGGGCGCCGTAGACGCGCTTCTCGCGGGGCTCGACGACGTTCTCCGCGACGAGGGCGTCGAGGTGGCGGCGGACGGCCGCCTGGGTCAGCTCCAGCCGGAGGGCCAGCTCGGCCGCGGTGGACGGACCGTGGTCGAGGATGGAGCGCGCGACGCGGTTGCGCGTGCCCCGCTGTTCGTCGTGGGACGGCGCGGCGCCGGGGGCGGACCGCGCGGCCCTCGCGGGCGCGGGGCGGTCCGGCCCGCCGGCCGGCCGGGCCGCGGTGCCTTCCTGGTCCTCGCTCGCGTATTTCACAACGCCATTGTTGCGTAATTCCTCAGGCCGATACAACCCTCGACCGGATCACGGACAGGTGGCCTCGATCACTAAGGGTCACCTAATCGGCAGGGACGCCGGATGACCGTACGGACTCGATGGAACCGCCGCTGACCTGCGGGTTCAGGGTCACACACAGCCCTCGGGCGGCCGCCTGCCCCCTCCCCGCCCCGACGCCGGTGATCTACGCCCCGCACAGGACGGCCCGCCTCCGCCGCCCGGGGGAATACCTCCTTGGCCGGGCCTTTTCGCCCCCGCGCCTGCGCGCACCCCCGCGCTTCGTAGACTTCCGGTCATGCGCAGCGCCTCCTCCGGGGACACCCCCCGGGCCCCCGGCCGTCCGCCCGCCGTAGAGATCACCGGCCTGGTCAAGCGGTACGGGAGCAAGACCGCGGTGGACGGCCTCGACCTCCGGGTCGAGGCGGGCTCGGTGACCGCCGTCCTCGGGCCCAACGGCGCCGGGAAGACCACCACCGTCGAGGTCTGCGAGGGCTACCGCCGTCCCGACGCGGGAACCGTCCGCGTCCTGGGCCTGGACCCGGTCGCCGACGCCGCGGCGCTACGCCCCCGTATCGGCGTGATGCTCCAGTCCGGCGGCGTCTACGCGGGCGCCCGCGCCGAGGAGATGCTGCGGCACACCGCGAGCCTGCACGCCCACCCCGTCGACGTCGATCTGCTCATGGACCGGCTGGGCCTGGGCAGCTGCGGCCGTACGAGCTACCGGCGGCTGTCCGGCGGGCAGCAGCAGCGGCTCGCGCTGGCCATGGCCGTCGTGGGCCGCCCGGAGCTGGTCTTCCTCGACGAGCCGACGGCCGGTCTGGACCCACAGGCCCGGCACGCCACCTGGGACCTCGTACGGGAGCTGCGGGCCGACGGCGTGAGCACCGTGCTGACCACCCACTTCATGGACGAGGCCGAGCAGCTGGCCGACGATGTGGCGATCATCGACGGAGGCCGGGTGATCGCCCAGGGCAGCCCGGAGGAGCTGTGCGCGGGCGGCGCCGAGAACACCCTGCGCTTCACCGGTCGGCCCGGCCTCGACCTGGCGACGCTGCTCAAGGCGCTGCCCGCGGACAGCGCGGCGGCCGAGCTGACGCCCGGCACGTACCGGGTGAGCGGGAAGGTCGACCCGCAGTTGCTGGCGACCGTGGCCTCCTGGTGCGCGCAGCACGGCGTCATGCCGAACGCCATTGCCGTCGAACGGCACACCCTGGAGGACGTCTTCCTCGAACTGACCGGCAAGGAGCTGCGCTGATGACCGCCACCGGCACGACGGACCGGGGCGGCGCGGCCGGCGCCCCCGGCACCTTCGCCCCCCGGCCCGGCGCGGCGCCGCTGGGCCGGATGATCCGCGCGCAGGCCCTCCTCGAAACGAAGATGCTGCTGCGCAACGGTGAGCAGCTGCTGCTGACCGTCGTCATCCCGACGCTTCTGCTGGTCCTGTTCTCCGCCGTGGACATCGTGGACACGGGCGCGGGCAAGGCGGTCGACTTCCTGACGCCGGGCATCCTGGCCCTCGCCGTGCTGTCCACCGCCTTCACCGGGCAGGCCATCGCGACCGGTTTCGAGCGCCGGTACGGGGTCCTGAAGCGGCTGGCCGCCTCGCCTCTGCCCCGCTGGGCGCTGATGACGGCCAAGACCTGCTCGGTGCTGGTGACCGAGATCCTCCAGATCGTGCTGCTGACGGTGATCGCGTTCGCGCTGGGCTGGTCCCCGCACGGCAACCCGCTGTCCGTGGTGCTGCTGCTCGTCCTCGGTACGGCGGCGTTCTCCGGCCTCGGCCTGCTGATGGCGGGCACCCTCAAGGCGGAGGCGACGCTGGCGGCGGCCAATCTCGTCTTCCTGCTGCTGCTGGTGGGCGGCGGGGTGATCGTGCCGCTGGACAAGTTCCCCGGCGCGGTGCAGTCGGTGCTCGGACTGCTGCCGATCTCCGCGCTCTCGGACGGCCTGCGGGACGTCCTCCAGCACGGCGCCGGGCTGCCCTGGGGCGACCTGGGCATCCTCGCCGTGTGGGCGGTCCTCGGGCTGGGCGCTGCGGCCAAGTTCTTCCGCTGGGAGTAGCCGTGAGCTGCGGTGACCCGAACGGCCCGCGCGTTGCCCACCCCCCTCGTGAAACTTTGCACAAGCCGCGGCCTACCATGGCTGCGTGCCGAACACGTGGAACCCCTTTGAGCTGATCGCGCGCCGCTGGCAGCCGAGCGCCGCCTTCGTCCGGCGCGCCGCGCTGGCCACCGTCGTGATGTCCGTCGTGATCGTCGTGACGGGCGGCGCCGTCCGGCTCACCCAGTCCGGCCTGGGCTGCTCGACCTGGCCCAAGTGCACCCCGGACAGCCTCACGCCCACCGCCGCGATGGGCATCAACGGCCTCATCGAGTTCGGCAACCGGCTGCTGACGTACGTGCTGTGCGCGTTCATCGGCGTCTTCATCATCGCGGCCCGCGCCCGCGCGCCCCGCCGCCGCTCGCTCACCCGCCTCGGCTGGGCGATGTTCTGGGTGGTCATGGGCAACGCGGTCTGGGGCGGCATCGTCGTCCTGACCGGTCTGAACCCGTACCTCGTGGCCGCGCACTTCCTGCTCACCACCGCCCTGCTCACGGTCTCCGTACTGGCCTGGCGGCGCGCCGCCGAGGGCGACGAGGCGCCGCGCGACCTGGTCTCCCGGCCGGTGCGCCAGCTGTCCGGGCTGCTGGTCCTGGCGACCGGCGCGCTCACCGTCCTGGGTACGGTCGTCACCGGCGCGGGCCCGCACGCGGGCGACGCCAAGAAGGTCCACCGCATCCCGGTGGACTGGCACGAGATCACCCAGCTGCACGTCGACTTCGTCTACATCGTGGTCGGCCTGTCCGTGGCCCTGTGGTTCACGCTGCGCGCCGTCAAGGCGCCGGCCGCGCCGCGCCGGATGGTCCTGGAGCTGTTCGGCTGCATCGCCGTCCAGGGCGTCATCGGCTACGTCCAGTACTTCGCGGGCCTGCCGGAGATCGTCGTCGGCCTGCACATGCTGGTCTCGACGCTGGTGTGGATCTGCGTGCTGCGCATCCACCTCGCGCTGCGCGACCGGGGGCCGGTGCCCGCCGGGGACGGCGAGACCTCCGGTCCCAAGGCCGAGGTTCCGGCCCCCGCCGAGGCCGGCGCCACCGCGCCTCAGCCCGCCGCCGGGGCCTCCAGCCGGTAGACCCGGCGCGCCGTCCCGGACGCGATCATCGCGGTGATCAGCCGCGCGTCCGCGGGCGCGCACATGCCCTCCTCGGTCCACTCCCGTACGACCCGCTCCAGGGCCCGTACGAAGAACCGCGCGCCCGTCACGTACAGCTCGGGCAGCGCCCGCGCCCCCGTGGAGAACAGCAGCTTGCCGAACGGGGCGCGGGCGAGCGTGTCCCCGGGGTACGGCCCGGCGTCCGCGTAGACGTGCGGGTGCACCGCCGCCAGCTCCGCCGCCCGCGCGTGGTGCGGCGGCCGGGGCAGCAGCACCACGTCCGTACCGAGACCGGCGGTGGCCCGCAGGAAGCCCGTCAGCGGCTGCGGATCGGGGCAGTGCAGCTGTACGGGGACGCCGGTGGCCACCGCGCTCCACAGCAGGTGCCGCAGCAGCGTCGGGTCGGTGAGGCGCTCTCCCGGCCTGCGGTCGCGCAGCCACCGGTCGGCGGCGCGCCGCACCTCGCCCGCCTCCGGGGCGCGGCCCTCGCAGAAGGCCGCGGCGGAGGCGAAGGCGGTGGCGTCCTGGGTGGCCGCGTAGACCGCCTCGGCGGTGTAGCCGATGAAGGAGTCGACGCTGCCGGAGGTGTCGGCGATCTGTTCGGCGAGCGGTTCGAGCCGGATGACCTCGTGGGCACCGGCCTCCGCAGCGGCGGCCAGTTCGGCGGCCGAGGTCAGCTCGCTGGGCGCCCCGGCCGCCAGCAGGAACGTAGCGATGCCGGAGCCGCGCAGCAGCAGACGGGTCGCGCGGTAGGCACCCAGCTCCCGCCTGCGGGCGAGGTAGCGGGCGGGCGGGCAGTGGGCCTCCAGGCCGAGCAGCGGCGGGCACCAGCGGCGTACGCCGAGGCCGGTCCAGCTGTCGAAGAAGGTGGTGCCGGCCGGTGCCGGGCCGTGGCCGCCGGAGGCCGCGGCGAGGTGCGCCTCGAAGGCGCCGAGCCCCAGGTCCCCGTGGAGCACGCCGTGGCCGTACTGGTCCACGAGCGGTGGCAGTCGGTCCATCCGCCCCTCCTCCCCGAAGCCTCCGAAGCCGAAGGCGCCCGCGGCGCCGAGAGCCCACCCGGCGCGGCACGGACGCCGCCCCTGGTGGGCTCAACGGACGACGCGGTCGTCAGGTAGCGGGCCCGGGCCCGGCGGGCCGTGGGGCCGTGGGGCCGGGGCCGGGGCCGCACAGCGGTCCGTGCTTACGCGTTGGCCGGACCGCCCACCTGGATGCCCGCCATCCGCGACCATTCGTACGGCCCGGTGCGCACCTTGGCCGCGAACTCGCCGTCGAAGTCCTCGTGCAGCTCGGCCCCCGCCCGCTCGACCGCGCCCCGCGCGATGTCCTGGGAGTCGGCGACCAGGTTGCCCCACTGGCCGTCCGCGCCGACCAGCGCGATACGGACGCGGCCGCGGCCGATGTGGGCCAGCTGGGCCCCGGCGCTGCCGCCGTGCGCGGCGGCGAAGGCGCGGACGGCCTTGGCCAGCGCGGCCGTGCGCCGCTCGTCCCGCTTGGACCGGCCCCCGGTCTCCTGGTCTTCCCGCTGCTCGTCCGCCTGCTTGGTGTCTGCCATGGACAGGATGCTACCCGCCGGTAATCAGCGGGGGAAGAGCCGCCCTGCGTACGCCGAGGGCCCGCCACGAGCGTGTCGTGACGGGCCCTCGGGACGCTACGGGCGCACCGCGGCTACCGCAGGAACGGGTCCACGGCCAGCGCGACGAACAGCAGCGAGACATAGGTGATCGACCAGTGGAACAGCCGCATCTCCTTCAGCTTCGGCCCGGTGATCCCGGCCTTGGCGCGGGACTGGAGGCCATGCGCCTCGATGAGCCAGAAGCCGCCGCACAGCACCGCCACCGCGGTGTAGAACCAGCCCGTGTAGCCCAGCGGCTGGAGCAGCAGGGAGACCAGCACCATCACCCAGCTGTACGCGACGATCTGGCGGGCCACGGCCTTGTTCCCGGCGACGACCGGCAGCATCGGCACGCCGACCCGCTCGTAGTCGTCCTTGGCCTTCATGGACAGCGGCCAGTAGTGCGGCGGCGTCCAGAAGAAGATGACGAGGAAGAGGATGGCCGAGGCCCAGGAGACGGTGTTGGTGACCGCGGACCAGCCGATGAAGACCGGCATGCAGCCCGCGATGCCGCCCCAGACGATGTTCTGGGCGGTACGCCGCTTGAGGATCATCGTGTAGACGACGACATAGAAGAGCAGCGCGCCGAGCGAGAGCATCGCCGAGAGCGGGTTGACCAGGAACCAGAACCACGCGGTGGAGCCGACAGCCAGCGCACTCGCGAAGACCAGGCACTCCCGGGGCGAGACCATGCCGGTGACCAGGGGCCGCTGCGAGGTGCGGTCCATCAGGGCATCGATGTCGCGGTCGATGTACATGTTGAACGCGGCGGCACCGCCGGCGGAGAGATAGCCGCCGATGCAGGTGGCCAGCACCAGGCCCAGGTCGGGGACGCCGCCGGCCGCCAGGAACATCACCGGCACCGTCGTCATGAGCAGCAGCTCGATGACCCGCGGCTTGGTCAGTGCCACGAACGCCTTGACACGGGCCCCGAACGGACGGTGACCTGAACCCTGCGGGCCCTGGGCTAGGACCCCTGCAGGACGGGATTCGACGGCCGTCACGCACACCCCTGGAAGTAACATCAGCGACTCGCGCCGCGAAGATAAGGCCAGCAAGCGTCCCCGGCCGTGAAGACCCGGTTAAGGCTTGCGCGTACCACGCCACTTTAGACGTTGGCCATACGACGGCCTTCGCGGGGGTGGGGTCGTGTTGAGGCCGGTCCCGGGGCCGGCCGGGCCGCATCGTCCGCCGCCCCTCGCGCGCGTCACCCGCCGCACGCCGCCGTTCCGCCGCACGCCGCCGTTCCGCCGCGCGCCGCGGTCCCCCTTCTCCGGCGTCCGGCCCTCCGCGTTCCGCCGCCGTTCACGCCGTTCAGGAGGCGAAGGCGGGCGCCGCCCGGCAGTCTGGAGATGTGGCCGCCCCACCCGGGGCGGGAATGTCCGGCGCATGGATTTGGTTGCTCTAGGCGACTGGTTTCATCATGACGAGCCGTCGACGCTCCGTCGAAAAGACGCGCGTACATGCGGGGGTAGGCTCGACAGCGCCGGGTGGACATACCGTCCCCGGCATTCGACATGTGGAGAGGAGCCCTGACTCAGGGTGAGCACCAAGCCGACCACCACAGATTTCGAGTGGACCGATCTGGACCAGCGGGCCGTCGATACCGTTCGCGTCCTGGCCATGGATTCCGTGCAGAAGGTCGGTAACGGCCATCCGGGTACCGCCATGAGCCTCGCGCCGGCCGCCTACGTCCTCTTCCAGAAGCTGATGAAGCACGACCCGGCGGACGCCAAGTGGACCGGCCGCGACCGGTTCGTCCTGTCGGCGGGCCACTCCAGCCTGACCCTTTACATCCAGCTCTACCTGGCCGGCTACGGCCTGGAGCTGGACGACCTGAAGTCCTTCCGCACCTGGGGCTCCAAGACCCCGGGCCACCCGGAGTACGGCCACACGGTCGGTGTGGAGACCACCACGGGACCGCTCGGCCAGGGTGTCGCCAACGCGGTGGGCATGGCCATGGCCGCCCGCTACGAGCGCGGCCTGTTCGACCCGGACGCGGCCCCCGGCACCTCGCCCTTCGACCACACCATCTGGGTCATCGCCGGTGACGGCTGCCTCCAGGAGGGCGTGTCGGCCGAGGCGTCCTCGCTCGCCGGCCACCAGAAGCTCGGCAACCTCGTGATGCTGTGGGACGACAACCACATCTCCATCGAGGGCGACACCGAGACCGCCATCTCCGAGGACACGATCAAGCGCTACGAGGCGTACGGCTGGCACGTCCAGCGCGTCGAGCAGCTGCCCAGCGGCGACCTCGACCCGGTCGGCCTGGCCAAGGCCCTCAAGGCCGCCCAGGAGGAGACCGAGCGTCCCTCCTTCATCGCGGCCCGCTCGATCATCGCCTGGCCCGCCCCGAACGCCCAGAACACCGAGGCCGCGCACGGCTCCGCGCTGGGCGACGAAGAGGTCGCGGCCACCAAGAAGGTGCTGGGCTTCGACCCGGAGAAGTCCTTCGAGGTCTCCGACGAGGTCCTCGAGCACACCCGCGCCGCCTGGAAGCGCGGCAGCGAGGCGCACGCCGAGTGGGACAAGCAGCTCGCCGCCTGGCGCGCCGCCAACCCGGAGCGCGCCGCCATGTTCGACCGTATCCAGGCGGGCGAACTGCCGGACGGCTGGGAGAAGGCGCTGCCCGCCTTCGAGACCGGCAAGGGCGTCGCCACCCGCGCGGCCTCCGGCAAGATCCTCCAGGCGCTCGGCGCGGTCGTGCCCGAGCTGTGGGGCGGCTCCGCCGACCTCGCCGGCTCGAACAACACCACCATCGACAAGAACTCCTCGTTCCTGCCGGAGGGCAACCCGCTCCCGGAGGCGAGCCCGTACGGCCGCACGGTGCACTACGGCATCCGTGAGCACGCCATGGGCTCGACCATGAACGGCATCGCGCTGCACGGCAACACCCGCATCTACGGCGGCACCTTCCTGGTGTTCTCCGACTACATGCGCCCCGCCGTCCGCCTCGCCGCGCTCATGCAGCTGCCCGTGACGTACGTGTGGACCCACGACTCCATCGGCCTCGGCGAGGACGGCCCGACCCACCAGCCGGTCGAGCACCTGTCCGCGCTGCGCGCCATCCCGGGCCTGAACATCGTGCGCCCGGCCGACGCCAACGAGACCGCCACCGCCTGGGCCGAGATCCTGCGCCGCCACCAGAGCAAGCCGGCGCCGCACGGCCTCGCGCTCACCCGCCAGGGCGTACCGACGTACGAGGCGAACCCGGCCGCGGCCAAGGGCGGCTACGTGCTGTTCGAGGCCGAGGGCGGCGAGCCGCAGGTCATCCTGATCGGCACCGGCTCCGAGGTGCAGCTCGCCGTCGAGGCGCGCGAGGCGCTGCAGGCCGAGGGCATCCCGACTCGCGTCGTCTCGATGCCGTCCGTCGAGTGGTTCGAGGAGCAGGACCAGGGGTACCGCGACAGCGTGCTGCTGCCGACGGTCAAGGCCCGGGTCGCGGTCGAGGCCGGCATCGGTCTGACCTGGCACCGCTACGTGGGTCCGCAGGGCCGGATCGTCTCGCTGGAGCACTTCGGTGCCTCGGCGGACGCCAAGACCCTCTTCCACGAGTTCGGCTTCACCGCCGACGCGGTCGCCACGGCGGCCCGGGAATCCCTCGCAGCGGCCACGCGCTGACGCCCGTACACGATCTAGTAGGAGATGCAAACCCCATGACAGACGCACTCAAGCGCCTCTCCGACGAAGGCGTCGCGATCTGGCTGGACGACCTGTCCCGCAAGCGGATCACGTCCGGCAACCTGGCCGAGCTGATCGACCAGCAGCACGTCGTCGGTGTCACCACCAACCCGTCGATCTTCCAGAAGGCCATCTCGCAGGGTGACGGCTACGACACCCAGCTCACCGACCTGGCCGCCCGCAAGGTGACCGTCGAGGAAGCCATCCGGATGATCACGACGTCGGACGTGCGGGACGCCGCCGACATCCTGCGTCCGGTCTTCGACGCCACCGACGGCCAGGACGGCCGGGTCTCCATCGAGGTCGACCCGCGCCTGGCCCACAACACCCGCGCCACCGTCGCCGAGGCCAAGCAGCTGGCCTGGCTGGTGGACCGCCCCAACGCGCTCATCAAGATCCCGGCCACCAAGGCGGGCCTGCCGGCGATCACCGAGACGATCGCCCGGGGCATCAGCGTCAACGTCACGCTGATCTTCTCGCTGGAGCGCTACCGCGCGGTCATGGACGCCTACCTGGAGGGTCTGGAGAAGGCCAAGGCGGCCGGTCTGGACCTGTCCAAGATCCAGTCGGTGGCGTCCTTCTTCGTCTCCCGCGTGGACACCGAGACCGACAAGCGCCTGGACGCGATCGGCACCGACGAGGCCAAGGCCCTCAAGGGCAAGGCCGCCGTCGCCAACGCGCGCCTGGCCTACCAGGCGTACGAGGAGGTCTTCTCCTCGGACCGCTGGGCCGCGCTGGAGAAGGCGCACGCCAACAAGCAGCGTCCGCTGTGGGCCTCGACCGGCGTCAAGGACCCGTCGCTCAAGGACACCATGTACGTCGAGGAACTGGTCGCGCCGAACACGGTCAACACCATGCCCGAGGCCACCCTGGAGGCCACCGCCGACCACGGCGAGATCACCGGCGACAAGGTGCGCGGCACCTACGAGCAGGCCCGCGCCGACCTCGACGCGCTGGCGAAGCTCGGCATCTCGTACGACGACATCGTGCAGGTGCTGGAGGACGAGGGCGTCGAGAAGTTCGAGGCGTCCTGGAACGACCTGCTCAAGTCCACTGAGGCGGAGCTCAAGCGCCTCGCTCCTTCGGAGGGCTGACCCACTTTGTCCAGCAGCAATCCGCTGCGTGACGCCGCGGACCGACGGCTCCCGCGTATCGCGGGGCCGTCGGGCCTGGTCATCTTTGGCGTCACGGGCGATTTGTCCCGTAAAAAGCTGATGCCTGCCGTCTACGACCTGGCGAATCGCGGGCTGCTGCCGCCGGGCTTCTCCCTCATCGGCTTCGCCCGCCGCGAGTGGGAGCACCAGGACTTCGCCCAGGAGGTGTACGAGGCCGTCAAGCAGCACTCCCGTACGCCGTTCCGCGAAGAGGTCTGGCAGCAGCTCGTCCAGGGCTGCCGGTTCGTCCAGGGCGACTTCGACGACGACGAGGCCTTCGAGACCCTCAAGAAGACCATCGAGGAGCTCGACAAGGCGCAGGGCACCGGCGGCAACTTCGCCTTCTACCTGTCCGTACCGCCCAAGTTCTTCCCCAAGGTCGTCCAGCAGCTCAAGAAGCACGGGCTCGCCGACCAGACCAAGGACTCCTGGCGCCGCGCGGTCATCGAGAAGCCCTTCGGCCACGACCTGGAGAGCGCCCGCGAGCTCAACCGGATCGTCCACGAGGTCTTCCCGCCGGAAGAGGTCTTCCGGATCGACCACTACCTCGGCAAGGAGACGGTCCAGAACATCCTGGCGCTGCGCTTCGCGAACACGCTGTTCGAGCCGCTGTGGAACCGCTCCTACGTCGACCACGTCCAGATCACGATGGCCGAGGACATCGGCATCGGCGGCCGCGCCGGCTACTACGACGGCATCGGCGCCGCCCGTGACGTGATCCAGAACCACCTCCTCCAGCTGCTCGCGCTCACCGCGATGGAGGAGCCCGCCTCCTTCGACGCGGACGCGCTGGTCGCCGAGAAGACCAAGGTCCTCGGTGCCGTACGGCTCCCCGCCGACCTGGGCAAGGAGACGGTGCGCGCCCAGTACACGGCCGGCTGGCAGGGCGGCGAGAAGGTCGTCGGCTACCTGGAGGAAGAGGGCATCGACCCCCACTCCCGCACCGACACCTACGCCGCGGTCAAGCTGGAGGTCGACAACCGCCGCTGGGCGGGCGTCCCCTTCTACCTGCGCACCGGCAAGCGCCTGGGCCGCCGCGTCACCGAGATCGCGGTCGTCTTCCAGCGCGCGCCGCACTCCCCCTTCGACCACACCGCCACGGAAGAACTGGGCCAGAACGCCCTGGTCATCCGCGTCCAGCCGGACGAGGGCGTCACCATGCGGTTCGGCTCGAAGGTGCCCGGCACCTCCATGGAGGTACGGGACGTCTCGATGGACTTCGCGTACGGCGAGTCCTTCACCGAGTCCAGCCCGGAGGCGTACGAGCGCCTGATCCTGGACGTGCTGCTCGGTGACGCCAACCTCTTCCCGCGCGTCGAGGAGGTCGAGCAGTCCTGGCGGATTCTCGATCCGATCGAGGCGTACTGGGACCAGCACGGCAAGCCCGCGCAGTACCCGGCCGGGACCTGGGGGCCGGCCGAGGCGGACGAAATGCTCGCACGAGACGGACGGAGCTGGCGTCGGCCATGAAGATCGATCTGACGGAGACCACGGCCAGCAAGGTCAACAAGGCGCTGGTCCAGGGCCGTCGTACCATCGGCACCCCCGCCATCGGCATGGTGCTCACCCTCGTCATCGTCACCGACGAGGAGAACGCCTACGACGCCCTGAAGGCCGCCAACGAGGCGTCCCGCGAGCACCCCTCGCGCACCCTCGTCGTCATCAAGCGCGTCAGCCGGTCGCCCCGCGACCGCGCCAAGGCGCGCCTGGACGCCGAGGTCCGCGTCGGCGCGGACGCCGGCACCGGCGAGACGGTCGTCCTGCGGCTCTACGGCGAGGCCATCAACCACGCCCAGTCCGTGGTGCTGCCGCTGCTGCTGCCGGACGCGCCGGTCGTCGTGTGGTGGCCGGTCAACGCGCCGGTGGACGCCGCCCGCGACCCGCTCGGCGCGCTCGCGCAGCGGCGCGTCACCGACATGTACACCGCGGAGAACCCGCTCCGTGAGCTGGCCGAGCGCGCCGAGGCGTACTCCCCCGGCGACACGGACCTGTCCTGGACCCGCGTCACCCCCTGGCGCTCCATGCTGGCGGCGGCACTCGACCAGCTGCCGTGCAAGGTGTCCGAGGTCGAGGTCGAGGGCGAGGAGTTCAACCCCAGCGTCGAGCTGCTCGCCATGTGGCTCGCCGACCGGCTGAACGTACCGGTCCGGCGCCTGCTCTCGGCAGGCCCCGGCCTGACTGCGGTCCGCATGGAGACGGACTGCGGCCCGGTCGCGCTCGACCGCGCGGACGGCTCGCTGGCCACGCTCGCCATGCAGGGCCAGCCGGACCGCAACGTCGCGCTCAAGCGGCGCGACACCGCGGAACTCCTGGCGGAGGAGCTGCGGCGGCTCGACCCTGACGACACGTACGCCTCCACGCTGAAGTACGGCGTGGACCGGCTCGGTGAGCCGGAGCGGGCGCAGACGCCGCTGGCCGCGCGGGCGGCCGAGTCCGCGGACGAGCCGGTCACCAGTGCCGCTGACGCGGCGGAGGCCACGGATTCGGCCGAGGCCAAGTCCGCAGCCAAGGCCAAGGCCCCCGCCAAGAAGTCCGCCACCAAGAAGGCGGACTCGAAGGCGGCTCCGAAGGCGGACTCCGAGTGAGCGCGCCGCAGGTCGTCGTCCACCGGGACAAGGAGCTGATGGCCAAGGCCGCGGCGGCCCGGCTGATCACGAAGATCGTGGACGCGCAGGCGGCCCGCGGCTCGGCCTCCGTCGTCCTGACGGGCGGCCGCAACGGCAACGGGCTGCTCGCGGCCCTCGCCGAGGCGCCCGCCCGGGACGCGGTGGACTGGGGCCGGCTGGACCTGTGGTGGGGCGACGAGCGGTTCCTGCCGGACGGCGACCCGGAGCGCAATCACACGCAGGCCCGGGAGGCCCTGCTGGACAGCGTTCCGGTGGACCCGGCGCGGGTGCATGTGATGGCCCCGTCGAACGGCCCGTACGGCAATGACGCGGACGCCGCGGCCGAGGCGTACGCGATCGAACTGTCCGCGGCGGCGGGTCCCGAGGACCACGGCCCCGTGCCGTCCTTCGACGTCCTGCTCCTGGGCGTCGGCCCGGACACGCACGTGGCGTCGCTCTTCCCGGAGCTGCCCGCCGTACGCGAGACGGAGCGCACGGTCGTCGCCGTCCACGGCGCCCCCAAGCCCCCGCCCACCCGCCTCTCCCTGACCCTGCCCGCCATCCGCGCGGCCCGCGAGGTCTGGCTGCTCGCGGCGGGCGAGGACAAGGCGAAGGCCGCGGCGATGGCCCTCTCCGGCGCCGGAGAGATCCAGGCCCCGGCAGCGGGCGCCTACGGCCGCAGCCGCACGCTGTGGCTCCTGGACGAGGCGGCCGCGTCGCAGTTGCCGCGGGGTCTGTACCCGCCGGCTTCGGCCTGACGTCCGTACGACGGCCCCGTTCCCTTGTGGGAGCGGGGCCGTTCGTCGTCCGACGGGGTTTCGTCGGCCGGTGGTGGGCCAGCCGCCGTGGCCGACTCGCTGCCCGTATCCGGTGCCGCCGTCCCGCACTTGGGTACGGGACCGGTCCTCCAGACTCCGTCCTACGGCCCGCCCCCTCCCGCCGTACGGCGACGAACGGCCGGTGGGGGCAGACGTCCCCCCACCCACGTACGTGGCAGCCGAACGCGTACGGGAGGGTTCGGCACCGTAGGACGGAGTCCGGAGGGGCCGGGCCCGCGCCACCGCCGTACCGGGGAGTTTCGACGGCCGGCGGCGGGCCAGCCGCCGTGGCCGACTCGCTGCCCGTATCCGGTGCCGCCGTCCCGCACCCGTGCACGGGACCGGTCCTCCAGACTCCGTCCTACGGCCCGCCCCCTCCCGCCGTACGGCGACGAACGGCCGGTGGGGGCAGACGTCCCCCCACCCACGTACGTGGCAGTCCGACGCGTACGGGAGGGTTCGGGACCGCAGGACGGAGTCCGGAGGGGCCGAGCCCGCGCCCACCGCGACCGGGCCTCAGCCGGTCACGGCCTGCGCTCGCGCTCCTGCCGGACCATCGCGTTGGCGACGTGCGCGGGATCCTGGAGATCCCCCACCGCCACACCCGACACGTCAGTGTCATGCGTGTCGTAGGCGCCCAGGGCGTGTTCCTTGTCGCCCTGTACGGCTTCCAGGTGACGGGTCGCCACCTCGCGCTGCTCGGCCTCCGGGCGCGACTCGAACCACTGCCGGTTCTCCGGGGTGAGGAGGTCCAGGAACTCGGCCAGGACCCCCTCCTCCGCCGCCATCAGCGGCCCCGCATCTCGCGGTACGTGGCCACCAGGGACCGCGTCGAGGCGTCCAGCCCCTCGACGTCCGTGCCCTCCGTGAGCGCGGGCTCGACTCGCTTCGCCAGGACCTTGCCGAGTTCGACGCCCCACTGGTCGAAGGAGTCGATGTTCCAGACGGCGCCCTGGACGAAGACCTTGTGCTCGTAGAGGGCGATCAGCTGGCCCAGTACGGAGGGGGTGAGTTCCTTGGCCAGGATGGTGGTGGTGGGGCGGTTGCCCTGGAAGGTCTTGTGCGGGACCAGTTCCTCGGGGACGCCCTCGGCCCGTACCTCGTCGGGGGTCTTGCCGAAGGCCAGCGCCTGGCCCTGGGCGAAGAGGTTGGCCATCAGCAGGTCGTGCTGGGCGACCAGGCCGGGGTGGAGGTCCTCGACCGGGTTGGCGAAGCCGATGAGGTCGGCCGGGATGAGCTTGGTGCCCTGGTGGAGGAGCTGGTAGTACGCGTGCTGGCCGTTGGTGCCGGGCGTGCCCCAGACGACGGGGCCGGTCTGCCAGTGGACCGGGTTGCCGTCGCGGGTGACGGACTTGCCGTTGGACTCCATGTCCAGCTGCTGGAGGTACGCCGTGAACTTGGACAGGTAATGGCTGTACGGGAGCACCGCGTGCGACTGCGCGTCCCAGAAGTTGCCGTACCAGATGCCGAGCAGGCCGAGCAGGAGCGGGACGTTCTCCTCGGCGGGCGCGCAGCGGAAGTGCTCGTCGACGAGGTGGAAGCCGGCCAGCATCTCGCGGAACGCCTCGGGGCCGATCGCCAGCATGAGGGACAGGCCGATCGCGGAGTCGAAGGAGTAGCGGCCGCCGACCCAGTCCCAGAACTCGAACATGTTGTCGGTGTCGATGCCGAAGTCCGCGACCTTCTCGGCGTTGGTCGACAGGGCGACGAAGTGCTTGGCCACCGCTTCCTCGCCGGCCCGCAGGCCGGTCAGCAGCCAGTTGCGGGCGGAGGTGGCGTTGGTGATCGTCTCGATGGTGGTGAAGGTCTTCGAGGCGACGATGAAGAGCGTTTCCGCGGGGTCGAGGTCGCGGACGGCCTCGTGCAGGTCGGCGCCGTCCACGTTGGAGACGAAGCGGAACTGCATGTCGCGGTGGGTGTAGGCGCGCAGCGCCTCGTACGCCATCGCCGGGCCCAGGTCGGAGCCGCCGATGCCGATGTTGACGACCGTCTTGATCCGCTTGCCGGTGTGGCCCTTCCACTCACCCGAGCGCACCCGGTCGGTGAAGACCTGCATCTTGCGCAGGACGGCGTGTACGGCGGGGACGACGTTCTCGCCGTCGACCTCGATCGAGGCGGACTCGGGGACGCGCAGCGCGGTGTGCAGCACGGCCCGGTTCTCGGTGACGTTGATCTTCTCGCCGCGGAACATCGCGTCCCGCAGCTCGGCCACGCCACGGGCCGCGGCCAGCTCGCGCAGCAGGCGCAGCGTCTCGTCGGTGACCAGGTGCTTGGAGTAGTCCAGGTGCAGGTCGCCGACCTGGAGGGTGTAGCGTCCGGCGCGGTCCGGGTCCTGGTCGAACAGGTCGCGCAGCCGCACCTCCCCCAGCTGCTCCCGGTGCTTGCCCAGCGCGGTCCACTCGGCCGTCTGGTCGAGCCTGCGGCCTTCTGCGTTCATCTCGGACATCAGCCTTCTTCTTCTCGTACCGGCCCCGCCGTCTCCCAACCTAATTGATCAGGATGCGGGATGAGGTGTCCCCCCGCTGTCGGCTGCCCCGGATAACCGTTTCGGCACCTCGGAGCGGTACGCGACCGGCCCCTGCCCCACCCGGCCGCGGGCCGGAGACGCGAACGGCCCGGCCGGAGGGGTGGTGGTTCCCTCCGGCCGGGCCGGCCGTCGTGTGCTGGTCCGTCAGATCTCCCCGCGGAGCTTGGCGAGCGCCTCCGCGAGGATCGCCTCGCCGTCGGCGTCGCTGCGGCGCTCGCGGACGTACGCGAGGTGCGTCTTGTACGGTTCGGTGCGCGGCGGGTCCGGCGGGTTGTCCCGGTCCTTGCCTGCCGGGAAGCCGCAGCGCGGGCAGTCCCAGGTGTCCGGAATCTGCGCGTCACCGGCGAAGCTGGGCTGAGTCTCGTGCCCGTTCGAGCACCAGAAGGAGATGCGGATGCGCGGCGCGGACTCGCCCCGCTCCGCCTCCCCCATCGGCCCCGCCCCGACCCGACTCCCTCGGATCGCGTTGCCACTTGCCACGGTTGTAACTCCCTGCGTAATGGTGCTGCGAAGCATCGAACAGCAGTCGCGCTGCGGAGCGCCCCAGTCTACGTAAGGCCCAACGCGCGTCCAGTGACAGGAGTTACACCCCCACCGAGGACGCCGCCCTCATGATAGGCCGCGTCCCCGACACCGTGTCAGCTGTCCAGCTTCATCAGGACGCCCAGCACGACGATGCACGCGAACCAGAGCAGGGCGATGACGATGGTGATGCGGTCCAGGTTCCGCTCCGCGACGGAGGAGCCGCCGACCGAGGACTGCATGCCGCCGCCGAACATGTCGGACAGGCCGCCGCCCTTCCCCTTGTGCATGAGCACCAGCATCATCAGCAGCAGGCTGAAGACGATGAGGGCTACCGAGAACCCGATGACCACGGCTTGACCAACTCTCTAGGACTGGCGGACGGGACGTACCCAAGAAGATCGAATGGTACGGGGCCGGGGGGCGCACATGACGCCGGACCCGGCCCCGACAGGGTACGACGGGCCGGGCCCGTCGTCATAGCTGCTACTGGTCGCGGAAGCGGACGATCTTGACGAACTCGTCCACGTCGAGCGCGGCACCGCCGACCAGGGCGCCGTCCACGTCCGGCTGCGCCATGATCGCGGCGACATTGCCGGACTTGACCGAGCCGCCGTACTGGATGCGGACCTTGTCGGCCAGCTCCTGGCTGTACAGCTCCGCGAGGCGGCCGCGGATCGCCCCGCAGACCTCCTGCGCGTCCTCGGGCGTGGCGACCTCGCCGGTGCCGATGGCCCACACGGGCTCGTAGGCGATGACGATGGTCTCGGCCTGCTCGGCCGGGACGTCCTCGAGGCCGCCGTCGACCTGGGCGAGGGTGTGCGCGACCTGGTTGCCGGCCTTGCGGACGTCCAGGCCCTCGCCGACGCACAGGATCGGGGTGAGGCCGTTCGCGAAGGCCGCCTTGACCTTGGCGTTGCAGATCTCTTCGTTCTCGCCGTGGTACTGGCGGCGCTCGCTGTGGCCGACGGCCACGTAGCTGCACTTGAGCTTGGCGAGCATGCCGCCGGAGATCTCGCCGGTGTACGCGCCGGACTCGTGCGCCGAGATGTCCTGGGCGCCGTACTTGATCTTGAGCTTGTCGCCGTCGACCAGCGTCTGCACCGAGCGCAGGTCGGTGAAGGGGGCCAGGACCGCGACCTCGGTGGCCTCGTAGTCCTTGTCGGCGAGTGCGAAGGCGAGCTTCTGGACGTGCGCGATGGCCTCGAGGTGGTTGAGGTTCATCTTCCAGTTGCCCGCCATCAGCGGGGTACGGTCAGTCACGGTTCTTCAGTCCTCCAGAGCGGCGAGGCCGGGGAGCGTCTTGCCTTCGAGGTATTCGAGGCTGGCGCCGCCGCCGGTCGAAATGTGGCCGAAAGCATTCTCGTCGAAGCCGAGCGAGCGCACGGCGGCGGCCGAGTCGCCACCGCCGACGACGGTGAAGCCGTCGCAGTTCAGCAGGGCCCGCGCGATGGCGGTGGTGCCGCCCGCGTAGTCGGGGTGCTCGGCGACGCCCACGGGACCGTTCCAGAAGACGGTCTCCGCGTCGGCGATCTTCGAGGCGAACAGCTCGCGGGTCTTCGGGCCGATGTCCAGGCCCTCCTTGTCGGAGGGGATCTGGTCGGCGTCGACCGTGACGAAGTCGGCCGGGGCCTTCGTCTTCAGGTCGGGGAAGTCCGCCGAGGCCAGGATGTCGACCGGCAGGACCAGCTCGACGCCGTTCTTCTCGGCGCGCTCCATGTACTCGGTGACGGCCGGGATCTGGTCCTCCTGGAGGAGGGAGATGCCGACCTCGTAGCCCTTGGCCTTGAGGAAGGTGTACGCCATGCCGCCGCCGATCAGCAGCCGGTCGGCCTTGCCGAGCAGCTCGTCGATGACGGCGAGCTTGTCGGAGACCTTGGCGCCGCCGAGCACGACCACGTACGGGCGCTTGACGTCCTCGGTGAGCTTCTTCAGGACGGTGACCTCGGTGGCGATCAGATCGCCGGCGGCGTGCGGCAGGCGGGCCGGCAGGTCGTAGACGGAGGCGTGCTTGCGGTGCACGGCGCCGAAGCCGTCGCCGACGTACACGTCCGCCAGCTCCGCGAGCTGGTCCGCGAAGGCGCCGCGCTCGGCGTCGTCCTTGCTGGTCTCGCCCGGGTTGAAGCGCAGGTTCTCCAGAACTGCGACCTCGCCCTCGCCCAGCCCGGCGACCACCGAGCGGGCGGACTCGCCGACGGTGTCGGTGGCGAAGGCGACCTCGCGGCCGACCAGTTCACCGAGCCGCTCGGCGGCGGGGCGCAACGAGAAGGCCGGGTCCGGGGCGCCCTTGGGGCGGCCCAGGTGGGAGGCGACGATCACCTTGGCGCCGAGCTGGGCCAGCTTGGCGATCGTCGGCTGGACGGCGCGGATGCGGCCGTCGTCGGTGATGGTGGTGCCGTCCAGCGGCACGTTCAGGTCGGCGCGGACGAAGACCCGCTTGCCGGACAGCCCTTCCTGGGCGAGATCGTCGATCGTCTTCATGCGAAGTGACTCCGTTGCGTAGGTCGGTCATGGGACGGGGCCCGTACGGCGCTTCGGTGCGCCCTACGAGCCCCTTCCGCACAGCTACGTGCCCTGGCCTGGATCAGGCGGATGTCAGAGCTGGCCGCCGACGAAGACGGTCAGGTCCACCAGCCGGTTGGAGTAGCCCCACTCATTGTCGTACCAGCCGATGATCTTGACGCTCTTGCCCTGCGCCATCGTCAGGGAGGAGTCGAACGTGCAGGACGCCGGCCAGTTGACGATGTCCGAGGAGACGATCTGGTCCTCGGTGTACTCCAGGATGCCCTTGAGCTGGCCCTCGGCCGCCTTCTGGAAGGCGGCGTTGATCTCGTCCTTGGTGACCTCGCGCTCCAGCTCGACGACCAGGTCGGTCACGGAGCCGGTGGGGACCGGGACGCGCATGGCGATGCCGTCCAGCTTGCCCTCCAGCTGCGGGAGGACCAGCGCGGTGGCCTTGGCGGCACCGGTCGTGGTCGGGATGATGTTCTCCGCGGCGGCGCGGGCGCGGCGCAGGTCCTTGTGCGGGAAGTCCAGGATGCGCTGGTCGTTGGTGTACGCGTGGACGGTCGTCATCAGGCCCTTGACGATGCCGAAGTTCTCGTCGAGAACCTTGGCCATCGGCGCCACGCAGTTGGTGGTGCAGGAGGCGTTGGAGATGACGTGGTGGTTGGCCGCGTCGTACTTGTCCTGGTTGACGCCCATCACGACCGTGATGTCCTCGTCCTTGGCGGGCGCGGAGATCAGGACCTTCTTGGCGCCGGCCTGGATGTGCTTCTCGGCGTCGGCCTTCTTGGTGAAGATGCCGGTCGACTCGATGACGATGTCGGCGCCCAGCTCGCCCCAGGGCAGGTTGGCGGGGTCGCGCTCGGCCATCGTCTTGAAGGTCTGGTCGCCGACCGTGATGGTGTCGTCGGTGTGGCTGACGTCCTGCTTCAGACGACCCAGGATGGTGTCGTACTTCAGCAGGTGAACCAGGGTGGCGTTGTCGGTCAGGTCGTTGACACCGACGATCTCGATGTCCGCACCCTGCTCCAGGAGCGCGCGGAAGTAGTTGCGACCAATGCGGCCGAATCCGTTGATGCCTACGCGGATCGTCACGAACCGATCTCCTCGTTGGTGCGCCGGTTCACCACCGGCGAGCTGTATGGGATGTCCCCGACCGCCTCCGACCCTACCCCCAATACGAGACGTACGTGACATTGACAGGGGCGGTCCGGGCCCACTCTGGGGCCACGGACCGCCCTGTTCGCCGAGAGAGTACGAGAGCGATCAGTCGTCCAGCGCGTCGAGCGCCGCACCGGTCAGTTCGGCCCGTTGCGCGGCGGTCTGTACGTGTTCCAGGCCGAAGCCCAGCAGGACGGTGTTCCGCGTGGTGATCGCGCCGGCCGTACGGAACAGCTCCTTGGAGCGGGTCCAGTCGCCCGAGGAGGCCGGGCTGCCGGCGGGCGGCCCGGGCACGGTCCAGGGCGCGAGGGAGGTCTCGAAGCCCTCCAGGGGCTCGCCGCCGGCGCCGGTGGTGACCTTGGTGTTGTCCACGAAGACGCCGCGGCCGCCGGTGCCGGGGTCGGTGACGTAGGAGATCGCCAGCTCGACGAGCTGCCCGGCGTAGGCGGACAGGTCCACGGACACCGGCCGCCAGCCGTTCGAGCTGCCGGTGAAGCGGTTCCACGCACCGGTCGTGCCGGTGTTGCCGCACCGGGTGCCGGTCCGGGTCAGATAGTGCTGGAGGAAGGGGTGGGTGGTCAGGTAGTAGCCCTGGCCGCAGTCGGCGGGTACGTCGGTGCCGGTGCCGCCGTTCGCGTCACGCAGGGTGGTCCAGTCGTCCTTGCCGACGGTGTGCGCCTCGATGACGGCGTTGTCGTAGCCCTCCTCGGTGTCGTGGCTGAGCATGAACTGGAAGGCGGGCCGGGCACTCGCGGCCACACCTGTCAGGTCCACGGTCCGGGCCAGCCGCATCCAGGAGTTGTCGCGGTGCTGTGCGGCGGCGAACCAGTCGCCCTCGTACGGCTGGAACGGCGACCGTACGCCCGGGTAGGTACCGGCCGCGGCGCTCGCGAACTGCGGGAACGTCGCGGGCGGCAGCTCGTCGGAGATGACCGAGTGGGTGCCGGCGGCGTCCAGCGGGTTGCCGGGCGCGTCGCCCAGCTTGACCTCCGTGCCGGCCAGCTTGCCGTCGCCCTTGAAGGAGGGCGGCGACTTCAGGGAGATCCGGCTGCCGGCGCCCAGGTAGTACTGGGCGAAGTCGTCGCTGACCGCCCGGCCGACCACGGCGCTGCCGCCGGCCTGCTCACCGGCGGTGAGCAGCTTGCCGCCCTCGTTGAGGTAGTCGCGTACGGCCAGCTGGGTGGCGCCGCCGGGCCGTCCCGCGCCGGTGTACCAGACCACCTTCTCGAAGTGGCTCAGGACGCCGAGCGCGTCCGGGGTGCCCTGCCGGGCGACGTCCCAGACGGCCGCGCGGTGGCCGTTGGCGGCCAGGGCCTTGGTGTACGCGGCGATGTGCCGCGCAGGGGCGGTGCCGCCCTCCTCGGCGATGACCAGGGTGTCGGCGCGGGGCCGCTCGGCGACGGTGTAGGTGAAGGGTTCGCTTCGGGTGGCCTTGCCGTCGCGGGTACGGCCGGTGAACCACACCTCGACCTTGTCGCCGGGGTCGGCCCCTTCGACGGCGGCCCGGTACTGGTCGAAGTGCAGATTGTCCTCGCCGCCGTAGGTCTCGCCGCCCTTCCAGGCTTCGAGTTCCTCGGTGTGCCGGGACCCGCCGTTGACGCGGTAGTTGAGCTCCTTGTCACGTACGGACTTGCGCGCGGTGACCGCGACCTGCTGCTCCTCCCCACGCGCGTACGAGGTGGTGAAGGCGTGCGGCGTGAAGTCGGGCGCCTTCAGGCCCACCGACGAGACGGGCCGGTCCGGGCGCCGGGCGCTCTCGGCGACGGAGAGCGCGAAGGGGATGTTCTTCTCGAACTCCGCCTGGATCAGCTTCTCGGAGTCGGGGAAGGTGAAGACCGACTGGCAGTCGGCGGCGTTCCATTCGTCATTGGGGTCGGCGTTCGACGCGGTCTGGCAGGTGGACATCTCCGGGGTGAACATGGGGATGCCGTTGACGTTGGACGCGTGGCCGTCGGCTTCGCCGTTGGTGGTGTACAGCTCCGAGGAGACCTGCGGGCGGTAGCCGGGGATCGCGGACTTCTCCGGGGTGCCGGCCAGGGCCCGGTACAGGATGTCGTCGGGGGTGGGCGTGGCGACCTGCCAGCCGACGCCGTAGAGGATCAGCTCGGCGGCGGAATGGTAGTTGATGGCGTAACGGAAACCGATGCGCTTCTCGAAGGCGTCCAGCGCCTTGGTCTCCGGCTCGGAGGCGGCGGACGGGCCGCGGTAGGTCTCGCTGGACGGGTTGGGGGACGAACCCTCGTTGTCGTAGCCCCACTTGTAGGCGAAGTTGCGGTTGAGGTCGACGCCGTCGCCCGGCGTGATCTTGCCGTCGCCGTTATTGTCCCGCAGGTTCTTGCGCCACATGCGGTTCTGCGGGCTCTCGAAGGTGAAGTCGTAGCCGTCGGGGTTGGCGGAGAGCACGAACCACAGCTCGGTGGTGTCGAGGATCTTCGTCAGCCGCGGGTCCTTGCCGTACCCGGCCAGGTAGTACTGCATCAGCCGGCGGGTCATCTCGGGAGTGATCCACTCCCGGGCGTGCTGGTTGGACAGGTACAGCACCGCGGGCTTGGCGCCGTCCTCGGTGGTGTCGGCGTTCTTGGTGAGCTTCAGGGCCATGATGTCGTGGCCCCGGACGGTCTTGCCGATGCTGACGACCTTCGCCAGCTTCCGGTTGAACCGGGCGGTGTCGATCATCTCCTTCATCAGGCCGTTGACGCCCATGTAGGGCCGGAAGACCCGGTCTCCCTGGGCCTTGAGCTTGCGCTGCGTCTCCGGGGAAACGATTTTGCGGGTCAGCTGGACCCCTTGTTTGCGCAACCCCGCCGCCTGCGCGGCCGACAGCTGCACCTCGACCTGCCCCTTACCGGCCTTCGGCACCTGCGCGCCCAGCTCGTGGCCGTCCACACCGGCCTTCAGCAGCAGCGGCACCTGCGCCGCGCTGACCTGGCCGCTCCACGTCCCGATGGCGCCCCGGTCCCCTCCCCCGCCGTCCCGCGCCTGCGCCTGCGCGGCCGGCACCGCCGCCATCCCGCCCAGCAGCAGCGCCGCTGCCGCCAGTAAGGATCTCGTCTTGCGTCTCATGAGCCCCCCTCACCGTCGTCCATCTCGTGAATGAGCGCTCGCCAGACTGGTCACGCTGCATGATCATGTCAATACAGGCCGTGGCCAAAAGCGGTGGCCGTACGGGGTGCCCGTACGGCCTACAGGAAGTGCCCGGCCGCCAGGTACGGGGCCGGGACAGGCATCCCGCGAACGGCGATGTACCCCTCCTGGCTGATGGCGAGCCCGGCGGCGAGACCGACGTCGATCGCCCATTCGTTGGGGACGGTGATGCAGTTGACGAGGGTGTCCCCGTACGACGCGGCCAGCGCTTCCCACAGCAGCCGCTGCGCGGTGTCCACCCGCTCGGCGGCCAGCAGCACGGCGTTCCCCCGGTCATCGACGTACACGTACCCCGGCCGGGACCGGTCGCGGGTGACGACCAGCCGGTGGGCGGCGAGCAGACAGCCGTGGTCGGGGCCGTGCCCGGCGCCCCGCAGGTCGCGGTCCAGCCGGTCCATCCACGCGAAGTCGTCCGGGCCGCCGTCCCGGAGCCCGTCCACCGCGGGCAGGGCGGACCGGTCGACGGTCCCCACCATCTGCATCTGCGGGTGCAGCGAGAAGCCGGCGAGCCGGTAGCGGCGGGTGGCGCCGGGGTGGACGCTGGAGGAGAAGATGCCCGGGCGTCCGTCGGCGTGCGCGAGGACGGCGTCCAGCAGGCGCCTGCCGATGCCGCGGCCCTGGTGGCCGGGCAGAACGCCGTAGGTGGCGAGGTACCAGAGGGCGTCGCGGTTCTGGGAGACGGCGAAGCCCACCACCTGGTCCGCGCCCGTCCCCGTACCGGCGTCCACCGCGACCCAGCAGCCGCCCGGGTCGACGTCCAGGTAGTAGCGCATCCGGTCGATCCAGCGCCGGGCGGCAGCGGCGGGCCGCAGCTCGGGCTCCGGATCGCGGGCCCTGCGGGCAAGCCGATCCGCGTCGAGAAACGTCAGCGCCGAGGCGCGCTCCGCCGACGCGAGATCGTCCGCCCCCATCGGTCTGATCCGCAATGCGTCCATTTGCCGGAGGCTAGGGGGCGGCCGGGGTGGGCCGCACATGGTTTTCCGGCCCCGGGATGGTCCCCTCGGGGCGTCCGGTACTGGGCGCGGGCCCGGCCCCTCCAGACTCCGTCCTCCGGTCCCGAACCCTCCCGTACGCGTTCGGCTGCCACGTACGTGGGTGGGGGGGGACGTCTGCCCCCACCGGCCGTTCGTCGCCGTACGGCGGGAGGGGCTGGGCCGTAGGACGAAGTCTGGAGGACCGGCCCCGTACCCAAGCGCGGGACGGCGGCACCGGATACGGGCAGCGAGTCGGCCACGGCGGCTGACCCGCCACCTGCCGTCGAAACTCCCCGCTACGGCGGTGGCGCGGGCCCGGCCCCTCCAGACTCCGTCCTACGGTGCCGAACCCTCCCGTACGCGCCAGACTGCCACGTACGTGGGCGGGAGGACGCCTGCCCCCACCGGCCGATCGTCGCCGTACGGCGGGAGGGGCTGGGCCGTAGGACGGAGTCTGGAGGACCGGCCCCGTGCACCGGCAAAGGCCGGCGTAACCCGGTACGGGGAGCAAGTCGGCCACGGCGACCGGCTCACCACCGGGCGCCGAAACCCCGCCGGACACGCGCCGCTACCGCGGCACCTCAGCCGACCATCCCGTCCGCCATCTCCTCCGACAGATTCGACTCCGTGCCGGGGATGCCCAGGTCCTGGGCGCGCTTGTCGGCCATGGCCAGGAGGCGGCGGATGCGGCCGGCGACCGCGTCCTTCGTCAGGGGCGGGTCGGCGAGGGCGCCCAGTTCTTCGAGGGACGCCTGCTTGTGGTCCATGCGCAGGCGGCCGGCCGCGGCCAGGTGCTCGGGGACCTCCTCGCCGAGGATCTCCAGGGCGCGCTGGACCCGGGCACCCGCCGCGACAGCGGCTCGGGCCGAGCGGCGCAGGTTGGCGTCGTCGAAGTTGGCGAGGCGGTTGGCCGTGGCGCGGACCTCGCGGCGCATCCGCCGCTCCTCCCAGGCCAGTACGGACTCATGGGCCCCCAGGCGCGTCAACAGCGCGCCAATCGCATCACCGTCCCGGACGACGACGCGGTCCACGCCGCGCACCTCGCGGGCCTTGGCGCCGATGCCGAGCCGGCGGGCCGCGCCGACCAGCGCGAGGGCCGCCTCGGGCCCCGGGCAGGTGACCTCCAGGGAGGAGGAGCGGCCGGGCTCGGTGAGCGAGCCGTGCGCGAGGAAGGCTCCGCGCCACGCGGCCTCGGCGTCGCAGGTGGCCCCGGAGACGACCTGCGGGGGGAGGCCGCGAATGGGCCGGCCGCGGCCGTCGACCAGGCCGGTCTGGCGGGCGAGCTGGTCGCCGCCGGCGACGACCCGTACGACGTAGCGGCTGCCGCGCCGCAGGCCGCCGGGGGCCATGACCACCAAGTCGGAGGAGTGGCCGAAGATCTCCAGGATGTCCTTGCGCAGCCGCCGGGCGGCGATGCCCGTGTCCAGCTCCGCCTCGATCACGATGCGCCCGCTGACCAGGTGCAGACCGCCCGCGAACCGCAGGATCGACGAGACCTCCGACTTCCGGCAGCAGGTCCGGGTGACGGGGAGCCGGGAGATTTCATCCTTCACCGCTGCCGTCATCGCCATGGGCCGATCCTTCCATGCATCCGAAAAATACGGTCGTACGCGGCGGCCAGCAGCTCCGGGTCGTGCCGGGCGGCTCCCTTGTGGGTCTCCGCCGTGCCGCAGGGGCTGCCGGGCGCGGCGACCGCCGCCAGCTCGACCTCGCTGCCGACGAGCTGCTTGGCAGCGACGGTCAGGCTTTCGGTGTCGGGCACGGCGGCCCGGTCGGCCAGCACCACGTCGAAGGCGAGTTTAGGGGCGTGTCGGGCCAAAACCTCCAAATGACGCTGCGGGGAAAAGCCATCGGTTTCGCCGGGCTGGGGTGCCAGGTTCAGCGAGAGGACCTTGCGGGCCTTGGTCTCCTCCAGTGCCTCGCGCAGCTCGGGCACGAGCAGGTGCGGGATGACGGAGGAGAACCAGGAGCCGGGGCCGAGCACGACCCAGTCCGCGTCGCGGACCGCCTCGACGGCCTCGGGCACCGCGGGCGGGTCCTCGGGGACGACGTGCACGGACTGCACCTCGCCTCGGGTGAGCGCGACCGTGGCCTGGCCGCGGACGGTGGAGATGTCGTCCGGGCGGGCCTCGTCGTGGCCCTTGACCAGGGCCTGGAGCTCCAGGGGTACGGCGGACATGGGCAGCACCCGGCCGTGCGCGCCGAGCAGCTTGCCGACCAGGTCCAGGGCCTGGACGTGGTCGCCGAGCTGTTCCCACAGGGCGACGATGAGGAGGTTGCCGACGGCGTGGTCGTGCAGCTCGCCCTCGCTGGTGAAGCGGTGCTGGATCACCCGGGACCAGGTCTGGCCCCAGTCGTCGTCCCCGCACAGCGCGGCCAGCGCCTTGCGCAGGTCGCCGGGCGGCAGGACGCCCAGCTCGTCGCGCAGCCGCCCGCTGGAGCCGCCGTCGTCGGCGACCGTGACGACGGCGGTCAGGTCGCCGGTGATACGGCGCAGCGCGGCCAGCGAGGCGGACAGGCCCATGCCGCCGCCGAGCGCCACGACCTTGGGCGTGGCGCCCCTGCCGGAGCGGCTGCCCGGGACCAGCTTGCGGACCCGGCGCAGCCGCAGGGGACGGGCGGTCATTCGCGCCCCATGTCCCGGTGGACGACGACGGTCTCGACGCCTTCGGAGACCAGGCGGTGGGCGAGCTTCTCGGACATGGCGACGCTGCGGTGCTTGCCGCCCGTACAGCCGACGGCGATGGTGACGTACCGCTTGCCCTCGCGGCGGTAGCCCTCGGCGACGATGCGCAGCAGCTCCGCGTAGCCGTCGAGGAACTCCTTGGCGCCGGGCTGGCCGAAGACGTAGCCGGAGACCTCGTCGTTCAGGCCGGTGTAGGGGCGCAGCTCCGGGACCCAGTGCGGGTTGGGGATGAAGCGGCAGTCGATGACCATGTCGGCGTCGACGGGCAGGCCGTACTTGAAGCCGAAGGACATGACCGTGGCGCGCAGCTCGGGGACCTCTTCGCCGGCGAACTGGGCGTCCATCTTGGCGCGCAGTTCGTGGACGTTCAGGCTGGAGGTGTCGATGACCAGGTCGGCGTCGCCGCGCAGCTCGCGCAGCAGGTCGCGTTCGGCGGCGATGCCGTCCACGATGCGGCCGTCGCCCTGGAGGGGGTGCGGGCGGCGCACCGACTCGAAGCGGCGCACCAGGGCCTCGTCGGAGGACTCCAGGAAGACGATGCGGCGCTTGACGTTCTGTGCGTCGAGGGTGGCGAGGGATTCCTTGAGGTTGTCGAAGAAGCGCCGGCCGCGGACGTCCACGACGACGGCGATGCGGGCGACGTTGCCCTGCGAGCGGGCGCCCAGCTCGACCATCGGCGGGATCAGCTCGGGCGGGATGTTGTCCACGACGAACCAGCCGAGGTCCTCCAGACACTTGGCTGCCGTGCTGCGGCCGGCTCCCGACATGCCCGAGATGATCACCAGTTCGGGGATGGCGGCGCTCTCGCCCTGGCCGGCCTCGCGCATCGTGCCCGTACTCACCTGTGCACCGTCTTCCTCGGTCTCGCGGGGGCGCGGTGTGTCGCGCGCGTCCCGCTGGTCGTGCCTGTACTGCTCTGTGCTGCCGCTCATCGTTCCAGCCCCCGTTCCGATGACAACGCGGCCGGTGCGGCCCCGTCATCCTCAATGATCTCTCCTGTGGCGGTGTTCACGGCCGGGGCGGCCGGGGTCGCTCCGGCCAGTGCCGCCGCGATGGTCTCGGCCGTCTTGCGGCCGATGCCCGGCACCTCGCAGATGTCCTCGACCCGGGCGGCGCGCAGCCGCTTGACCGAGCCGAAGTGCTTAAGGAGGGCCTGGCGGCGACTCTCGCCGAGCCCGGGGACGCTGTCCAGGGGCCCGGACCTGAGGCGCTTGCCGCGCTTGTTGCGCTGGTAGGCAATGGCAAAGCGGTGGGCTTCGTCACGTACGCGCTGGAGCAGGTAGAGGCCCTCGCTGCTGCGGGGCAGTACGACGGGGTCGTCCTCGTCGGGCAGCCAGACCTCTTCGAGGCGCTTGGCCAGGCCGCATACGGCGACGTCGTCGATGCCCAGCTCGGACAGGGCCCGCCGGGCGGCGGCGACCTGCGGCCGGCCGCCGTCCACGACGACCAGCTGGGGCGGGTAGGCGAAGCGCTTGGGGCGGCCCTCCTCGTCGGTGGGGCCGGTGGCCACGGGCTCGCCGACGGGGCCGGACAGGCTCTCTCCGGCGTCCTCCCCCGCGGGCGTCTCCTCCTCCCACTCCCCCGTCTGCTGCTTCTCCTGGAGGTAGCGGCGGAAGCGGCGTCCGATGACCTCGTGCATGGCGCGGACGTCGTCCTGGCCTTCGAAGGTCTTGATCTGGAAGCGGCGGTACTCGCTCTTGCGGGCGAGGCCGTCCTCGAAGACGACCATGGAGGCCACCACGTCGTCGCCCTGGAGGTGGGAGATGTCGAAGCACTCGATGCGCAGCGGCACCGAGTCCAGGCCGAGGGCCTGGGCGATCTCCTCCAGGGCGCGGGAGCGGGTGGTCAGGTCGGAGGCGCGCTTGGTCTTGTGCAGGACCAGGGCCTGCTGGGCGTTGCGCTGGACCGTGGCCATCAGGTCCTTCTTGTCGCCGCGCTGCGGGACGCGCAGGGAAACGTTCGAGCCGCGGCGCTCCGTGAGCCACTGCTGGATCGGCTCGACCGGGTCGGGCAGCGCCGGGACCAGCACTTCCTTCGGCACGGCGTCGCCGCTCTCCTCGCCGTACAGCTGCTGGAGGGCGTGCTCGACGAGGGCCGCGGTGTCCACGTTCTCGACCTTGTCGGTGACCCAGCCGCGCTGGCCGCGCACCCGGCCGCCGCGGACGTGGAAGATCTGCACGGCCGCTTCCAGCTCGTCCTCGGCGAGTGCGATCAGGTCGGCGTCGGTGGCGTCGGCGAGCACCACGGCGCTCTTCTCCATGGCGCGCCGCAGCGCGTCTATGTCGTCGCGCAGCCGGGCGGCGCGCTCGTACTCCATCTCCTCGGCGGCCTCCTGCATGGACTTCTCCAGGCGGCGGATGTACGCGCCGGTACGGCCTGCCATGAAGTCGCAGAACTCCTCGGCCAGTTCGCGGTGCTCCTCGGCGGAGACCCGGCCGACGCAGGGGGCCGAGCACTTGCCGATGTAGCCGAGGAGGCAGGGGCGGCCGATCTGGGCGGAGCGCTTGAAGACCCCGGCGGAGCAGGTCCGCACGGGGAAGACGCGCAGCAGCAGGTCGACGGTCTCGCGGATGGCCCACGCCTGGCCGTACGGGCCGAAGTAGCGCACGCCCTTCTTCTTGGCGCCGCGCATGACCCGGACCCTCGGATACTCCTCGTTGAGGGTGACGGCCAGGTACGGATAGCTCTTGTCGTCGCGGTACTTGACGTTGAACCGCGGGTCGAACTCCTTGATCCAGGTGTATTCGAGCTGGAGGGCCTCGACCTCGGTGTTCACGACCGTCCACTCGACGGAGGCCGCGGTGGTGACCATGGTGCGCGTGCGGGGGTGGAGGTTGGCCAGGTCCTGGAAGTAGCTGGACAGGCGCTGGCGCAGGCTCTTGGCCTTGCCGACGTAGATCACGCGGCGGTACTCGTCACGGAATCTGTAGACCCCGGGCGAGTCGGGGATCTGTCCCGGCTTGGGTCGGTAACTGCTGGGGTCTGCCATGCCGCCCACCCTACTTGGGGGCGGTGACAGCGGGCGGCGGCGGGCGCGTGCGCCGGTGGTGCGGCGGGGGCGTCCGCGCCCCTGGCGCGGGGCGCGGACGCGGGCACCGGTCCGGGCGGGCGGGCCCGTCCGGACCGGTGCGGGCCCGGGGGCGGGCGGTCCCCGGGCCGGGCCTCAGCGGCTGTGGCGCCTGCGCAGCGCCGCCGCCCCGGAGAGGCCGAGGGCGAGCAGCGCGGCGGCGCCCGCCACGGCCGAGGCCGCGGTCACCGGGCCGCTGCTGTCGTCCGCGGCGGCGCCGGCCGCGACGGGCTGCGGACGGGCCGCGGCGGCCGCGCTTCCCGTGCCCTCCTGCGGGCCGTAGCCGCCCGCCTCGCCGCGCCGGTCGTACGCGGAGCCGGGCAGCTTGTCGCCGTACGCCTTGGCGACCCGCTTCTGGTACGCGGCGACGGTGGTGCCGCCCGCGCCGATGGCCTTGCGCGCCTCGGCGTCCAGTGGCCGGATGCGGTCGCCGCGCTGCTCGTACCAGGCGTTGATCTGCGGCTCCTGGAAGACGGTGCCGCCGTCCGCCGCCGCGCTGTAGCGGGCCTCGTCGTCGCCGGTCGCGATGTTGACGACCTTCCACGCGCCTCGGCTGCGGGCGGTCCACACGGACGCCTTCTGCCCGTCGGCGGAGACCGCGGTGCTGGCCAGGAACTCCAGCCGGGAGACCGGGGCCCCGGCCTTGCCGCGCACGAAGTCGGGCGAGAGCACGTACACCGGTACCGTCCGCCCCTCGATGCGCGGCTGCGCCTTCGCCGCGGCGACCGCGCCGTCGCGGGCGAAGAAGCGGGAGAGCGTCGTGAGGGTGCCCGGCGCGGTGGCCGCCGCGCGGGCCTCGGTGACGGCCGATATCGCGGGTGCGGGCGGCGGCGCGGGGGTGGCGGCCAGCGCGCTCTGCGGCGCGAGGCCGAGGAGGGCGGCGGCGAGCGTGCCGGTGGCGGCGGCCCGTACGGCGGTGCGGCGGGCCGGGGTGCCGGGACCGGTGGCGGATGCGGCCGGAGCGCTGCGCTCGGTCATGTCAGGCTCCGATCCGGTAGAGCGAATGGGTCCAGGAGAATTCGCTGCCGTTGACGTAGTAGTTGTAGTCGCCCCAGTTGTAGCGGTTGTTGGAGCCCCACGGGTCGCCCCAGTAGACCCAGTTGTTCGCGGTGTCGAAACCGTAGATCACGTGCATGTGCCCGCCGCCCGAGGACCACTGGATGCGGGTCTCGACGGGGCGGCCCGCGTTGATCTCGTTCTGTACGGTGCCGTAGTTCAGGTAGCCCGAGACGTAGGAGCCGCGGTTGATGCCGGCCCAGTCGAGCGCGTTCTGCACGTTGCCGAGTGTGGCCTGATTGTTGGGGCAGGTGGTGCCCTGCTGCCGTCGGAAGGCGGCGTTGCAGAACTGGTTCTGGCTGTAGCGCCTGCCGTAGAAGGTGGCGATGGTGTTGCCGGAGGCGGCCCAGCACCAGTTGGTCTTCTCCTGGGCCTGCATGGTGATGTTGAGCCGGTTGGCGGCCGCGACGGCGTGGGGGGCCGTGGCTGCCGTGCCGGTGGGGGCGGGCGCGGCGGTGGCCGGTGCGGCGGGTATGGCGGTCAGCGCGGCGGCCGACAGTGCCGCTGCCGACAGCCATCTGCGGCGTGTGCCGCGGCGGTGGGGTGCCGAGGTCATGGCGTTCCTCCCGAACGAGGGGGTTGTTACGGAGGAGCGCATCCGGATGCTGGTCAGGAGCATCGGGTGTTGTCCGGAGCAGGTCAACACGCTTCAATGCGGGGTGACATGGGGGTGTGGACGTCCGGTCCCGGGTGTGAACGGCCCGCGCCCGGCGTACTGCAGCGGACAGGCAGGGCCCGCGCACGGTGTGAAGTCCGGTTGTGAACGTTCACCGCGCGCGCCGAAGGGTTGGGCGATGACACAGCACACGACACAACAGGCATCACACACACCTCGTGAGCTTCACGAAGTACACCGGAAGGCCACACTTCAGACGCACCGGGCACATCCGGAACCCGTCCCGGTATCACCGCAATTGACCGAGCTGACGCAGATTCTCCAGACCGGCCCGTTCCACCTGGCGCTGCGGGCCGCCCTGGCCGCCCGCGGGCTGGCCCTGCACCGCGTCCAGCACAAGCTGGCGCAGCGCGGGATCAAGGTCGGAGTGACCAGCCTGAGTTACTGGCAGCAGGGGGCGCGGCGCCCCCAGCGCCCCGAGTCGCTGCGCGCCGTACGGGCCCTGGAAGAGGTCCTGGAGCTGCCCGCGCAGTCCCTGCACCGGCTGCTGGTCCCCGAGGGCGGCCAGCGGCCCGAGACCAAGGAGCGCCCCGCCGCACGCTCCTACCGCACGCTCTTCGACCCCTCGGACGTGCTGCACCAGCTCCTGGCCGAGCTGGAGGCTCCCACGGATGGGGGACTGCACACGGTCGGCCACCACGAATGGGTGCACATCGGGGCCGGACGCGAGATGAGCGGCCGCCGCTCCCTCCAGGTGGTGCGCGCCCACCGGGACGGCGTGGACCGCTACGTCGCCATACACCAGGGCGACGCGGGCTGCGACACGTCCCGGGTGGTCGTCACGGCCGGGGAGAACTGCCGCCTGGGGCGGGTCCGCCGGCACGCCGCGACCGCGATGGTGGTCGCCGAGCTGCTCTTCGACGTCCGGCTGCGCACCGGCGACACCCATGTCTTCGGCTACACCTTCGAGGACGGCAGCGGCGGCCAGAGCGCGGAGTACGTACGCGGCTTCCGCTTCGCCGGCGGCCAGTACGTCCTCCAGGTGTGCTTCGACGAGGCGGCCCTGCCGGTGCGCTGCCGCCGCTTCACCCGTACGAAGGCGGGCGCGCCGCGCTCGGGGCAGCAGGAGCTGACGCTGAGCGGGCAGCACCGGGCCGTGCACCTGGTGGAGCAGGGGGTACGGCCCGGGATCGTGGGGATCGGCTGGGACTGGGGGTGAGGCGGGCGACTGCCGTGCGGGGCCGCTACGGGGTGGGCTCCGCGCCGGCGGCCGGCCCGCCCGGAGCGCCGGTGGCCGGCACGCCCGAAGCGTCGGCGTCCGCGGCGGCCGCGCTGCCGTCCAGCGCGTCGGCGGCGGCCGCGTTCTGCGCCACGCGCTGCTCCAGCATGGCGATCTTCCCGTCGAGCGGGCGGTCCATCCCCGGCCACACATCGGCCCTGATGCTGACCTGGACGCGCGGTACCCGCGCCGCGACCGCCTCGGTCGCGCGCTTGACGACGTCCATGACCTCGTCCCAGTCCCCCTCGATCATCGTGTACATGGAGTCCGAGCGGTTCGGCAGCCCGGACTCCCGGATGATCTTGATGGCGTCGGCGACGTACGCCGCGCCGTTCTCCTCCACGCCCATGGGCGTCAGGGCGAAGGCAATGAGCACGGTCTTCCTCTCGTCGTACGAAGATGGCGGCCCGTCGGCGGCGGGCCGCGGCGCGGCTCCGTCACCCGGTGTCGACGTGTACCGCCCGGTAGGCGCGTACCACGGGAGACCGGTAGGCATCCGCGATCCGCAGCAGATGCCGGACCTCCGCGCCGAGATCGCCCGCGCCGGGGCCCGCGAGGTTGACCGTCTGGGCCCGCGGCTCCTCCCCGGTGCGCCGGGCGTGCAGCGCGGCCGCCAGCCAGCAGGCGGTGACATGCGCGTCGGCCAGGTGGCCGGGGACGGCCTGGCCGTCCACGTGCCGGCGGACCGCTTCGAGGGTGGCCGGGGAGACGTAGTCGCGCAGCACGATCATCGCGTCGCGGATCTCGATGACGCGGCGGTACAGGCGCAGCTGGAGCGGCAGCACCGCGTCGAGCAGCCGGCTGCCCGGCCCGAGGACCACGTCCGGCGTCACCGCCGTCAGCTCCCGCCACAGCACGGCCAGCCCCCGGTAGGCCGTACGGTCCCGCCACAGCCACCGGACGCCGGCCACCACGGGCAGCGCCACGCCCGCCGCGATGAACAGCGCCTCCACGCCGGTGACCGGCGAGAACAGCGGGCCGAAGACCGGCGAACGGGTGAACAGGTAGCAGAGCTTGAGCACCCACAGCAGGGACGCCAGCAGGATGCCGGTGCCGAACAGGCGCAGCCCGTACCGCAGCAGCCGGGGCGCGCCGGTGCGGCCCTGGGCCCAGCAGACGATGCCGCAGGTGGTGTCGGCGGTCAGGTGGAAGGCGAAGAAGACGTACCAGTAGGCGTCCGGCACGCTCGGGATGTCCGGCGAGGGGGTGATCTGGTTGCGCGGATGCGGCGGCCCGGTCACGTCCAGGACGACGAGCGCCGCCATCACCGCGAGGGCGGCGCCGAACACCAGGACCGTACGGCGCCGGCGTCCCGCCGCCTGGAAGATGAACCACAGCACGGCGGCGGCGTCGACGATGCTGAACAGGTGGGTGCTCAGATCGACCCAGTGCGCGCCGGGCACCAGCCGTGCCAGGACGGCGGTGACCGGCTCCAGGTGCATCGACATGGCCAGCGCGATCATCACGATGGCCAGCCACAGGGGCCGCTGCGCCCGGTCCGTCAGGCCGCGCGGGGCACGGGCGAGCACCACGGCCCACAGCGCGACGATCCCGGCGTTCTCCAGCCAGGCCAGGTCGGTCAGCCAGGTGAACACGGCGCTCCCGGGTGCCGGGCGTCGCGCAGGCCCATGCCGGAGGCCAGGCCGCCGAGCGTGCCGGACAGCAGCGTCGGCGCGGGCACCCGCCCCGCGCCCTCCAGGATCAGGCTGGCGATCATCTCCGCCTCCTGCTCCTGCCGGTCGGAGTAGCGGGTGCGGCCCAGCGCCTGCCGGATGGAGTGCGGATCCTCGATGTCGATGTATCTGAAGAGCCGCTGGTCCTCGACGGCCGTGCGGTGGTCGCACACCAGGTGGCCGATCTCGTGGAGGATGATGTGCTCCTGGTGGAGCGGGCTGGTCCGGCCGTCGTAGAAGACGTAGTCGCCTTCCTCGGTCGCCAGCCACATGCCGGTCGGCATGCCCAGCCCGGTCGGGGTGGGCAGGGTCATCAGCCGCAGCGGGCGGTCCCGGTCGGCGGCGAGCCGGGCGCACAGTTCCTGCGCGGAGAACGGCTCGGGCAGCGGTATCCCGTCGATCACGCGCCGGCAGCGGCGGCGCAGTCGCCTCCAGTGCATCGCGGGTGATACTCCATGACTTGTGGGGACAGGAGGGCACATGACCCGGTAACGGCGCTCGGTCATGCCGCCCCCACGGGGCCTCGGCCCGAAGATCCCGGCACGACGAGCCCCCCTCGCGCGTCATCGGCGCACCACGTCGTGCGATCGTAGATCTTCTTCCGGCCCCTTGTCAGGCCCCTGCCACCGAGCAGTCCGTTTCCGGCCAACTGCGCAGCGTCACCGGCCGGGGCCGCCCCACGGCCCCTTCTCAGCCGGCGATCAGCTTGCCGCCCTCCGCCTTGACCGGCACCTCCGGCAGCGGCTTGCCGGCGGGCCCCTGGATGACCTTGCCGGTCGTCACGTCGAAGCGGCTGCCGTGGCAGGGGCAGTTGCCCTGATTGCGCTCGATCTTGTCCAGCACGCACCCCGCGTGGGTGCACTTGGCGCTGAAGCACTTGAACTGGCCTTTTTCGGGCTGCGAGACCAGCAGCCGGCTCTCGCGGTAGAGCTTGGCGCCGCCGACCGGCACCTCGGTGGCGGCGCCCAGCGTGACGGGCTCGGCGGGCGTCGCGGACGCGCCGTCCGAGCCGCCGCCGGAGCAGGCGGCGACGCCGAAGCCCGCAGCGCCGACGAGCGCGGCCCCTCGCAGCACGGTCCGGCGGGCGGGGGGCTGGCTCATCTCGTACTCCCGGATGCTCGGCCGGCGACCCTGCGTCACCGTGCGGCGTCGGCTCCCGACGATACCGGTACCGATCCGTCCTCTTCGGACTGCCCCGGCCGGCCCTCCCCACTGTCCGGAAGATGCCCCTCCCGGCCCTTGAGCAGGTCCCGTTCGATCTCCTCCAGGCTGCGGCCCTTGGTCTCCGGCAGCAGCTTCCGTACGAAGACGAAGGCGGCGAACGTCGTCACGGCGAAGAACAGGAAGTTCACGCCCGCTCCCCAGGCGCGCAGCAGCGACGGGAAGACCAGCGAGACCACCATGTTGAACAGCCAGTTGAACATCACGCACAGGCTCACCGCGGCGGCCCGGATGCGCATCGGGAACAGCTCCGGCAGCATCACCCACTGCACCGGGCCCCAGGAGACCGCGAAGGACGCGATGTACAGGGCGATGCCGAAGAGGGTGAGGGCGGACAGGGCTGCCCCGTATCCGAGGCCGGACAGGTTGGTGACGGCCAGTACGAGCATCGCCGCACACATGCCGAGCGCGCCGTACAGGAGCAGCGGTTTGCGGCCCTTGCGGTCGATCAGGCGCATGGCGGGCAGCGTCATCAGCATGTTGAGCAGCCCTATGCCGACGTTGGCGAGGATCGCGCCGTCGGAGCCGAAGCCGATGTCGGTGAGCAGCGTCGGCGCGTAGTAGATGATCGTGTTGATGCCGACGAAGTTCTGGAAGAAGACCAGCAGCATCCCGACCAGCAGGACCGGCCGCAGCCGGGGCGAGGCGAGATCCTTGAGGGTCAGCGACCGGCTCTCGGCCCGCTCGATGCGCTCGGTCTCCTCGATCTCGGCCAGTTCCGTGTCGGCCGTGCCGCCCGCGCCGCGCAGCCGCGTCAGTACCTGCCGCGCCTCGTCGTTGCGGCCCTTGCCGACCAGCCAGCGGGGGCTTTCGGGCTGGGTGACGATGCCGAGCGCGAGGATCGCGGCGGGCACCACGCCCAGGCCGATCATCCAGCGCCACGCCTCGGCCCCGGCGAGCAGGTAGTCGGTGACGTACGCGAGGAAGATGCCGACCGTGACCAGCAGCTGCATCAGTGAGGTCAGGCCGCCGCGCAGGTGCTTGGGCGCCAGCTCCGTCAGATACAGCGGTACGACGACGGAGGCGATGCCCACGCCGATGCCGAGCACGAAGCGGAAGGCGATCAGCGTCCAGGGGGTGGCGGACAGCGCGGCGCCGAGGGTGCCGGCGATGAAGACGGCGGAGGCGGCGAGGATCAGCCGGCGCCGGCCCCAGGAGTCGGACAGCCGCCCGGACAGGCCCGCGCCGAGCATCGCGCCGACCAGCAGGCCGGAGACGACCATGCCTTCCAGGAGCGGGGTCAGCGCGATGTCGTTCTTGATGAAGAGCATGGCGCCGGAGATGACGCCGGTGTCATAGCCCCACAGGATGCCGCCGAGGGCACCGAAGACCCAGATCAGGGCGTTCTTGATGCGTGCGGGCACGGCGCGTCACCCCTTCCGCGCGTTCTGCGGGCCCTGCGGCGCGATGTGGATCTTGCGGCCGGTCCCGGCCCGGAAGCGGGCCACCGCCTCGTCGAAGTCCTCCAGCCCGTACACGTCGCTGACCAGCGGATCGAGGTCGAGCCCGGCCTCCAGTACGTCGATGGCGGGCTGGAAGCTGTTGTGCACGGCCATCGAGCCGATGATGTCGATCTCGTGGTGGTAGACGAGATACGGCGAGAACTTCGCGGAGCGGGCCGGGTCGGTGACGCCGAACTGGAGGAACGTGCCGCCCTTGCGGACCCGGCCGAGGCCGTCCTCGATGGCCGGGACCGCGCCGGTCGCGTCGATGACCACCTCGAAGCCGGGCTTGCGGCCCAGATGGTCGGCGTTGGTGACGGCCGCGTCGAGGCCGAAGCTCTCGGCGAAGGCCAGCCGCTCCTTGTTGAGGTCCACGACGGACACGGAGGCGGCGCCCGCGGTACGCACCAGGGCGGCCATCATCAGGCCCATCGTTCCGGCGCCGTAGATCAGGTAGTGCTCGCCGGGGCGCCGGGGCAGCCGGTTCAGGCCGTGCACCGCGCAGGACAGCGGCTCGATCAGGCCCGCCGCGGCCTCGGAGAACGACTCCGGTACGAGGTGGCAGCAGCGCGCGGGCACCGCGACCAGTTCGGCGAAACCACCCGCCTGGGTGACGCCGATCGCCTGGTAGTCCTCGCAGAGGTTGGCGCGGCCGATGCGGCAGTAGTGGCAGGCGCCGCACGGCATGTTCGGGTTGACGGCAACGCGGTCGCCGACGGCCGGGCTGGTGACGCCCTCGCCCACGGCCACCACTTCGCCGGTCAGCTCGTGGCCGGGGATCAGCGGGTAGGGCACGGCGGGCAGTTCGCCGCCGAGGATGTGCATGTCGGTCCCGCACAGCCCGCAGGAGGAGACGCGCACGACGACTTCCGCGGGTTCCGGCCGGGGATCGGGGACTTCGGTCAGGGCGGTACGGCCCGGCTCGGTGACCACGACAGCGCGCATGGCGCCTCCTCACGTCTTCGTGCGGTGTTGCGGGTGTTGCGGGATGGGGTGGCGTGAACGTAACCCGGTGGTAAACGTTTGCGCAAGCGTTTACGTCTAGGCTGTGATGGACTACGTACCGGCAGCGGACCGCCTGCCGGCGAAACAGGGCGACGGACTCGGGGAGACGGACCGGATGACGACGATGGTCGATGTGGCGCGGCGGGCGGGGGTCTCCGTGGCCACGGTCTCGCATGTGCTCAACGAGACCCGGCCGGTACGCCCCGACACCCGCGCCGCCGTCCTCGCGGCCATCGACGAGCTGGGCTACACCCACAACACGCTGGCCCGTTCGCTGGTCACCGCGCGCACCCGCTCCATAGGGCTCGCGGTCTCCGCGATCAGCAACCCGTACTTCACCGAGATCCTCCAGGGCGTCGAGGCCGGCGCCCTGGAAGCGGGCTACAGCCTGCTGATCGCCGATCCGCACGACGACCCCGCGCACGAGCAGAAGGTCGTGCGGCTGCTGCACGAGCGCCGGGTGGACGGCATGATCGTCGCGCCGTCCGCCGAGCCCGCCGGCATGGCCGGCTACCTCACCCGGCGCAAGGTTCCGGCCGTCTTCCTCGACCGGCTCGTCGGCGACGCCCACGACCAGGTCTGCGCGGAGAACACCGCCCCCGTACGGCAGCTCGTCGAGCACCTCGCCGACCTCGGCCACACCCGGATCGGGCTGGTCGCCGGGCTGCCCGGCCTGAGCACCACCACCGAGCGCGTCCAGGGCTACCGCGAGGGCCTGCGCGCCCGCGGTCTGCCCTTCGCCCCCGAACTGCTGGCGGGCGGCAACTCCGAGGCGGAGGGCGCCCAGGACGCCACCCGGCACCTGCTCGCCGCCCCCGAACCGCCCACCGCGATCATCACCGCCAACAACGCGATGACGATCGGCACCCTGCGCGCGCTGCGCGACCTCGGCCTCGACGTGCCCCGCGACATCGCCCTGGCCTGCTTCGACGACTTCTCGTGGGCGGACCTGTTCGCCCCGCGTCTGACGGCGATCTCCCAGCCCAGCAAGGAGATCGGGGCCGCAGCGGTCCGGCTGCTCCTGGAACGGCTGGAGGAACCGGACCGCCCACCGCGCACCCTCCGGCTCCCCTGCACCTACGTGCACCGCGAATCCTGCGGCTGCACCGGCGCCGGGCGCTGATCCGCCCCTCCCCACCCCAGAAAGGCCAGGACTGTCGTGATCGTCGTCGCCGGCGAGGCCCTGATCGACCTCGTGCCCAGCTCCCAACCGCCGTCCGGGGACGGGCCGTTGCCCGCGTTGCTGCCGCGCCGGGGCGGCGGCCCGTACAACACCGCGCTCGCCCTCGGACGGCTCGGCTCGCCCGCCGCGTTCTGCTCGCGGGTGTCGACCGACACCTTCGGGGAGGAGCTGCTGCGCGGGCTGCGCGCCGACGGCGTGGACATCTCGCTCGTCCAGCGCGGCACCGAGCCGACCACCCTGGCGGTCGCGGACATCAGTCCGGACGGCTCGGCGGGTTACGGCTTCTACGCCGACGGCACCGCCGACCGGCTGTTCACCCTGCCGGCCGAACTGCCCGCCGCGACGCGGGCGGTGTCGTTCGGCACCTGCTCGCTGGTGCTGGAGCCGGGCGCGAGCGCGTACGAGTCGCTGATGCGCCGCTCGGCGGAGCAGGGGATCTTCACCGCGCTGGACCCCAACATCCGCGCCGGGCTGATCGCGGACGCGGACGCCTACCGGGCCCGCTTCCGCTCCTGGCTGCCGCACGTCACGCTGCTGAAGCTCTCGGAGGAGGACGCGGAGTGGCTGGCCGGGCCCCAGGGCGTCGCGGCCGCGGTCAAGGACTGGCTGGCGGCCGGTCCGGCGGCGGTGGTGCTCACGCGCGGCGGCGACGGGCTGTCCGTGCTGACGCCGGGCGGTACGGAGATCACGGTGCCCGGCGAGCGGATCGAGGTCGCGGACACGATCGGCGCGGGCGACACGGTCAACGCGGCGCTGCTGCACCGCCTCGACGCGCACGGCGCCCTGTCCCCCGGCGCGCTCGCCGCCCTCTCCCCCGACGCCTGGCGCGACATCCTCGGCTTCGCGGCCCGCGCGGCCGCAGTGACCTGCTCCCGCCCCGGCGCACAGCCGCCGTACGCGACGGAGCTGGTGGGGCCGGAGTGACGGGGCGGCGGGTTCGGCGGCGGTGAGGGGGGTAGGGGCGGTTCCGGTCGCCGGGGGTAAGGGGTGGCGGGCTGCGCGGCCGTCACGGTGGTACGGGGCGGTTCCGGCCACCCGGGGCCTACGCGGCGGCGGGCTGCCCGGCCGTTGACGGTGATACGGGCGGTCCCGGGCGCCGGGCAGCGCAGCCGTAACGGTGGTACGGGCAGCCCCAGGTCGCCGGGGCCACGCGGCGGCGGGCAGCACAGCCGTAACAGTGGTACGGGGCGGTCCCGGCCGCCCGGGACCTACGCGGCTGCGGGATGCGCAGCCGTAACGGTGGTACGGGCAGCCCCAGGTCGCCGGGGCCACGCGGCGGCGGGCAGCTCAGCCGTAACGCTGGTACGAGCGGCCCCGGCCGCCCGGCCTACGCGGCGGCGGACTGCACAGCCGTTGACGGTGATACGGGCGGTCCCTCCCGCCGAGCCTACGGCGGCGGACGGACTGCCCACCCCATGGCGACCGGGCCTGACCGCCCGCCCCACGACGACGGGCCGCCGCCCCTCCCCTCACGGGTGGGACAGCGGCCCGTCGGCCGTCCGGCGGCGGTGTCAGACCCGGCGGGCCCGTGTCGCCTTCTTGGCGGCCGTTTTGGTGGCCGTCTTCTTGGCGGCCGGGGGCTTGGCGGTCGTCTTCTTCGCCGTCGTCTTCGAAGCGGCCGTCTTGGTGCCGGTCTTCGCCGAGACGGTCTTCTTCGCCGGCGCCTTCGTCGCGGCGACGGTCTTCTTCGCCGCGCGCTTCTTCGGCCCGCCGGCCAGGGTCGGCTCCGCGTCGCTGACCCGGTCGCCCAGGATGTCGCGCAGGAACTTGCCGGTGTGGCTGGCCGGGACGGCCGCGACCTGCTCCGGGGTGCCCTCGGCGACGACCAGGCCGCCGCCGTTGCCGCCCTCGGGGCCCATGTCCACGATCCAGTCCGCGGTCTTGATCACGTCGAGGTTGTGCTCGATGACGATGACCGAGTTGCCCTTGTCGACCAGTCCGGACAGCACCTTGATCAGCTTGCTGATGTCGTCGAAGTGCAGACCGGTGGTCGGCTCGTCCAGGACGTAGACCGTGCGGCCGGTGGAGCGCTTCTGCAGCTCGGAGGCGAGCTTGACGCGCTGCGCCTCACCGCCGGAGAGGGTCGGCGCGGACTGTCCGAGCCGGACGTACCCCAGCCCGACCTCGGTGAGCGTCTTCAGGTGCCGGGCGATGCTCGGGACGGCCTCGAAGAAGCTCAGCGCCTCCTCGATCGGCATGTCCAGGACCTCGGCGATGGACTTGCCCTTGTAGTGGACCTCCAGGGTCTCCCGGTTGTAGCGCGCGCCGTGGCAGACCTCGCACGGCACGTACACGTCCGGCAGGAAGTTCATCTCGATCTTGATCGTGCCGTCGCCCGCGCAGTTCTCGCAGCGGCCGCCCTTGACGTTGAAGGAGAAGCGCCCCGGCATGTAGCCGCGGACCTTGGCCTCCATCGTCTCCGCGAACAGCTTGCGGATGTTGTCGAAGACACCGGTGTACGTCGCGGGGTTGGAGCGCGGCGTACGGCCGATGGGCGACTGGTCGACGTGCACGACCTTGTCCACCTGGTCGTCGCCGGAGACCCGCACATGGCGGCCGGGCACCGACTTGGCGCCGTTCAGCTCGCGGGCCAGGTGGGTGTACAGGATGTCGTTGACCAGCGTGGACTTGCCGGAGCCGGAGACGCCGGTGACCGCGGTGAGCACGCCGAGCGGGAAGGAGACGGTGATGTCGCGGAGGTTGTTCTCCTTCGCGCCGTGCACCGTCAGCTGCCGCTTCGGGTCGGCGGGCCGCCGCACCTCGGGCGTCACGATGGCCTTGCGGCCGGACAGGTACTGCCCGGTGACCGAGTCCTTGTTGGCCAGCAGCTCCTTCATGGGGCCGCTGTGCACGACCTTGCCGCCGTGCTCGCCGGCGCCCGGGCCGATGTCCACGACCCAGTCGGCGACCTTGATCGTGTCCTCGTCGTGCTCCACGACGATCAGCGTGTTGCCCATGTCGCGCAGCCGCACCAGCGTCTCGATGAGGCGGTGGTTGTCGCGCTGGTGGAGGCCGATGGACGGCTCGTCCAGGACGTAGAGCACGCCGACCAGGCCGGAGCCGATCTGGGTGGCGAGCCGGATGCGCTGGGCCTCGCCGCCTGAGAGGGTGCCCGCGGCGCGGTTCAGCGAGAGGTAGTCCAGGCCGACGTCGACCAGGAACTTCAGCCGCTCGTTGACCTCCTTGAGGACCCGCTCGGCGATCTTCTTCTCACGGGCGTCGAGCTTCATCTCGCGCAGGAAGTCGGCGCAGTCGCTGATCGACATGGCCGAGACCTCGGCGATCGAGCGGCCCTTGACCGTGACCGCGAGGACGATCGGCTTGAGCCGGGTGCCCTCACAGGTCGGGCAGGGCACCTCGCGCATGTAGCCCTCGAAGCGCTCGCGGCTGCTGTCGCTCTCCGCCTCCTGGTGGCGCCGCTTGACGAACGGAACGGCACCCTCGAACGCGGTGGTGTACGAGCGCTCGCGGCCGTAGCGGTTGCGGTAGCGGACGTCGATCTGGGTGCGGTGGCCGTTGAGGATGGCCTTCTTGGCGCGCTGCGGCAGCCCGGCCCAGGGGATGTCCGTACGGAAGCCGAGGGCGTCGGCGAGGGCTCCGACCAGGCGGCCGAAGTACTCCTTGGTGTGGCCGTGCGACCAGGGGTGGACGGCGCCCTCGTCGAGGGACTTCTCCTCGTCCGGGATGATCAGCTCGGGGTCGACCTCCATGCGCGTGCCGATGCCGGTGCAGTCGGGGCAGGCGCCGAAGGGCGAGTTGAAGGAGAAGGAGCGGGGCTCCAGCTCCTCGAACGACAGGTCGTCGCGCGGGCAGTACAGGTGCTCCGAGTACATCCGCTCGCGCTGCGGATCGTCCTCGTCCAGGTCGACGAAGTCGAGGATGACCATGCCGCCGGACAGGCCGAGGGCGGTCTCGACGGAGTCGGTCAGCCGCCGCTTGGCGCTGTCCTTGACGGTCAGGCGGTCCACGACCACCTCGATCGTGTGCTTCTCCTGCTTCTTGAGCTTGGGCGGGTCGGAGAGCTGGATCGTGGCGCCGTCGACGCGGGCGCGGCTGTAGCCCTTGGTCTGGAGGTCGGAGAAGAGGTCCACGAACTCGCCCTTGCGCTCGCGCGCGAGCGGGGCCAGCACCTGGAAGCGGCTGCCCTCGGGCAGCTCCAGGACCTTGTCGACAATGGCCTGCGGCGACTGCCGGGCGATCGGGTCACCGCACTCGGGACAGTGCGGCTTGCCGATACGGGCGAACAGCAGGCGGAGGTAGTCGTAGACCTCGGTGATCGTGCCGACCGTCGAGCGCGGGTTGCGCGAGGTCGACTTCTGGTCGATCGAGACCGCGGGGGACAGGCCCTCGATGAAGTCCACATCGGGCTTGTCCATCTGCCCGAGGAACTGCCGGGCGTACGAGGAGAGCGACTCGACATAGCGGCGCTGCCCCTCGGCGAAGATCGTGTCGAAGGCGAGCGAGGACTTGCCCGACCCGGAGAGCCCCGTGAAGACGATGAGGGAGTCCCGGGGGAGGTCGAGCGAGACGTTGCGCAGGTTGTGCTCGCGAGCGCCACGGACGATGAGACGGTCGGCCACGCCGGTCGGCACCTTTCTGGAGAGGGGCGGGAGGCCGCGGCCCAGCTGCGTGCGGCCCTGACGGCGGCGGTCGGACGAGCCGGTCGCTGCCGGTCGCCGGGCCGGGTGGGCGCGGAAACTGGGCGAGCCCCCGCCCCAGGGTATGGGGACTGCCGCGGCGATGTCTTTTTGATGCCACACACGAGCCTATAGCACGCGCATTCGAATTACGGCGTCCGTTGCCGCGCTTCACCCGAACGTGTGGTCGCCTCTGGACAACACACGACGGCCCGCCTCTCTTCCTGCCGATCATCGACAGGCCGCTCCCCCCTTCACCCACGCCCCTCCGGCATCCCCGGTTCCCGCCGCCCCCGGGCCCGCAGGGGCGAAAACCGGCACCGTACGAAGGTGTCCGAAGTCACGGCCACGGCAGCCGCTGTTCGATTTCCGGACCGCCCGGCCCCGCCACGCCCCCGCCGCGAGCACTGCCCGCCCTACAGCACCCGCGACAGCACGTCGTACGTGTGCTGCAGCAGCCCCCACTGCTCCGCGGCGATCTTCTCGACGGGAACGCCGGCCATCTGCCGGCGGATGACCGTCGCGTACACGGAGCGGTACGCGGCCACGGTCAGCGCGGCGGCCAGCCTCGGCCCGTGCTCGTCGGGCCCGGCTCCCCCGGCCTCCGCGAACAACCCGGCGAGCGTGTTCTCGAACTCCTCCAGAGCCTCGCGCCCGCGGGCCTGCAACGCCGCGGAGTCCACCAGCACCTGCCACCAGTGGCGGTCCCAGAACCCCACGCCCGCGAGCGGGTGCCCCTGTTCCAGCAGGTCGAGCGCGAGGCGGTGCAGCGCCTCCAGCGGCGCGACGCCCTCACCCCGTTCCCGTACGGCGCGCGTGACCAGCTCGAACGCCTCGGGGATGCGGTCGAGGAAGAGATCTTCCTTGCGGGGGAAGTAGTTGAAGACCGTCATCGTCGAGACCTCCGCGGCGCGGGCCACCTCGGCGACGGTGACCTGCTCGAAGCCGCGCGCGACGAAGAGCCGGGTGGCCTCGCCGGAGATCCGTTCACGGGTCCGGATCTTCTTCAGCTCCCGCAGCGAGAGCCCGTCGCCGCCCGCACCCGCCCGGCCACCGCCACGCTCCGCCCTGTCCGCCTGATCAGCCATGACCAGGATTTTAGCCGAAACAAATTTTTAGTGACTACAATCAGCCGCATGAACAAGAACACCGGGGGAACCGCTCCCCGAACGGACGTGGTGATCGCGGGCGCCGGGCCCGTCGGACTGATGCTCGCCTGCGAACTCGCCCTGCGCGGGGTGCGGGTGGTCGCGCTGGAGCGCCTGACCGCAGTGGACGAGACGATCAAGGCGGGCGGCATCAACACGCCCACCGCGGAAGCCTTCTACCGCCGCGGCATGCTGCCCGCGCTCGCCGACTTGCAGAAGGAGGCGTTCGGCCGGTTCCACTCCTTCGTACGGCAGCGGCAGGCCGCCGGAGCGAGCTCCGTACGCCCGGCGCCGAGGTTCGCCGGACACTTCGCGGGCATCATGCTGCGCGCCGAACTGCTGGACACATCCGACTCCGACTTCCACCACGCCGGACCGGCCGACGAGATCGGCTTCGTGTCACAGCAGGCACTGGAACGGCTGCTCGCCGAGCGCGCCGCCGAACTCGGCGTCGAGGTGCGCCGCGGCGTGGAGCTGACCGGCTTCGACACGGATACGGACGGCGTGACGGTGCACGTCGGCGAGGCCGGAGAGGCCGGTGACGCAGGCGGGGAGGAACTGCGGGCCGGCTGGCTGGTGGGCTGCGACGGCGGACGCAGTACGGTCCGCAGGCTCGCCGGGTTCCCCTTCCCCGGCACCGATCCGGAGATCACCGGCCGCCAGGCGCTGGTGGAGATGACCGGCGCCGAGAAGCTCGGCATGGGCTGGAACGAGACGGAGACCGGCATCTACAGCCACGGCCCGGTGCCCGGCCGCATCCTCACCGTCGAGTTCGACGGCCCGCCCGCGGACCGCTCCGCCCCCGTCACCCTGGAGGAGGTCCAGGCGAGCCTGCGCAAGGTGTCGGGGACCGACGTCACGGTCACCAAGGTGAACACGGCCACCCGCTTCACCGACAACACCCGCCAGGTCACCGAGTACCGCCGCGGGCGCGTCCTGCTGGCCGGTGACGCGGCGCACGTACACCCGCCGTTCGGCGGCCAGGGGCTCAATCTGGGCATCGGGGACGCGATGAACCTGGGCTGGAAGCTGGCCGCGACGGTCCTGGGCCACGCCCCCGACGGGCTGCTGGACACCTACACCGCCGAGCGGCACCCGGTCGGCGCATGGGTGCTGGAGTGGACCCGCGCCCAGATAGCGGTGATGCGGCCGACGCCGCACTCCCGCGCGCTGCGCAAGGTGATCACCGACCTGACCGGCACGGTCACCGGCACCACGTACTTCGCCAAGAAGATCTCCGGGGTGTGGCACCGCTACGACCTGCCCGGCGACCACCCGCTGACCGGCCGCAGCGCCCCCGACCTGGTCTTCGCCAACGGCACCCGGCTCGGCGCGCACCTGGAGGACGGGCGGGCGCTGCTGTTCGTCCTCACCGACGACCCCGGACCGGCCGGCCGGGCCGCCGAGTACGCCGCCGGATACGAGGGCCGGCTGCGCGTGGTGACCACCCGCTGCCCGGACCGGCCGGAACTGGCCGGGCTGCTGGTGCGGCCGGACGGCGTGGTGGCGTGGGGCGCGGGTACGGACGAGGACGCGCTGCGGGGCGAGTCGCGTAGCGGAGCGGGCGCTGACAAGGCCGGATCGGGGGCTGACGGGGACGGAGCCCCGGCTCGTACGGCCGGTACGGCGACCGCCACCCGTACGGCTCCCGCCGCCACCTGCACGGCGGACGAACTGGCCGCTCTGGAGGACGCGTTGCGCCGGTGGTTCGGCGCTCCCGGCGGCACTCCCGGCGGAACGGCTGACTGACGGCCGCGGTTCCGGCCGGTCCGTTCGCGCGGGCCCGGCCGGGGCCGTGCCGCGCTGTCCGCGCCGCCCGCGTACCCCTGTATCCGTGCGGACCGACTCCCACGGAGGCCACCGCGGCGCTAGCTTCGGACCATGACCGACAACGCGCCCCCCGCCACACCGGATTTCGCGCAGGACGCCGCCGCCGTCCGTGAAGCGACCGACCGACTGCTCGACTCCGCCGGGAAGTTGGACGACGCGGCGATCGGAGAACCGTCACTGCTGCCCGACTGGACCCGCGGCCATGTCCTCGCCCATGTGGCCCGCAACGCCGATGCCCTGGTCAACCTGCTGACCTGGGCGCGTACCGGCGTCCGCACCCCGATGTACGCCGGCGCCGAGGCCCGCGACGCCGACATCGCCGCCGGCGCCGACCGGCCGCTCGCCGTGCACCTGGACGACCTGCGCTCCAGCGCCGAGCGTTTCGACGCGGCCGTGGCGGCGCTGCCGCCCGCCCGCCTCCCGTACGAGCTGGAAATGCGCAACGGCGTCATCGAACGCGCCGCCCGGCTGCCGTTCCGCCGTCTGGTCGAGGTCGAGCTGCACCGTATCGACCTCGGCGTCGGCTACGGCATCGAGCAGTTGCCGACCGCCTTCGTCGACGCGGAACTGGCGTTCATGACGGGTGTGAAGTTCGCCGGCCACATCGACGTACCGGCCATGGAACTGCGCGCCCCCGACGGACGGCGGTGGCGTACCGGCCGCACGGAGCACACCGGCGTGGTCACCGAGGACACCGGGGACGTCCCGTACGTGGTGGTGTCCGGGCCGCCCGCCGAACTGGTCGGCTGGCTCACCGGCCGCGCCAAAGGCACCGGACTCGACACCCGGGGCGGCCCGCTTCCGGCCCTTCCCCCGCTTTAGGGTGGGCGCATGAGCTACACGGGAGCAGTGAAGGTCGGCGGACCGGCCGACGTGCACGAGTTGGCCGACCTGATGATCTCCAAAGTCGCGGTGGGCCCGATGGACAACAACGCCTATCTGCTGCGCTGCCGCGCGACCGGCGAACAGCTGCTGATCGACGCCGCCGCCGAGCCGCGCACCCTCCTCAACCTGATCGGCGACAGCGGCATCGCCTCCGTGGTGACCACCCATCGGCACGGTGACCACTGGGGCGCGCTGCGCGAGGTGGTGGACGCGACGGGCGCCCGTACGTACGCGGGCCGGTACGACGCCGAGGGCATCCCCGTACCGACCGACGTGCCCGTCGAGGACGGTGACACCATCGCCGTCGGCGAGGTCCGGCTGACCGCCCGCCACCTGGTCGGCCACACGCCGGGCAGCATCGCGCTGATCTACGACGACCCGCACGGGCACCCGCACGTCTTCACCGGCGACTGCCTCTTCCCGGGCGGCGTCGGCAACACCTGGAACGACCCGGAGCAGTTCGCCAGCCTCCTTGACGACGTCTCGGCCAAGCTGTTCGACCGGCTGCCGGACGAGACCTGGGTCTACCCGGGCCACGGCTCGGACACCACGCTCGGCGCGGAGCGCCCGCACCTCGCCGAGTGGCGCGAACGCGGCTGGTGAGGTCCTGACGGGCGGCCGGTCGCCCCGGCCGCCCGGCGGACCGTCCGTCAGCAGGTAACGTAGGACCGGCGCGCGTTGTTGTAGCCGCAGCTGTCGACGCGCGCGCCGGACGCCTTCGTGAGGGTCGCGGTGTCCTTGGTGTTGTCCCACACGTAGGCGCGGCGGTTCTGGTAGCGGTGGGCCGCGGTGTCGCGCCCCTTGCCGGTGTGCACCGTCACGGTCCTGCCCGCGCCCAGGGTGTACGTACCGAAGGTGTACACGTGCCGGGAGGCGTCGGTCAGCTTCCAGCCCTTGAGGCTGACGGCGCGCGAGGTGGAGTTCTTGATCTGCACCCACTCGGCGTTGAGGCTGGCGTTGGAACGGTTGTCGCTGCCGGGGCTGTTGTAGTAGATCTTCGCCAGGTGCACGGACCCGGCGGCGGAGGCCGGGGCCGCCGTGACGAGCCCCCCGAGTCCTCCGGCCGTCGTGGCTATCGCGAGTGCGGCTGCGGTGGCTGCCTTGCGGTGACGCATGGGTCCCCCCTCGGGACGGTGCGCGCCGGAGGGCCTCAGGTGCCTCGGGGTCCGTTCGGGCGCGCGGTCGATGATGCGCGCACTGTACGGGTTGGCGGGGCGCGGGGGGATCCGTTCTGCATGCATGCCGTACGGATGCGGCACGGATGCCGACCGCATATGCCCCGCAACGGCGAGGGAGGCCCCGCGGTGTACTCGCGGGACCTCCCCGAATGTGTCGTGACCTCCCCGAACGCGCCGGGACGGGCGGCCGCCCGTCTCCGCACCACGGGTCAGACGTCTATGGCGTCTTTGGCATCTTCCTTCGCCGCGGCGGCCTCCGCCTCCGCCCTCGCCTGCTTCTTCGAGGCCCGCAGGCTCGTGAGCGTCGTGATGACGAGGACGGCGCAGATGACGCCGAGCGAGACCGGGATGCTGATCTCGGGGACGTTCACACCCGACTCGTGCAGGGCGTGCAGCACCAGCTTCACACCGATGAAGCCGAGGATGACCGACAGCCCGTAGGACAGATGCACCAGCTTCTTCAGCAGCCCGCCGATGAGGAAGTACAGCTGCCGCAGACCCATCAGGGCGAAGGCGTTGGCGGTGAAGACGATGTACGGGTCCTGGGTCAGGCCGAAGATCGCCGGGATCGAGTCCAGCGCGAACAGCACGTCGGTGGTGCCGATCGCCAGCATGACGATCAGCATCGGCGTCATCAGGCGCCTGCCGTTCTCGACGACGAACAGCTTGGTGCCGTGGTACTTGTCGGTCGACGGGAACCGCTTCTCGACCATCTTCAGGAAGCGGTTCTCCTCGAACTCCTCGTCCTGCTCCTCCGCACGCGCCTCCTGGATGAGCTTCCAGGCCGTCCAGATCAGGAACGCGCCGAAGATGTAGAAGACCCACGAGAAGTTGGCGATGATCGCGGCGCCCGCGCCGATGAACCCGGCGCGCAGCACGAGCGCTATCAGCACACCGACCATCAGCACCCGCTGCTGGTAGATCGTCGGCACCGCGAACTTCGCCATGATGAGGACGAAGACGAAGAGGTTGTCGACGCTCAGCGACTTCTCGGTGATGAAGCCCGCGAAGAACTCTCCCGTCGGCTGCCCGCCGCCGAAGACCAGCAGGCCGAGCCCGAAGAGCGCGGCAAGGGCGATCCAGACGGCCGTCCAGATCCCGGCCTCCTTGAGGGAGACCTCGTGCGGTTTGCGTCCGCCGATGAAGAAATCGGCGGTGATCAGGGCGCACAGACCGACGATGGTCAGCACCCATAGGGTCAGGGAAACGTCCACTGCTCCTCCGGCAGAGTCGTACGGCACTCACAGCGTCGTCGCTGCCGGAGGTCTCTTCCACCCGAGAACACCGTTGGCGCTCCCCGAGCCGGGCCGACGTCCCGGGATCGCGTCAGTGGTGTGATCCGTGATGACGGGAACGTCGCGCAGGAATACTCCCCTCCGCACTCAAAGGGTAAAGGAAAGGCAATGTGAAGTAAAGGGTTGAGTAAATGGGCTGGTCGGGGGCGTGCTGGGGATTTCTGTGAGGGCTCTCTGGGGGCAGGCTGCCTCGTGCGGCTGTGGTCGCGTGCCCGGCGGGGTCTCAGCTCTCCCCCGTACGGCTGTGGCCGCGCACTCCTGGGGGTCTCAGCTCTCGCTCGTACGGCTGTGGCCGCGTGCCCGGCGGGCCTCGGCCAGGTCGGTCAGGACCTGGCGCAGGATCTGGCTCCCCTCCGGTACGCGCGAGGGCTCGTACGTCCAGGCGTGCCCGACCCAGGGGTCGGCGAGGTGGGCGTCGGGGACCGGCGTGATCCGCAGCAGGGAGCGCCACAGCGGGTCCAGCACCGGCCCGTACTCCCGCGCCTCCGCCCGGTCCGCGACCATCAGCAGGTGCACGCCGACCGACGGGCCCTCGTCCGCCAGGTAGCGGAGCTGGTTGACGGCGCGGTCGTCGAAGCCGTGCGGGAAGTCGTGAACGATCAGCAGCTGCTCCGCCGTGTCCAGGTCCGGCGGCAGCGACTCGGCGGCCTGGTTGCGTACCGCCATCTGTACGAGGTCCACGCGCCGGGTCAGTTCGCCGAGTACCGCGGCCACGCCCTGCGCCCCGGCGGCCGGGGCCTCGCGGAGCGCGCCCGTCTCCAGCAGCGGCGCCAGCGCGGGAGCCGCCGCGCCGGCCGGGTCGATGACCTGGAGGGTGAGTTCGCCGGCCGGGTGGGCGGCCAGCAGGCGGGCGGCGAGGGTGACGGCGGTGTCCAGCGCCCGGCGCCGTACCTCGGCGGCGTCCAGCGGCTCGCCGCCGTCCGGGCCGTTGCCGAAACCGTCCGGCCCGAAGGCGTCCGATCCGAAAGCGTCCGGTCCGAAGCTGTCCGCGAACCCGTCGGGGGCGCCCTCGCCGCGGAACATGGCGGGCGTTCCGCTGTCGATCCACAGACCGCGGTTCATCGGCAGCCGCACGAGCATGGGCACGCGCAGGTCCGGGCACTCCGGCAGGCGCAGGTCACCGAGGCGTACGGCGATCGGATAGTCGCCCGGGACCCGGTAGCCGTGCCAGACGGGGCTGCTCCAGTCCGCGAGGGCGGGCGGCAGCGCGGGCTCGACCACCCCGGCCTCGGCGGTGAGCTGGGCGAGGTCCCGGTCGAGCACCTCACGGGCCTGGGCCGCGAGGCGGGCGTGCTTGTCGTGCGCGGCGGCCCGCGCGGCGTCGGCGGCGGGGCCGACACGGTTGCGGGAATCGGCGTTCACCGCGTCCAGTTCCTTGGCCAGGCGGGACTGGGCGAAGTCCATGGCACTGCGGTAGGCGGCCACGGTCCGGGACAGATCCTCGAAGATCCCCCAGACCTGGTTGTAGAGGCGCTCGTCCGCGGTACGGCCTGGGGCGTCGCCGGCTACTGGGGTGGGGGGTGCTTCGGGGTGGGGGGCTTGGGTATGGGGCGCTTCGGTGGGGGTGGGGGCTGGGGTGTTCTGGGGAGGCGGTGGGGCGGTGGGGCGGCGGTTCGGGTGGTGGTAGTTGATGGGGGTGGGGGTGCTGTTCGCTGGGGGCGTGGATGCCGGGGCTGCGGCTTCCGGGGGCGTGATTGCCGGGGCTGCGGCTGCCGGGGGCGTGGGCGCCGGGTCGGGGGCCGGTATCGAGCGTGCGAGGCCGTCGCGTACCGCTTCCTGGATCTCCGCGGCCAGTTCGGCGGCCTGCGGCAGGCCCTGGTCTTGGAGCATCGCCCCGAGCCCGCCCGCGTACCCCTGCCCCACGGCACGCACCTTCCAGGCGCCCTGCCTGCGGTACAACTCCACCGCCACGACGGCCGATTCGGCGCCGAGGTCGGTCAGGGTGTAGCTGGCGATGCCCGTACCGTCGAGGCCGGTGACGGTGACGAACGGGGCTGCCGCGGCCCCGAAGTCCGCCGGTCCGCCGATGCCGACGGGCAACGCCAGCAGCACGCTGACCCGGTGCACGTCGGCGGCCAGGGCGTCGAGGTCCACCGCGATCCGGTGCTCGGCGGCGGCCTGCCGGGGGACCTCGATGCCGGTACGGCGCGGCGCGCCCGGGTGGGCGACGGCCTCGACGCCCGTGAGGGCGCCCCGCTCGTCGGCGAGCGTCACCCCTGAGACGACGGGCCCGCCCGCCGCGATCCTGATCTCCAAACGGGTCCGGTCCAGTGGGTGGTTTTGCCCGCGGACAAGCTCGGCCGTCATCGTCGTTCCCCCGTGGTGTTCGTGCGCCCCGCCCGCCGACGGGGCCCGGTGCGTGCTTACAGGTACGGCAGTATCGCCGGGACCACGTCCTTGAACGTACGGCCGTGGGACGGTTCGCCGATAGCGGTCATCTGCCAGCCGTTGCCGGAACGGTGCACCTTGCTCATGATCTGCGCGGTGTAGTCACCGCCGCCGGTGAGGGTGTAGCGGGCCAGCTCCTGGCCGGTGGTCTCGTCGACGAGGCGGCAGAAAGCGTCCTGCACCTCGGCGAAGGTCTGCCCGGTGAAGGAGTTCACCGTGAACACGATCTGGTCGATGTGCACCGGTACCCGCGCCAGGTCCACCAGGATCGCCTCGTCGTCCCCGCCCTGCCCGGCGCCCCCGACCACGTTGTCGCCGGTGTGCCGCACCGACCCGTCGTCGCTGATCAGGTGCTGGAAGAAGACGACGTCCATCGGCTGCTTGTCGGCGAACAGCACCGCCGAGGCGTCGAGGTCGATCTCCCGGGTGCGCGACCCGAACAGGCCACGCCGGGGCGCCGACCGCCAGCCCAGCCCCATCCGTACGGCGGTCAGCGTTCCCCCGTCCGACTTCGTCAGGCTGATGCCCTGCCCCTTGGACAAGTTGACCGACACGTGCTGCCCCTCTCGCTCTGTTTCTCCCCGTTGCCGCCTCCCCGACGGCTTCCCCCGACCCTATGCAGGCCCGCCTTCCACCACGCACCCACCCCGGGCTTTGTGGCGTTCCTGCAACACGGACGGGCTTGGGGGCCATCCTTCCCGCCCCAGCCACGCCCCTCCCCGTGCCGGCCCCTGACCCCGCCCACGCCCCTGACTCCGCCGACGCTCCCTTCCCGTCCCGCCCCCAGCTCCCGGCAACGCGGCGCTACGACAACCCACTGCCCCGGACGGGGACACGCACCCCCGCACCCCCGCACCCCCGCACCCCCGCACCCCCGCACCCCCGCACCCCCGCACCAACAGCCTCGCCACACAGGCGGCGCGTCACCGCCTGCGAGCAGCACGTCACCCCGGCCACACCCCCGGGGCCGACGGCCGGGACGCCTCACCTCGCCCCGAGCCCCGAACCGGACGGCCCCCTAACCGAACCTCGCCCCCGAACCGAACCTGGCTCCTGGCTCCTGGCTCCTGGCTCCTGGCTCCTGGCTCCTGATCGAACCCCACCCCTCCCGGGCCCCTCCCGGGGCCCGGCTCAGCTCACCGCAGCCCCGCCTCCTTCATCTGCCGCAGTTCCTTCTTCAGTTCGCCGACCTCGTCGCGCAGCCGGGCGGCCACCTCGAATTGCAGCTCCGCCGCGGCGGCCCGCATCCGGTCGGTCATTTCCTCGATCAGCTCGGCCAGTTCGGAGGCGGGCCGGTCGGTGGGCGTGGCGGCGCCCTTCGCGGCCTTGCCCTTGGCCGCCTTTCCGCCCAGCGCGGGCACCGGTGCCTTGCCCTTGGCGTCCTTGCCGTCGGCCGCCTTGCGGTAGCCCGTGCCCAGCAGCTCCTGGGTGTCGATCTCCTCGCGCGCGAGGGTCGCGACGATGTCGCCGATCTTCTTGCGGAGCGGCTGCGGGTCGATGCCGTTCTCCTTGTTGTACGCGAGCTGCTTCTCCCGGCGGCGGTTGGTCTCGTCGATGGCCCTGCGCATCGCCGGGGTGATCTTGTCCGCGTACATATGGACCTGGCCGGAGACGTTACGCGCGGCCCGGCCGATGGTCTGGATCAGCGACGTGCCCGAGCGCAGGAAGCCCTCCTTGTCGGCGTCCAGGATCGCCACCAGCGACACCTCGGGCAGGTCGAGCCCCTCGCGCAGCAGGTTGATGCCGACCAGGACGTCGTACTCGCCGGCCCGCAGCTCCCGCAGCAGCTCGACGCGGCGCAGGGTGTCCACGTCGCTGTGCAGGTAGCGCACCTGGATGCCGAGCTCGACGAAGTAGTCCGTCAGGTCCTCGGCCATCTTCTTGGTGAGGGTCGTGACCAGGACCCGTTCGTCCTTCTCCGTGCGGGTGCGGATCTCATGGACCAGGTCGTCGATCTGGCCCTCGGTGGACTTGACGATCACCTCGGGGTCGACCAGGCCGGTCGGGCGGATGATCTGCTCCACGTACCCGTCGGACCGCGAGAGCTCGTACGAGCCGGGCGTCGCCGAGAGGTAGACGGTCTGGCCGACGCGCCCCAGGAACTCCTCCCACTTCAGCGGCCGGTTGTCGAGGGCGGACGGCAGCCGGAAGCCGTGCTCGACCAGGGTGCGTTTGCGGGAGGCGTCGCCTTCGTACATCGCGCCGATCTGCGGGACGGTGACGTGCGACTCGTCGATGACCAGGAGGAAGTCGTCCGGGAAGTAGTCCAGGAGGGTGTTGGGCGGGCTGCCGGGGGCGCGGTCGTCCATGTGCAGCGAGTAGTTCTCGATGCCGGAGCAGGAGCCGACCTGGCGCATCATCTCGATGTCGTACGTCGTGCGCATGCGCAGCCGCTGGGCCTCCAGGTGCTTGCCCTGCTTCTCCATCGTGGCCAGGGTCTCGGCCAGCTCCGCCTCGATCCCGGCGATGGCCTTTTCCATGCGCTCGGGGCCCGCGACGTAGTGGCTGGCCGGGAAGACGTACAGCTGCTGGTCCTCGCTGATCACCTCGCCGGTGAGCGGGTGGAGGGTGGACAGCGCCTCGATCTCGTCGCCGAACATCTCGATGCGGACGGCGAGCTCCTCGTAGACCGGGAAGATCTCGATGGTGTCGCCGCGGACGCGGAACGTGCCGCGGGTGAAGGCCAGGTCGTTGCGGGTGTACTGGATGTCGACGAAGCGGCGGAGCAGCTGGTCGCGGTCGATCTCGTCGCCGACCTTGAGCGACACCATGCGGTCCACGTACTCCTGGGGCGTGCCCAGGCCGTAGATGCAGGACACCGAGGCGACCACGATCACGTCCCGCCGGGTGAGCAGGGAGTTCGTCGCAGAGTGGCGCAGCCGCTCGACCTCCTCGTTGATCGAGGAGTCCTTCTCGATGTAGGTGTCCGACTGCGGGACGTACGCCTCGGGCTGGTAGTAGTCGTAGTACGAGACGAAGTACTCGACGGCGTTGTTGGGCAGCAGCTCGCGGAACTCGTTGGCGAGCTGGGCCGCGAGGGTCTTGTTGGGCGCCATGACGAGGGTGGGGCGCTGCAGCTTCTCGATCATCCACGCGGTGGTCGCGGACTTGCCGGTACCGGTCGCGCCGAGCAGGACGACGTCCTTCTCACCGCCGCTGATGCGCTGCGCGAGCTCGGCGATGGCCGCCGGCTGGTCGCCGCTGGGCTGATAGGGGCTGACGACCTCGAAGGGCGCCACCGTGCGTTCGATCTTGGAAACGGGCCGCATGTCATCAACCGTACGACCCCCCACTGACAATCGGCCGGAGAACGCTCCGACCAGCGGTTCTGTCGGCTCGGTCGGCGGGAACGGCATGGCTCGGCGGCCGGGGAGGAGCCCGCGCGGAGGCGGCCGGACCGGCTCGGCCTCCGCCACGCCAGGACCGAAGCCGGAACCGAATCCGGCCGGGCCGCGCGGAGGCGGCAAGGAGCCGGGACGCGGCGGGCGCAGGGCCAGAACCGGACAGTGGGGCCGGGCGGGCCGATATCCCGGCCGGCGGGCGCGGAGGCCGGGGCTCCGCGCCCCGGGGCGCGCGCGGCACGTGTGTATGTTGCGTGCTTTTTGAGGAGATCACGCGATCCGGGCGTTCAAACACGGACCACAGGTCGCTTCTCGTTCAGTTTCTGTCCATCCGGCGCCTGTCTCCCGGTACGTCCAGACTGCGACCCTCTGCGCGTCCCACCCCGAATCCACCTCGTTCACCGGGGGCGTTCCGGCGGTTCCCGGCTGCACTCCCGGCCCATCCGGCCGGTGCCGTGACCTCGGCCCGTTCCGGTGGGCCCGCGCCGGCCCACCCCCGTACGCGCTCGCCATCACGTCGTCACTAGGAGTCCGCATGCGTTTCCGCTCCGTCGCCACTGTCGCCGGTGTGCTCGTGGGCCTGACCGCGTCCCTGTTCCCCGTCTCGAGCGCCCAGGCCGCCGGCGCCCACCGCACGGTGGTGACCGTCGCCCACCGGGGCGCCTCCGCGTACGCGCCCGAGAACACGCTCGCCGCCGTCGACGCGGCCGCCGACCTCGGTTTCGCGTGGGTGGAGAACGACGTCCAGCGCACCAAGGACGGTGAACTGGTCGTCCTCCACGACACCTCGCTCGCCCGGACGACCAACGTGGAGCAGGTCTTCCCGGGCCGCGCCCCCTGGAACGTCGCCGACTTCACGCTCGCGGAGATCGAGAAGCTGGACGCGGGCAGCTGGTTCGGCCCGAAGTTCACCGGTGAGCGCGTCCCGACGCTGGAGGACTACATGGACACCGTCGAGGACAACGACCAGAACCTGCTGCTGGAGATCAAGTCGCCCGAGCTCTACCCCGGTATCGAGCGGCAGATCCTCAAGGAGCTGCGTGAGGACGGCTGGCTGGACCGCGACCACGTCAAGCGCCGGCTGGTCGTGCAGAGCTTCAGCGCCGACTCGGTGAAGAAGGTGCACAGCCTGCGGCCCGACATCAAGACGGGCTTCCTCGGTACGCCGGCCGCCGCCGAACTGCCCAAGTACGCGGCGTTCGCCGACCAGATCAACCCCCAGTACAAGTCGATCGACGCCGGGTACGTCGCGTCCGTGCACAAGGTGAAGGGCCCGCACGGCCGCCCGCTGGAGGTCTTCACCTGGACCATCGACGACGCCGCCAACGCGGTCAAGGCCGCCGGCCAGGGCGTGAACGGCATCATCAGCAACAAGCCGGACGTCGTCCGCAACGCCCTGGAGAAGACCGGCCGGTAGTCCGGCGGCCCCTGCCGCCCGCCCGTAGCCGACGACGCCCCGGAACCGCCGCCCGCCGCGGTTCCGGGGGCGTTGTCAGTGGCGGGTCATAGGCTGATGCCGTGACGAACACAGAGCGGGATCAGCGGGGCGACCGGGCCGGGCAGCAGGAGCGGCCCGGCCCCGAGGAGCCGCCCGAGCAGAAGTCACCGGACCGGCCCGGACAGGATGAGCCGAAGCCGGCCGAGCCGGATGAAGCGCTCCGGGCTCGGGAGCCACGCGACTGGGCCTGGCGCGTGCTGGACACCCCCATCGGCCCGCTGCTGCTCGCGGCGACCCGCGAGGGGCTGGCGCTGGTCGCCTTCCACTCCGACGAGCGGGTCGTCCGCAGGTCGCTGACCCGCCTGCGACTGGCGTTCGGCCGCGAACCGCTGCCGGAGATACCCCACTTGACCACGGCAGCTGACGAGCTGGCCCGCTATTTCGACAGTGGTCTGCGGGCCTTCACCGTCCCCCTGGACTGGTCGCTGTCCGCAGGCTTCAACGAACGGGTGCTGCGCGAGCTGGCCGCCCACGTCCCGTACGGCACGGTGGTCGGCTACCAGGACCTGGCCGACCGGGTCGGCGAGCCGGGCGCCGCCCGCGCGGTGGGCGCGGCCATGGGCTCCAACCCGCTCCCGGTCGTCGTCCCCTGCCACCGGGTGGTGGCGAGCGACGGCGGGATCGGCGGTTTCGGCGGCGGCCTGGACACCAAGCGGCACCTGCTGGCCTTGGAGGGTGTCCTCCCGCAGCCCCTCTTCTGAAGTCCCTACGGTCTGAGTCCGGCGCCCTCCGTACTCCCACTCAAGCCTGCCCTCTCCCTATCCCCCGCCCTCCGCGCGAAAGGCCCGCACCCGTCATGCCCCGCCAGATCGCCCTCCTCCGCGGCATCAACGTCGGAGGTCACAACAAGTTCCCCATGGCGCGACAGCGTGAACTGTTCGCGGCCCTGGGCCACCGGGACATGACGGTCCTCCTCCAGACCGGCAACATCGTCTTCGCCGACCCCGGCACACCGCCCGCGGAGACGGCGCGCCGGATCGAGGCCCGGATCGCCGATGAGCTGGGCTTCCCGGTCCCCGTGGTGGTCCGTACGCGCGACGAGCTGGCCGCCGCCGTCGCGGCCAACCCCTTCCCGCAGGCAGAGGCCGAGCCCAAGACCCTCCACGTGACGTTCCTGTCCGACGCCCCCGCCGACCCGTCCCCGCTGAAGCAGCTGGGCTCCGGTGCGTACGCCCCCGACCAGCTCCGGCTGATCGGCCGCGAGCTCTACATGTGGTGCCCGAACGGCGTCGGACGCTCCAAGCTCGCCGACGCCGTCTCCCGTGCCCGCCTCGGTGTGACGGCCACGGCCCGCAACTGGAACACGGTGACGAAGCTGCTCGCCCTCGCCGACGCCTGACAGGGCGCGGGTCCTCACCTCTTACGGGCAGTGCAGGGACGCGTCGGCCGGCCCCGCCACGAAGCGGGTGAACCGTACCTTCAGGCCCGCCCGCTGCGGCGAGCAGCAGAACGGCCCGGCGTACGCCACGGCGTCCGGGTCCAGCGGCGCCAGCCGCACCATGCGCCACGGCTCCTGCTCGCGCCGCGCCCGTACGGTCAGCGCGTCGCCGCTGCGGCTGACGCGCACCGTGACCTCGCGCCCCGCCCACGCCGGTACGGGCGCCAGCGACCAGTCCGACCACTCGCGGGTGACCACCGCGCCCACCTGCGGCGCGCCGTCGCTCATCTCCACCCCGGCCTTGATCCACGTGCGCGCGTCCACCCGCACCATCGCCCCGGCCTGGTCGTACAGCTCGTCGAAGGCGGCGACGAAGGACACCTCGACGGCCGAGTCCGCGGGAAACGGCGCCAGCAGCGCATGCCCGGTGTCCCGGACGAAGCCATAACCGGTCCGCCGCCAGAAGTCGCTCCCCTCAGCTGCCGTGACAACCATCGACCCACCACCGGCAGCCCCGCCCTCACACCACACCTCCGGCGGCGGATTCAGCCACCGAGCCCGACCGGCACCCCAATCCATCTCCTCCACGCACAGCCCCCTTCCGCCGTCCCACACTCCGCATCCCAACACCACTTCCAGCCCCAAGCCCAGGCCCAGGCCCAGACACAGCCTCAGGTCCCAACCGAGGCCCAGATCCCGCCCAAGGCCCAAAACCACCCCCAAACTCCGGCCCCAGCCCTGGCCAACAGCCCCAGCCCCCGCCCCAGTTGTCAGTGGCACGCCCTAGGCTGACGGCAAAGGGGGACCACCCGCAGCCGCCCTGAAGACGCCCCCTTCTTAGCGGCCTCCCTCAAGGGAGCACCACCCTCTCAGCCACCCCCACTCCACGCCGGACGGTTCGAGTCATCCGCCTTCACCACGATGTCGGCGACCTCCTCCGGCCGCACCTCGTCCTCGTACCGCGCGAATGCGGGCAGCGTCCACCGCTCCCCCTCCGGCGTACGGCGAGCCAGCGCGGCGGACGACAGCTTCAGGTGGACCGACAGGTCGAAGGGGAACCAGTGGCCGAACAGCAGCGGCCCGTGCAACAGCAGCACGCCGCCCGGCGGCAGTTCGGTGTACGGGCTGCGCGTCGCCCGGTCCGTACGGGGGTCCCACAGGTCCGGCAGCACCCGGCCCGTGCCACCCGGGTCGAGCGGGGTGAACACCTCCCGCCAGAGCGCCTGCCGGTCGAACCACTCGTCGTAGTACGCGTCGGCGTCCTCCTTGCCGTACTCCAGGCGCAGAGAGGCCGGGCGCAGGAAGCCGTCGGCCGCGACGACGTGTACGGGCCTGCCGCGCAGCCGCAGCGCTTCCGCGAGCCGCTCGGCGACCTCCCCGGTACGGGCGGCCGGCGACCCGTCGACCGCGACGCGCAGCCACGGACCGCCGTCCACCGGCGTCGCCGCGCTGATGCGCTCGGCCAGCGCGTCGGTCAGTCGTTCCCAGGTGATCGCTTCGAGCCGCACTCCTTCATTCTGCCGGGCGGGACGTCCGGACCGGCGCACCGGTTAGGGTGGCCGGTCGAGCCAGGGGTGAAGGGTGAGACGCGTGGGGGAAGCGATAGCAGACGGGCAGAGGTGGCTGCGGGTGCCGGTCGGTCCGGAAGGGCCGCAGTGGTCCACTCGGGCCGGAGCCGCGCGCGTCCTGTTCGTGGTCCACAACGTCACTTCCGCCACCCGCCTGCTGGACGTCCTCCCCCTGTTCGACGCCGACCCGCGCGTCCAGTGCCTGGCCACGTGTACGGGATCGTCGCCCTACCTGCACGGCGTTCCGGAGCTGCTGGCGAACGCCGGACTGCCCGTCCTGCCGTGGGAGCAGGCTGCCGAGACGCCGGTGGACCTGGCGATCAGCGCCAGCTACGGCGGCGAACTTCACCTGATTCAGGGGAAGTTGGCCATCTTGTCACACGGCATTGGCTACAATAAGAGGCTCCCTACACCGGACACCGGACACCGGACACCGGACACCGGGCGCTGGGGGCCCGGGTCGGGGGCGGAGCCTGGGCGGGCGCCGGTTTTCGGGCTCTCGCCGGAGTGGCTACTGCGCGACGGGAAGCCCATTGCCACGGCGACCGTCCTGTCCCACCCCGAGCAGCTCACCCGCCTCCGCCGCGTCTGCCCGCCCGCTGCCCGTACGGCCGTACTCGCCGGTGACCCGTGCTTCGATCGCCTGCTGGCCACGCTCCCTCACCGCGACGACTTCCGCCGCGCCCTCGGCGTCGCCGCCGGTCAGCGCCTCATCGTCGTCAACTCCACCTGGGGGCCGCGCTCCCTGTTCGGCGACACGCACGACGTCCTCCCCTGGCTCCTGGACAGCCTTGCCCGAGAACTGCCCGTCGACGGCTACCGCCGCTGCGCCGTCCTGCACCCCAACATCTGGCACGGGCACGGCCCCGGCCAGGTCCGTGCCTGGCTGCGGCACGCCGAGTACGCCGGGCTGACCGTCGTCCCTCCGCTGGGCCCCTGGCGGCAGGTCCTGGCCGCCGCCGACGCCGTCATCGGCGACCACGGCAGCGTGACGTACTACGCGGCCGCCATCGGTACGCCCGTACTCCTCGGCGCATTCCCGGCCCAGGACCTGGACCCGGCCTCACCCGTCGCCGAGCTGGGCCGCACGGCGCCCCGGCTCCACCCGTACGAGCCACTGCTCCCCCAGCTCGAGAAGCTGCTGACCGGCCACCACCCGGACCGGTACGCCCAGCTCACCGCCCTGGCCAGCTCCGCCCCCGGCGCCTCGGCCGGCCTGCTCCGGCGCACCTTCTACGGCCTCATCGGCCTGTCCGAACCAAGCCCTCCCGCCTATCTGCCACGTCTGCTCGCGCCTGCCCACGGTGGCGAGCCCACCACCGCCGTGCCGCCGGCCACGCCCCTTCGCACTCCCCTCCAAGTCCTGACCCACCTGCGCGATCGCCGCCCCACCGCACCACCCGAGATAACCGTCACCCGCTACGCGGACGTCGGCTCGGGCCCGTACGCGCCCTCGGATCCGTCTACGACTGCGTCCCCACCCGCTCCCACCGGCCAGACCACTCCCCAGGTCGTCGCGTCCCACACCGCCATCCACGAGGACGCGCCGGACAGCACCCGGCTGCCCCTGGCCGACCTGGTACTCCACGACTCCCAGCCCGAGCCCGCGGTCTGGACGCAGGAAGCGATGCGCCGCCACCGGCACTGCGCCATGGCCGCATGTGTCACCGCGCCGGACACCTGTCTCGTACGCGTCCCGGACGGCAGCCTCGTCACCCTCACCGCGGCGTCCGGTCCGGACGGCCGCCGCGACCGGTGCGATCCGGCCGTGTACGCCTCGGCCCTCTACGCCTGGTACGAGCGGGGCAAGCCCTTCGAAGACCTCCTCGACGGCTTGACCGTGGTGACGGGCGACGCCACCCACCACCTCCGGGTGACGATCACTCCTCCCGACTGAAGCCCTCCGTAACCACTCCCCCTCTCAAGGCCGGCCGTGCCAGCTGCCTCACGGCCGGTTCCGTCCCCGGCTGCTGTCTTCTTTTCCGCTCCTACTGCTCCAACCGCTCCAGTCGGGCCCGTACGGCTCCGGTTCTGGGCGCTCCCGTCCTCTCGTGGAGGGTCAACGCCGCCCTCAGGAAACGGATCTCCGCCTCCGTGTCCCCGGCCTGGTGGGCCCGCTCGGCGCGCAGCTCCGCCAGGTCCGCCTGCTGGACGACCGAGCCTTCGGCGGCCATGACCGTTGCGGCCCGGCCGAGTGGCTCGTCGGCCTCCTCCGCGCGCCCGGCGGCGATCAGCGTCTGCCCGAGGCTCATCAACACCCGCGCCTCGTTGTACGGATCGGGCAGCGCGCGTATCAGTTCCAGGGCGTGCCGCAGCTGTTCTATCGCTTCCTCGTGGCGGCCCATGCCTTGGAGCGACCGCCCGAGGTGGTGTTCCAGCAGGGCCAGTGCCCGCGGATCACCGACCTGCCGGGCAAGGTCGCGAGCCGACCGGAAGCACTCGGCGGCGTCGGTCCATCGCTCCTGCTTCAGATGCAGCAGCCCCAGCGATTCGACCGCGGTGGCCTCGCCACGTCTGTGCCCGGCGCGCCGGTCGGCGGCAGCAGCTTCCTCGAACTGAGCCTGCGCCTGCGCATACTCCGCAAGGCCCAGGTAGGCGAAGCCGAGCTGCGCGCGCATCCGCCCTTCGGCCTCAGGGGACTCCTCCGCGCAGCGCGCCGCGGCCTCCACACCGAGCCGGTGGGTGGCGACCCACTGCTGGTGGAAGCCGAGCCGCAGGTGCAGGCCCCACATGGCCTCGCACAGCTGCCATGTCAGTTCGTCGAGCCCGTGGTCCGCCGCGGCCCGTACCGCTTCCGCGAGGTTCTCCCGCTCGTCCCGCAGCCAGGCCAGCGCGCTAATGCCGTTTTCGTACGCAGCGGGCCGTCCCGCCAGCCGCGCGTACGCCGGTCCGAGATGCCAGCGGCCGGGCAGCACACAGGCGTCGGCTGCCGCCGCGGCGCGCACGTACCAGAGCAGTGTCCGGCGTACCGCTGATGCCGCCCCCGCTATCCCGTCCTCCACCAGTGCGCGCTGTTCCGCGTACTGGCGCCAGAGGTCATGGAAGCGGTATCGCGCCTGGTCGGACGCACCGGTCTCGCCCTCGGTCCCGGATTCCGTGCCGGTTCTCGTCCCGGAATCGGCCCCGTCCCCGGCCTGCGGTTCGCTTTCTCGCGCCTTCGCTGCCGCCTCTGCCTCGGGTGCCATGGATGCCTCGGACACAGCCTCCACCAGCCGCGCGTCAGCCAGCTCGGCGAGAAGAGCGCTCGCTTCCCCCTCGGACACGCCGGCCGCGGCTGCGGCGGCTCCCGGTGTCAGATGCCGCCACGGCCTCAGACCCGACAGCCGGAACACCTTGGCCGCAGCCTCCGACAGGTTCCCGTACGAGACGTCCATGGCGCCGCGCATCGGCTCGCCCGCCTCGCCGGGTGGCGTCTCCTGATCGCCGGTCCCGTCATGCGCGTACGGCCGCTCGTCCCCGTACGGCCCGTCGGTCCCTCCGCTCATGGCCATTTCGCGCTCCAGCAGCTCCCAGTCCGGCTGTTGTGTCGCGGCGGCGCGCGCCCCGATCGCGCACAGTGCGAGCGGCATCCCGCCGCACCGCTGCGCGACCGCTTCGACTCCAGGGCCCGTGCCGCCCAGGCGAGCGAGGAGCCCGACCGCGTCGGGGGTGCCGAGCGGGCCGATCCGTATGGTGTGCGCGCCGTACTCGACGACCAGGCGGCCCAGATCCGTACGGCTGGTCACGATGGTCAGCGAGGCCGGGGAGGCGGCCAGCAACGGCCGTACCTGCGCGACCGAGTGGGCGTCGTCCAGCACGGCGAGGAGACGCCGTTCCACCGTCACCGTGCGGAACAGGCTTTCCTGAGCGTCCGGCTCCGTCGGTACGTATGCCGGGTGCACGCCGAGGTCGCGCAGGAAGCGCAGCAGCACGTCGGACGGCGTGACCGCCGTGGCCGCGGCAGCACCACGCAGGTTCGCGTACAACTGGCCCTCTTCGAAGCGTCCCCGCAGCGCGGCGGCCAGGCGTAGTGCGGTGGCCGTCTTGCCCACACCGCCCGGGCCCCAGAGGATGACCACGAGGGGCGCTCCGCCGTTCCCCATGCTTTCGGCGCCGTCGGCGGGGAGCGCCTGGTCAAGTAACCGCACCACCTCGGCCAGCACGGCCTCGCGGTCGATGAAGTGGCGGGTGACCGGAGGAAGCGTGCAGGGCACCAAGGCGCCCGGCACGATGGCCGGCGCGGGCTCGTGGATGGTCAGCGTGCCGATGCTCTGGGCCTGTACGGCGGCTCCATAGACCGTTCCGCTGATGTGGTTGCGCGTAGTGGTGGCTGCCCGGTCGTCCGTCGTGGAGCCGAGCGCGGCCGGTTCGGGTGTGGCGGATGGCCGGGGCCCGCCGGGCCCCGTGTCAGCCACGAGCGGGCCCTCGCGTGCTTCCTCCGCCGCTCTGGTCGACCCTGGCGATCACGCCCGCCTGGATGACCGTCCCGTGGTGCGCCCCGCCGGTCATGGTGTTGTGCACGTCCCGAACCGTTATCCCGGGTTCCGTGTCGGGGCTCAGCTCCGCCAGCAGCCGGCGCAGTTCCTCGGCCGCGGCCGGGTCGTCCCGCAACGCGCGTCGCAGCCGTACCCGCCATTCGGCCTGTACATCGGCCTCGCCTGCCTCGTCACCGCCGCGCTGTGCCGCCAGCAGCTCCGTGCGCGACACCTCCAGCTCCCCTTCGAGCGCTTCTTCCTCGCCGCCGTCCCGGCGCCGCGAGAAGAACGCCGCCACCCGCTGCCGGGCCTGCGTCCACCCCTCCGTCACCATCTGCTGCACCAGCGCCGTCGCCCCCGCCGTCGCGAGCGCTGTCAACTCCGCGTCCATCGGCCCCCCTTGTTCAGCCGTACGAGTCGTACGGTCGTGCGTCCGTTGCCACGGTAAGACGGTAAGGAGAAGTTCCTCTTCTTGCCCAGGCCGGGCCGTGGTCGAGTGGTGGTGAAGGTCACCGCCCTGTCGGTCCTCCCGGGCTCCTCATCAGCCCCGCACCGGACGCGTCCGCACTGCGCCCGCCGCTCCCTCTTTCTCCGCTTCTTCCCCTCTTCGACTTCCTGCTCAACCACGCTACTTGACCCCACTGACAATCGGCGGCTCCCGCACCGCCGGTCAGGCGTTCAGGAGTCGCCGGGCCAGCGCGAGGGGCTTGTTGACCTGGTCGGACGGGGCGGATCCGGTGCGGGCCGCGCGGTGGCGGGGAACGCGTTCGACGGATGCCGTGCCGGATTCGAATTCGAGCGCGGGGGCGTAACCGGCGTCGCGCAGCGCTTCGAGGGTCGCCGCGGGCGGCTGGGCGCTGATGAGGACGGTGGGGGCGATGGCGCGCAGGCCGAGGGCCTGGAGGGCTCGGTGGGCGGCGAGTTCGCGGACCAGCGCTTCGTCGTCGGAGCGGATACAGCAGCCGGTGGGCAGCACACGCATCCGGCCATGGGCGCGGGCGGCGTCCTGGACGAGGTAGGTCAGGGGTTGCGGCAGGGGGCCGGTGGCCGACGCCTCGGTAAGGGCGTCGAGGAGGTCCGTGGCATCACGGCCGGAGTCGAGGGCTCTGCGTACGGAAGCGGGGGTGAACCGCCAGGTCACGGCGTGGCCTTCGGATTCCCGGTCGGCGGCCGAGGTCAGCAGGTCGGCGAGGGCCGCGGACGGAGGCCCCGGAACGACAGCGGTCAAGTCCGCCTGGAAGTGGGCCTGCTGGAGAGGCTGCGGCAGCAGGTCACGAAGGGCGTCGCTGAGAGGGGCGGGGTCTGTGGGGGACGCCGCGAGGAGGGCGTGGCCGAGTGGGGTCAGGGCTCCGTGTGCGGTGAGAGCGAGGAAAGCGGCCTCGTCGAGGATGTGGGTGGCGCGGTCCTCGGCCAGCGGTTCGCCGCTTACGGCCAGCGGGCGGTGCCAGGCCGCGGCGTCGAGGAGAACGGGCAGGTCGGGCAGGTGCCCCGCTGCGTCGGCCGGTGCGGTGGACAGCGCTTTGAGGAGGGCGTGGCGCAGTGCGGGCGCGTGCCGGTCTTCACCGCGCACCAGCGCCGTGGGCGTCTCCCCGAAGGGGGTGTACGTCGGAATGGACCAAAGAGTCGCCCAAGCGGTCAGAACCGGAACGAGCCGCTCACCGGGGGTCTGCGCCAGCCAGTCGTCGTACGCACCGGTAGGCGCGGCCGTGATGCCCGCAGGGGTACGAGTCAGGGCGATGAGGTCGGCGGCGAGTACGAGGTCGAGCAGGAGACGGGTGCGGGCCTCGGTCGTACCGGCTGCCTTGGCCAGGCGTTTGATCTCACGCAGGGCCAGCCCTCCTGTCTTGCGCAGGGCCGCGGGCTGACTGGCGAGCGAGGCGAGCAGACGGTCGAGGGTCGCGGCGAGGGTGGAGGCGGCGGCCTGGGATTCGCCCTGGACGGAGGCCATGGCGGCGCCGGTCTCTCGCGAGGCGGCCTCGGGGGCGGGCAGTCTCGGGGCGGTGGGGGCGAAGACGCCCAGGTCGTGGGCGGCCAGGAGCTGCGGGATGCGGGGCGGGACCACGATCGCGCCGTCTTCGGTGGGGGCGGCGAGCCCGTCCTCGTAGAGCAGTTCCAGTGCGGCGGTCACCGCTTCGCGGGCGGGACCAGGGCCGGCGGCGCCCAGGGCTCGGTACGCCTCTTCCGCCGGAACCGGCTCCGCGGCCAGGTCCGGGAACGACAGCCGGTGGGCCATCAGCGACTGGTAGTCGGCTCCGGCGGCGGGGACCGCGGGCACAGGGGCGGCACGTCGGGCCAGGTCCTGGCTTACGCGGGCGGTGGCGGCGAGGAGCTGGAGGCGGGGGTGGTCGAGGTGGAGGACGGTGTGGTGGAGGGTTTCGTACGACCACAGGGCGGTGGCCAGTTCGCGAAGCCGGGTGGGCGCGGGCCTGCGGGACAGCGCTTCCGCATGGCGGGCCAGCAGGGCGGCCAGCTCTTCGGGGGTGCGCTGTGCGAGGGAGCGGGTGAGTGTGTCGAGACCTTCCACGGCCAACGAGGTTAGGTCACCGGCCGAGCAGCGCGGTGAGGGCCCCTACGGGGTCGGGGTCCGCGCGGCCGGTGGGCCACCAGTCCTCGGCGCCGGGGTCGGATTCGTACGGATACCAGCGGTTGTCGTGGCCGAAGCGGAGCTGGATGCCACGGGCGGGGTCGGTGAGGTGGTTGTGGCGGGGGCGGAGGGCGGGCAGGTCGGCGGCTGTCAGGGCGCTGCGGGCGCGGTCGAAGTCGCCGGCGGGCGGGTTCCAGATGGTGTCGAGGAGGGTCAGTCCTTCGAGGCCGCCCTGGCGCCAGGCGGCGACGGCACGCGCCACGTCCGTCACGCTGCGGCCGGTGGCAGCGGCGAGGTCGCGGTAAAGGGCGCGGGTGGTAGCGGTCAGGCCGGCGGTGGGATGGGCCGTGGCGGCGAGCCGGATGCCGTCCTGCCAGGGCGTGAGGTCGGGGAAGGGCGATATGCCGGACGTCGGGGGCTTGTCCGGCCGGGCCGCGGGGGTCGGTCCGTAGGCCGGAGAGGCGGCGGACGGTGTAGTGATGTCGGTGTGGAGGGCGCTCAGGTAGGCGTGGGCGCGGGCCGTGGCGTCGGTGGCCAGGAATTCGAGGGCGTCCGCGTCCAGCGGGAGACCGTCGGCATCCGGGAAGGCATGGGCCTGTCCGGGGTGCGGCGGAAGGGGCATGGGTGGCGGGAGGGGCGGCAGCAGCCGGTCGGCCAGAGCGTCACGGGCGAGCACACCGCGCGGCGAGTGCGTCCCCGAAGCCGGTTCCACCGGCGCTGAGGCTGCGCGGTGCTCTGCGTCCGTACGCACTTCCGCTCGGGGCCTGACCTGCGATCTTTCCCTTGCGCCTCGGTTCGCCTTGATCGCTGCGGCGGCTGCCGCGCGGGCGTCGGCGCGCGCACCCGACAGCGGCCCGGGAGCTGCCTCCGGTGGCGCGAGCTGAGCGCTGCGGGATTCGCGCGCCGTGAGGGTCGCGTTCCGGCGTGACAGTTCGTCGAGGAGTTCGCGTTCACCGCGGCCCCGCATGAGGAGGAGCACGAACGGGTCGGCGTCCAGCAGCCGCGCCACCTGGAAGCAGACGGCGGCGGCGTGCTTGCAGGGGTGGCCGTGGTCGGGGCAGGAGCAGCGCGGTACGAGGTCGCCCGGGCCGGGCAGCAGGCGTACGCCCGATTCGGCGACGGTTCGCGGCAGTTCCTTGGCCAACAGCGCGGTGAGCTGGGCCGGGTCGGCGGCGATGGCGTCCAGCAGGTCGGTCCACTCACCGGAGGAGAGCTCCTGGAGACGGATCACCACGTTGTACGGGCGCGGCCGGCTGCCCCGGACGGTGGCGGCGATGCGCCCGGGGGTGATGTTGATCGTGTCGACGTTGCCGTCGCGGGCGTACGTACGGCCTCGGGCGAGGCGGGCGCTGTCCAGAGCCGTGGCCTCCAGGGCGTCCAGCCAGGCGCTGCCCCACCACGACTCGGCGAACAGCCCTCGGGCGCCGGAACGCTGCGGCAGCGGCGGGAACGTACGCGAGCGGTCGGAACGGTCCATGCGGCCCGGGGCGGCTCCGCGGCCCGGACGGGCCGCTGGGGGCGTGCCCGGGCCGCGGCCGAAGCGGTCGGCGTCGTCTCCTGGCAGGGGGCGGGGGCGGCGGCTCATGCGGCCCTCCTCAGGGAGACGAGATCGGCGAGCTGGGCATCGGTCAGTTCGGTGAGCGCGGTCTCGCCGCCGGTCAGGACAGCGTCCGCCAGGGCTCGCTTGGCGGTGAGCAGTTCGGCGATGTTGTCCTCGACCGTGCCCTCGGCGATGAGCCGGTGGACCTGGACGGGCTGGGTCTGGCCGATGCGGTACGCCCGGTCGGTGGCCTGTTCCTCGACGGCCGGGTTCCACCACCGGTCGTAGTGGATCACGTGAGCGGCCCGGGTGAGGTTGAGTCCGGTGCCGGCGGCCTTCAGGGAGAGCAGGAAGACCGGGGTGCGGCCGGACTGGAAGCGGTCGACCATCTCCTCGCGCTGCCTCACGGGCGTACCGCCGTGCAGGAGCTGGTTGCCGATGCCGCGTGCGGTGAGGTGTCTTTCGAGGAGCCGCGCCATTTCCACGTACTGCGTGAAGATCAGTGTCGCGCCGCCCTCGGCGAGGATCGTGTCGAGCAGTTCGTCGAGGAGTTCGAGCTTGCCGGAGCGGGCCGCCAGCCCGGGCGCGGCTTCTTTCAGGTACTGCGCGGGGTGGTTGCAGATCTGTTTGAGGGCCGTCAGCAGCTTCATGACCAGGCCGCGCCGGGCGATGCCCTCGGCCGCTTCGATCCGGGCCAGCGTTTCGCGGACGACGGCCTCGTAGAGCGCGGCCTGCTCGCGGCCCAGGGCCACCGGGTGGTCCGTTTCGGTCTTGGGCGGCAGCTCGGGGGCGATGCCGGGGTCGGACTTCTTGCGGCGCAGGATGAACGGGCGGACCAGTCGGGCGAGGCGCTCGGCCGCCTCCGGGTCCTCGCCGCCCTCGACCTCGCGCGCGTACAGGGCGCGGAAGGTCTTCAGGGAGCCGAGCAGGCCGGGAGTGGTCCAGTCGAGGAGGGCCCACAGCTCGGACAGGTTGTTCTCGACGGGCGTTCCGGTGAGGGCGATACGGGCCGGGGTCTTGATGCCGCGCAATGCCTTGCCGGTGGAGGACTTGGGGTTCTTCACGTGCTGCGCCTCGTCCGCGACGACCCACGCCCAGGTGCGGGCGGCGAGTGCGGCGGCGCTCGACCGCATCGTGCCGTACGTGGTCAGGACGAAACCGCCGTCGACGTCTTCGAGGCTGCGGCCGGTGCCGTGGAAGCGGCGTACGGGGACGCCGGGCGCGAAGCGTTCGATCTCGCGCTGCCAGTTGCCGAGGAGGGAGGCCGGGCAGACCACGAGGACGGGAGCGGTGGGGCGTTGGTGCAGGTGGAGGGCGATGACCGTGATCGTCTTGCCGAGGCCCATGTCGTCGGCGAGGCAGCCGCCGAGCCCGAGGGACGTCATCCGGTCCAGCCAGGCCAGTCCGCGGAGCTGGTAGTCGCGCAGGGTCGCACGCAGACCGGTGGGCTGCGGCGGAACCGGCGCGTCCTGGGTCAGGCGGGAGCGCAGTGCGGCGAGCGCACCCACGGGCACCACCTCGACCTCTTCACCGTCCACCTCGGTCGTGCCGTTCAGCGTCACGGCGAGGGCGTCGACCGGGTCCAGGTAGCCCAGTTCGCGCTTGCGGGCCTTGCGGACGAGCGCCGGATCGACCAGCACCCACTGGTCACGCAGCCGCACCACGGGCCGGTGGGCCTCCGCCAGGGCGTCCATTTCCGCCTCGGAGAGCGGCAGGCCGTCGAGGGCGACCTGCCAGCGGAACTGGAGCAGTTTCTCAGTGTCGAAGAAGCCGAACCCGTCGGCCGCGGTGCCGGGGGCCGGGCGGATGACGGCGGCCGCGGTCAGCCCGCGGGCCAGTTCCTTCGGCCAGTGCACGGCGACGCCGGCGGCGGCCAGGCGGGGCGCCGCGTCACCCAGCAGTTCGTACAGCTCCTCCTCTGCCAAGGGGAGGACGTCGGGAACCGTCCGCTCCAGGAAGCGGGCCAGCGGAGGCCAGACGCGGGCCGCCCGGCGCAGCGCGAGCAGGGTGTCGACCCGGGCGCGGGGTCCGAAGTGGTCGGGCCCCTCTCCCTCCCACAGCTGTCCGGCGTCGGTGACAAGCGTGGGGTCGGTGAGACTGTGTACCTGAAGGATGGCGGCCGCGGCACTGCGCTCTTCAGCTGCGGCATGGGCCGGTGTCGCACCGGTATCGGTGGGCGTATCAGCGGCATCGTCCCGACCAGGCCGGGGCTCGTCCCGCGTGTCGAAGAGCCCGTGGGCAGCCAGGTCGAGCCGCAGGGACAGACGCACACCGGCGTCCACCCCCGCCGCCACTTCGGCAGCCCAGTCGCGCGCGCCGGGCAGGTACTGCGGCGCCATCGACGCGAACGGCGCACCGACCATGTGAGCTGCCGCCGGTGTACGGGGCAGGGCGTCCGTCACCGCGTCCACGAGGGCGCGCACGAGCTGCACCGGATCGTGGACCTGCAACGGGCGACTGTCGGGAAGCGGGACGGCGTACGCCTCGGGCGGCATGGCGGCGGCAACGGCCCGGAGGTGCGCCATGTCCTCGGGATCCAGCGGTCCGGCGCGCCAGGCGTCGGTGTCCTGGGCGGTCAGCCCGGGCAGGAGCCGACCGCGCGCGGCCAGGTTCAGGGCGTGCAGGACCGCCGCGCCCCAGCAGGCCGCGGCGGGGTGAGCGGCCGGATCGTGCCGGGCGCGGGCCAGCAGTGGTACGGCCGCGGCGATGGGCAGTGCCATGGCAGGGACCGTTCGACGGCGGGCGCCGTTGCCGTGCCGACGCGCAACCGCCAGCTCGATGGTCTCTGCCGCCGTACTGGCGGGCCCTGGCTCTGCCGCCCCTGGGCCGCTCGGAGCCCCGCTGTTGTCACGTACAGCTACGGAAAGGTCCGGGAGAGGGCCGCCGTCCGGGCGCCAGAAGGCGAACCGGCCGGCTCGGGGCGGCTCGGCGGGCAGGAAGACCACAGCGCAGCTGACGGATACAGGGCTCCGCTCCCCCCTCGTCCCCCGCCCATCGCGGGCCCGGGCCGAAGCACTCGTAGCAGCGGGCAGGCCGAGCTCGGGCGTCGACCGCCTCACCGTCTCCCCGCTCTCCGCCATGCCGCTGTCCTTTCCCGGCGCCCCTTGCGCCTCCCGCGCCCTGCGGTCCCTTCTCGCCTGTCCGGCCCCGGCCGCTGCCGTCCAGCGCCCATGCCCCGCTTGCCCGCCACCCCGACCTGCGAGTTTACGGTCGTCCACGCCGCTCCCCTCCCTTCCGCTGCACACCGGTGACGGTGACGCACCGGAGCCGGACCCGCGCCTTCGGCACGGAACACCAGGCCACGATCGCTTCGGCCGCGTGAGATCGATGGAAGCAGACGGCACTGACAACGCCGTCGTCGGCGACGGTCCGGCCGAAGTTATCCACAGGCCGCGAAAGAAATCCCACGGCGAGCTCGCGATGGGCTACCGTCGAACCAGTCGTCACGCACGGTGACGAAAGCGCCACGATGCGAGGAGTGAATCATGACCCAGCCGACAGCCGAGCAGACCGCCGCCGCGGACGCCTTCCGAACCGGCGATCACCTCGCGATCCAGGCCGGAGCGGGCACGGGCAAGACCACGACGCTCGCCATGCTCGCCCGCTGCACGCCACCGCGTGGACGGCCACCGTGCCGGCAAGGCCGCTATATCGCGTTCAACAAGGCCCTGTCCTACTCGGCGCTGCGTACGGTGACCCAGTTCTGCCAGTCCGCCGATGCCGAGCTCACGGCTCAGCATGTGCCCAGGCTGCGTGGCGTCGAGGCCGACGCGACGCACGCGCAGTTGTCGGAGATCGTCCTCCCCTTCGCCCGCAAGGCGTGGGGGGACCTCCAGCACCCCGAGCGGGGCACCGTCCGATTCGAGCACGACCACTACCTGAAGATGTGGGCACTGAGCGAGCCGAAGATCGCGGCGGACTTCCTTCTGCTGGACGAGGCGCAGGACACCAACCCCGTGGTCGAGCAGGTCTTCACCGCCCAGCGCGGCCACGCCCAGCTGGTCCTGGTCGGGGATTCCGCGCAGGCCATCTACGGCTGGCGCGGAGCGCGCGACGTGATGAGCACCTTCGACGGCAGACAGCTGACCCTGTCGCGGTCGTTCCGCTTCGGCCCCGCGCTGGCCGAGGAGGCCAACCGCTGGCTGGCCATCGTCGACGCGCCGATCCGGCTCATCGGTTCGCCGTCGCTGCCCACGGAGCTGGCGAAGACCGCGAGACCGGACGCGGTCCTGTGCCGGACCAACGTCGGCGCGATGGTGGAAGTGATACGGCAGCTCGAACAGGGCCGCCGGGTCGCCTTGGCAGGTGGCGGCGGCACCCTGGCCGCGCTGGCGCAGTCCGCGCACGACCTGAGATCGGGACGCCGGCCGTCACATCCCGAGCTCATGCTCTTCGAGTCCTGGGAGGAGCTGCGGGAGTACGCGGAGTACGACCCGTCCGGCCGAATCTCCAGCCGCTGGTCGAGCTGGTCGACGAACACGGCACGCAGGCCGTGCTGCAAGCCCTGGACAGACTGGTTCCGGAGGACTCGGCCGAGGTCACGGTCTCGACGACCCACCGCGCGAAGGGGCGGGAGTGGCCGGCGGTCCGGATCGCGGACGACTTCACCGCTCCGGACGACCTCGACGAACAGGACGCGGACGGAGAACCCGTCCCCGGGCCCATCGATCTCGCGGAGGCGCGCCTGGCGTACGTGGCTGTCACACGGGCCCGAACTCTGCTCGACATCGGCGGCCTGAACTGGATCAACAGCCACCCTGCCGGTGATCCACGACCGGGGCTGCCTCGGGGATCACCGTAGGTGGCGTCGTTCCCGGGCGAAGCCAGGCGGCGGAATCCGTGGCGTTTCGCGTGGCACGGCGCTTACCGGAACAGGTGGCGCGCATCTGCTGGATCGGGAGGACCCTGGGAAGGAGGAACGCGAATCGGACGAGGTGGGAGGTCAGCGGGCTGGGCGAGTGGTCTTCGCTCAAGGCCGGGCCGGGCATGCCGTGCCCTGCGGTGCGATGTGTGCGGCCGGGACAGAGCAGCGAATGCGACGAGGTAAGGGGTGAGTGGACGGTCCTGGAAGTCCAGGCAGGAGCTGGGGAGTGCGCGGCGGATGGTCTGTCTACAGCCATGGTCGGCGCGCGAGTCAGGAGAAACACGGCAATGAGCCTCGGCGTCACGCAAGCGCGTGGCGGTGAGCGAGGTGTGGTGAGTGGTGATGCGTACCGGTAGTGAGCCTCTTCAGGCGCGCAGCCCGCTGAAGATGCGCCGTGGGCTGGCGTTGTGGGGGATGGTCTGGGCCGCGGCGGGCACGGTCGCCTTCTCGGTGGCCGGTCGGCCTGGGTGGGCGGCGGCCTGCGCTGTGGTGGCGGTGCTCGCCGCCATAGACCTGACGATCGTCGTACGACATATCCACCAAGGCGCGCACTACCAGCCGGGCAAGGACGTGCCACCGTACGAACCCGTCCATGACCCGCGGCGAGGGGCGCCGCGCCACCGGTCGGCCGACCTGGGGTGGGGTGGCGGGGGTCCGAGTGGTGGGGAGCCGGGCGACGGAGGGCCGGATGGCCGTGGCGGGGGCGGTGAGCGCCGGGGGCCGGGGTGAGGGACAGCTGGGGCAGGTGGAGGAGGGAGTACGGGGAAGGAAGGTGACCTGATTACGGAGGGGGCGACCGCTGGTGAAGCTGGTGGGGCTGGGCCGAGCGGGGTTGCTGGTACCTACGGCGAGCGGGGGCGCCCACCCCTTCGGACGGTAGGCGGCTGGGGCGAGGCCAGCCGGGGAGGTGGGAGCGGGCTGAGCCTGACGGGCCGGGTTGAGTTGTTCGGCGACTGGGCTGGGCGGGGCTGAGCTGCGCTACCCCGGGTGGGTGTGCCCTACGCAAGCCGCCTGCACCACTGCCTGCCCGGCCTACCCGTCGCCTGCTTCTCCCCTCCCCCACCCGCCCCAAGCCACCAACCGCACGCAAGATGCGGTCGATGGCTTGGCTGCCGGCCTACGGCTCTTCGGGGGCCGAAGGGGGCTCGAAGCGGGCGGCCTCTACGAAATCCGGGCGGGGGTCCAGAGCCGCGGCGAGGCGGAAGTGGCGTTGGGCCTCGTCGGGGCGGTTGGCGCGTTGGAGGGTGCGGGCCAGGGCGAAGTGGGCGAAGGCGTTGTCCGGTTCGCGTTCCAGGACGATCTGGAATTCCAGTTCGGCCGGGCGGAGTTGGGCGGCGAGGAAGAAGGCGCGGGCGCGCAGCAGGCGGGCCGCGGTGTTCTCCGGGTGGGCCGCGATGACCGGGTCCAGGAGTTGTACGGCGCCACGTGGGTCGCGGGCCTCCAGCAACTGCTCGGCGGCCCGGAAGTTGATGACGTTCGTCTCGGGGCTGCGTTCGGCCACGGCCGTCTCCTCTTCCGTATTACGGACCACCAGTAGTCTCACGGCGCTCTCCGGCTCGATGCGGGTAAGCGCATGCGCCGCCCGTTGTGCGGGCGTTACGTGCGGCACAACAAGTGCGTCCTTCGTCGCATTCCCCACTCGGGTCAGCCCGCAATCATGGCGTGGGGACCCGATTGGGTTTGTCGAGGGTGGGGCTCACCGGTCAGGCAGTAGTGGGACGCGGTTTGGGCTGCTGCGTCGCTAAGTGCACTTACAGGCTGATGTGGTAAGTCTTTCGCAACGTTTCGTGCACAGTCCAGCGCGTACGGTCGCCTTCGCGCAGTATGCAGGCGTCGCCCGGGCCCACTTCCAGGACCGGACCGTCCTCGACCTCGATCGTTGCCCGGCCGCTGACGACCACGAACAGTTCGTTCGCCTCGGTGTCGGTGACGACGCCCGGGGTGATCTGCCAGATTCCCCGTATCTGCTTGCCGTCCGGGAACTCCCACAGGACCTTGCCGGTCACCACCGTGTCGCCGGAGATGATCTGGGCGGGGTCCAGCGGCTCGGGCTCCAGTTCCGCGTCAGGCACGCCGGGGATGTGGACGGCGAAGGAGCCGGCGGAGGGCGAAAGATCCGACGGAGCAGGAGAGGGCGGGACGGAGGCAAGATCAGGTCGGTTCATGGCGGCGAGGATAGCTGCGCTGTCCATGCGCGATGCTCCGCTTCCCGCCGCGGCGGAAGCTGTAGCCGCAGCAGGTACGGCATCCGCCCAGCCCCGAACCCCTGCCGCAACCAGCCCCCTACACCCCGCTCAGGCCCCCTCCCACCCCCGCACCCTCTCCCACACCTCGCGCACCCGGGGCTCCAGAGCCTCCAGCGGGCCGTCGTTGTCGATGATCAGATCTGCGATCGCCAGGCGCTGTTCGCGGGTTGCCTGGGCTTCCATGCGGGCCTTCGCCTCGTCCTCGGTCATGCCACGCAGACGTACCAGCCGGTCGAGCTGGGTGCGGGGCTGGGCGTCGACGACGATGACCAGGTCGTACAGAGGGGCGAGGCCGTTCTCCGTGAGCAGGGGTACGTCGTGGACGACCACCGCGCCCGGGCCCGCCGCAGCTTCCAGTTCGGCCGACCGCGCGCCCACCAGCGGGTGCACGATCGCGTTCAGGGCCCGCAGTTTCTCCGGATCGTTGAAGACGATCGCGCCCAGTTTGGGCCGGTCGAGCGTGCCGTCCGCGGACAGCACCTCCGGGCCGAACTCCTCGATCACCGCGGCGAGTCCGGGCGTACCCGGCTCGACCACCTCGCGTGCGATCTTGTCGGCGTCCACGATCACCGCGCCGTACGAGGCGAGCAGCCGCGACACCTCGCTCTTGCCCGCGCCGATACCACCCGTAAGCCCCACCTTCACCATGCGGCACACGCTACATCGGAGGAGGTGGCGGAAGGGAAGCCGGACGCCCCGTTCTCCGACTCGGGGCCCCACCCCTCAGGGCCATCGGGGCCCTCAGACCCCTTCGAACCCCTCAGGCCCCTCCCCCTTCGCCCTCCCTCTCCGCCAAGAACCGCTCCAGTTCCCGTCCGATCTCCTCGGCCGACGGCAGCTCCATCGGCTCGGCCACCAGATTCCCGCGGCTCTCCGCGCCCGCCACGGCGTCGTACTGGTGCTCAAGGCCGCTGACCAGCGCGACCAGTTCCTCGTCGCCCTCGGAGATCTGCCGTTCGATCTCCTCCTGGGTCCGCAGCGCTTCCGTGCGCAGCGCGTGCGCCGCAGTCGGGAGCACCAGGCCGGTGGCAGCGGTGACCGCCTCCAGGGCGGTCAGCGCGGCGTCCGGGTACGGGGACCGGGCCACGTAGTGCGGTACGTGCGCGGCGACGCCCAGTACGTCGTGGCCGGCCTCCGCGAGCCGGAACTCGATCAGCGCCTCAGCGCTGCCGGGTACCTGGGCCTCGTCGAAGACGCTGGCGTGACCGGGCATGAGGTCGGTGCGGTTGCCGTGCGGCGTGATGCCCACGGGGCGGGTGTGGGGGACGCCCATCGGGATGCCGTGGAAGTTCACCGCGAGCCGTACGCCGAGCCGCTCGACCATCTGCCGTACCGCGGCCGCGAAGCGCTCCCACTCCACGTCCGGCTCCGGGCCGGAGAGCAGCAGGAACGGCGCGCCGGTGGCGTCCTCGACGAGCCGCAGCTCGATGCTCGGGGTCTCGTACGCGGTCCAGCGGTGGCGCTGGAAGGTGAGCAGCGGCCTGCGGGCACGGTAGTCGACGAGCCGGTCGTGGTCGAAGCGGGCGACGACCCGGTGCGAGAGGCCGCCCAGCAGCCGGTCCACGATCTGGTCACCGGTCTCACCTGCATCGATGTAGCCGTCGAAGTGGTACAGCAGCACCAGCCCGGCGGAGTCCCGCGCGGTGATCGCCTCCACTGCCGCGAGCCCGCTCGGCTCCCATTCGTACAAACCCTGGGGATCCAACACAGTGTCCGCTCCTCCTCGATGTTCGTCCCCCAGAACGTCCTACGTGCCGTCGGCATTCCCACCGCCGATCATGCCCCCACGGCAGCGCCCTCTTCTGCACGCGAAGTGGACGTGGCCGACGGGTCTGTTGAGTGCGGCGGCGTAGCGGGCGGTGTGCGGCCGCGCTCCACGCTGTGCCGGGCGGCGGCTTCGACGCGCGGCATCCGGCCCCAGCGCGGCAGAGCAACAGCTTCCCGTACGCGACGGTGCTCTGCCCGAGTTGCAGCAGCCGAGGACGACGCCGCGCTCCGCGTGGAAGGCATACGACGGGTACCACATGACGCCCGGGTTGTGCGGGACGCGGGCGAGGCAGTAGGGCGGCGATGCAGTAGTCCGCGCCGAGCGGACCAAGCCGCCGCCGGAAGCCGCACCCAGGTGTGGCCATACGCGCTCGCGTTCACGTTGCTGAACGCGCCAGCGGTACGCCGAGTTCGCAGCAGCCGAGTGTGATCATCCACTGCGGGATGCGGGCGGGCCGGTGTCCATGTAGTGGCCGTCACCACCCCGGACGGTCAGGTCGCATCCGCCGGCCCGGTCCGCCGCCTCCAGCACGGCGCACTCGTATCCGGCCTTGCCCAGCCCATACGCCGCGGCGAACACAGCCCCGGCGGCACCCCACTCCGTCACCACAAATCCCCAACCCCCCACCCCACCCAGGAGGTTGACCAATCATCGATAAGTGCTACCTTCACCCCCGTTCCCTGTTCACGATGACGACCTCCGTTCACGTACAGGAAGGCACACAGATGCGAAAGCGACCCCCTAAGCCACTGATCACCGCAGCCCTACTGGCCGTCGGCGCCCTGCTGGCCACCTCCCCCACGGCTCACGGAAGCGCCCCCGTCAGCACCCCAGCCCCCACCCGCACCATCGACGTCTCCACCCCGGCCCAGCTCAAGACCGCGCTGTCAGAGGCCAAGGCGGGCGACACCATCCGGCTCGCGGACGGTACGTACAAGGGCAACTTCCGGGCCGCCACCGCGGCCGGCGCCTCCTCGCGGATCACCCTCACCGGCTCCGCCAAGGCTGTCCTGAGTGCGGACGGCGGCTACGGGCTGCACCTGGACGGCGCCTCGTACTGGACGGTCCGGGGCATCACCGTCACCGGCGGCCAGAAGGGCATCGTGGCGGACGCGGCGCGGGGCGTCGTTCTCGACTCGGTCACCGTGCACGGGCTGGACATGGAGGGCGTGCACTTCCGTAAGTCCAGCAGGGACGGCGTCCTCAAGGACTCGAAGATCTACGACACGGGGCGGGACGGCCGGGGCATGGGCGAGGGGGTGTACGTGGGCAGCGCGGGCGGCACCGGGGACAAGAGCGACAACGTACAGATCCTGCACAACACGATCGGGCCCGGCGTCGGCGGCGAGAACATCGACATCAAGGAGGGCACGACCGGCGCGAAGATCATCGGCAACACGTTCGACGGCAGTGGGCTGACCGGGGCGCACTACGACGACTCATGGGCCGACATCAAGGGCAACAAGGTCCTGGTGGAGGACAACACCGGCAAGCACACGCGCAACAACGGGTACGAGACGCACAGCCAGCAGCCGGGCTGGGGCTGCGGCACGGTCTTCCGCAACAACCGGTCCGACCTCAGCGGCGCGACCGGCCCCGACCGCTACGGCTTCCACATCACCAACTACCAGGCGGCCGACTGCCCGGTAACGATCACCGCCGACAACAAGGTCACCGGCGGACGCGGAATCGCCACTCCGGGCGTCCCGATCGGATAAACCGCCCCCCAAACTGCGAACATCACCCCCGACCACCCCGTACCCCCATCCTCCGAACACGAAGAAGGCCCGCCCCCAAAGGGAGCGGGCCTTCCATGTCCTACCGGCCGCTGCCGGAAACCCGGTCAGCGCCTACCGGCTGACGCGTTCAGCTCTGGCCGCCGGCCAGCTTCTCGCGCAGCGCGGCCAGGGCCTCGTCCGACGCCAGGGCGCCGGAGTTGTCCGTCGACTCCGAGGAGTACGAGCCACCGGAGACGTTGCCGCCACCGGCGTTGCCGCCGGCCGCCGGGGCCGCCGCGCCCTCGGCCGCAGCCTGCTCGTCGGCCTCGCGGGACTTGATGACCTGGGCCTGGTGCTGCTCGAAGCGCTGCTGCGCCTCGGCGTACTGGGTCTCCCACGCCTCGCGCTGGGCCTCGTAGCCCGGCAGCCAGTCGTTGGTCTCGGGGTCGAAGCCCTCGGGGTAGATGTAGTTGCCCTGGTCGTCGTACGACGCGGCCATGCCGTACAGGGTCGGGTCGAACTCGACCGCCGTCGGGTCGGCGCCGAAGGACTCGTTGGCCTGCTTCAGCGACAGCGAGATCCGGCGACGCTCCAGGTCGATGTCGATGACCTTGACGAAGATCTCGTCGTTGACCTGGACGACCTGCTCCGGGATCTCCACGTGGCGCTCGGCCAGCTCGGAGATGTGGACCAGGCCCTCGATGCCCTCGTCCACGCGGACGAACGCACCGAACGGCACGAGCTTGGTGACCTTACCCGGGACGACCTGACCGATCTGGTGGGTCCGGGCGAACTGCTGCCACGGGTCTTCCTGGGTCGCCTTGAGCGACAGGGACACGCGCTCGCGGTCCATGTCGACGTCCAGGACCTCGACCGTGACCTCCTGGCCGACCTCGACGACCTCGGACGGGTGGTCGATGTGCTTCCAGGACAGCTCGGAGACGTGGACCAGACCGTCGACGCCACCCAGGTCCACGAAGGCACCGAAGTTGACGATGGAGGAGACGACGCCGGAGCGCACCTGGCCCTTCTGGAGGGTGGTGAGGAAGGTCTGGCGGACCTCGCTCTGGGTCTGCTCCAGCCAGGCACGGCGGGACAGGACCACGTTGTTGCGGTTCTTGTCCAGCTCGATGATCTTGGCCTCGAGCTCCTTGCCCACGTAGGGCTGCAGGTCGCGCACGCGGCGCATCTCGACCAGGGAGGCCGGCAGGAAGCCACGGAGGCCGATGTCGAGGATGAGACCACCCTTGACGACCTCGATGACGGTACCGGTGACGATCCCGTCCTCTTCCTTGATCTTCTCGATGGTGCCCCAGGCACGCTCGTACTGGGCGCGCTTCTTCGAGAGGATCAGGCGGCCTTCCTTGTCCTCCTTCTGGAGAACAAGGGCCTCGATCTCGTCACCGACGGCGACGACCTCGTTGGGGTCGACGTCGTGCTTGATCGAGAGCTCGCGGCTCGGGATAACGCCTTCGGTCTTGTAACCGATGTCGAGCAGGACCTCGTCCCGGTCGACCTTCACGATGACGCCGTCGACGATGTCGCCGTCGTTGAAGTACTTGATCGTCTCGTCGATCGCGGCGAGGAAGGCTTCCTCGTTACCGATGTCGTTGACCGCAACCTGCGGGGTGGTGGCGGTGGTCTCGGTGCTGCTCGTCATGTGGGAAAGGGCTCCGGTACGGACATTGAAGTCGTAGGTACTGCTACGCCGGGAGCCTGTATCGCTTCTGCATAAGACCGGACAGCGTCAAGGATGTTTGAGCAAGGAACTCCGAACCAACCGAAGCCCCGGCAGCATCCCGAAAACCGAGGGGACATACATACAGATGCGAGCGCGACCTGCTCCGTCTGAGGTGCGCAGGCCCGCAGCGCAACTTGTAGCATACGGGGGCAGCCGGACACGGTCAATGCGCGAAGGCGCACACCCGGGGCGGAACGCCCCATAACCGGCACACGCCATGTTCCGCGAGGCCAACGAGGCCCCGCCGAGACCGGCAGCCACAAGCTCAGCGAAGAGTACGACGACGGGCGCGATGATCCAAGAGCACGAGCCGGAGGCGACACGACGTGCCGCCTCGGACACGGAGAGCAGCCGGGCCAGCCGCGGCTGGTGGGACCGCAATGCGGACGAGTACCAGAACGAGCACGGAGCGTTCCTGGGGGACGACCGTTTCGTATGGGGTCCCGAGGGGCTGGACGAGGCGGAGGCCGGGCTGCTGGGGCCCGCGGCGGAGCTGAAGGGACGGCGCGTCCTGGAGATCGGGGCGGGCGCGGCCCAGTGCTCGCGCTGGCTGGCGGCGCAGGGCGCCCGTCCGGTGGCGCTCGACCTCTCGCACCGCCAGCTCCAGCACGCGCTGCGCATCGGTACGGGAGCGGAGGCCGACGGCCCGGCGCCCGGCGTGTCGGGGCCGGTCGAGCTGGTCGAGGCGGACGCCGGCGCGCTGCCCTTCCGCGACGCCTCCTTCGACCTGGCCTGTTCCGCGTACGGGGCGATTCCTTTCGTCGCCGATCCGGTGCGGGTGCTGCGCGAGGTGCGGCGGGTGCTGCGGCCGGGCGGGCGCTGGGTCTTCTCGGTGACCCACCCCATTCGCTGGGCCTTCCCCGACGAGCCGGGCCCGGAGGGGCTGAGCGTCGGCGCGTCGTACTTCGACCGCACGCCCTATGTCGAGCAGGACGCGACGGGCCGCGCGGTGTACGTGGAGCATCACCGGACGCTGGGCGACCGGGTGCGGGACGTGGCCGCGGCGGGCTTCCGGCTGGTGGACCTGGTCGAGCCGGAGTGGCCGGAGTGGAACTCCCAGGAGTGGGGTGGCTGGTCGCCGCTGCGCGGGAACCTGATCCCCGGTACGGCGATCTTCGTCTGCGTGGCGGACTGACCGGAGGAACGGTTCGGCACCGGCCGGTACGGAACGGCCGGTGCCGGTCGGGACGGGACCGGCCGGTACGGAATGGCCGGCCCCAACCAGCACTGCCCCAACCACCACGGACCGATCCACCACCGACCGTCACAGCCCGGTCCGGGAAAAACCGTCACAGCCCGGTCCGGGAAACTGGTGACGTGATCCGCCACGACGCCCTCGCCCAGCTCCCCGTACGCACTGCCCTCCCCGCGCTCCAACAAGCGCTGGACGGGCACGGCGCGGCGGTGCTGTGTGCGCCACCGGGCACCGGCAAGACGACGCTGGTGCCGCTGACCCTTGCCGGTCTGGCCGGGGCGGAGGCCCCCACCGGTCACTGCCGGGTGATCGTCGCCGAGCCACGCCGGATCGCGGCCCGTGCCGCCGCCCGGCGGATGGCGTGGCTGCTGGGTGAGCAAGTGGGTGAACGGGTCGGCTTCACCGTGCGCGGCGAGCGCCGGGTGGGCCCCCGTACGGTCGTCGAGGTCGTGACCACCGGTGTGCTGCTGCAACGGTTGCAGCGGGACCCCGAACTGTCGGGTGTCGACGCGGTCATGCTGGACGAGTGCCACGAACGGCACCTGGACGCCGACACCGCCGCCGCCTTCCTCCTGGACGTACGGGCCACGCTCCGTCCGGAGCTGCGGCTGATCGCGGCCTCGGCGACGACGGACGCGGCGGGCTGGGCCGGGCTGCTGGGCGGGGACGGCGCGGACGGCGGCCCGGCCCCGGTGGTGGAGGCCGCGGGGGTCGCGCACCCCGTGGAGGTCGTCTGGGCACCGCCGGAGCGGCCGGTGCGGCCCGCGCACGGCATGCGGGTCGATCCGGCGCTGCTCGGGCACGTCGCGGCGACGGTGCGGCGGGCGCTGCGCGAGCGCTCGGGCGATGTGCTCTGTTTCCTGCCGGGCGTGGGGGAGATCGCGCGGGTGGCGGGGCAGTTGGGCGATGTCGCGGGTGACGGCACCGAGGTTTTGCAAGTGCACGGGCGGGCGTCGGCCGCCGTACAGGACGCGGTGCTGTCCGGCGGCCCCGGGCGGCGGGTGGTGCTGGCGACGTCGGTGGCCGAGTCGAGCCTGACGGTGCCGGGCGTACGGGTGGTCGTGGACTGCGGGCTGGCGCGGGAGCCCCGTACGGATCACGCGCGCGGGCTGAGCGCACTGACGACCGTACGGGCTTCCCAGGCGTCGGCCCGGCAGCGCGCGGGGCGGGCCGGGCGCGAGGCGCCGGGGGCGGTCTACCGCTGCTGGTCCGAGGGCGAGGACGCGCGGCTGCCGCGTTTCCCGGCGCCGGAGATCAAGGTCGCGGACCTCACCGCGTTCGCGCTGCAGGCCGCCTGCTGGGGTGATCCGGACGCGGCCGGTCTGGCTCTGCTCGACGCGCCGCCCGCGGGCGCGCTGGCCGCCGCGCGCGAGGTGCTGACCGCGATCGGCGCGGTGGGCGCGGACGGCCGGGTCACGGACCGTGGCGTACGGATGTCCCGGCTCGGCCTGCACCCGCGCCTCGCGCGCGCCCTGCTGGACGGCGCGCGCCGGATCGGCGACCGGCGCGCGGCGGAGGTGGTCGCGCTCCTGAGCGAGGAGCCGCCGCGGGAGTACGGGGACGATCTGGCCGCCGCGTGGCGTACGGCCCGGCGCGGGCAGGACGCGTACGGCGCCCGCTGGCGCCAGGAGGCCCGCAGGCTGGCCTCGGCGGTGGCGGGCGCGGGCGGCACACGTACGGAAGCCCCTCCCGAGGCGGCGCAGGGCTCCGACGACGCGGCCGTCGGTCTGGTGGCCGCGCTGGCGTTCCCCGAGCGGGTGGCGCGGGCCCGGGGCGCGGGCGCGTTCCTGATGGCGTCCGGTACCGGCGCCGGGCTGGGGGACGGATCGCGGCTGCGGAGCGCGCCGTGGCTGGCGGTGGCGGTCGCCGACCGGCCCGTGGCGGCGGCGTCCGCGCGGGTGCGGCTGGCGGCGGAGATCGACGAGGACACGGCGCGCGCGGCGGCCGGGGCGCTGTACGCGGCGGGCGAGGAGGTCCACTGGGCCGACGGGGACGTGGTGGCCCGCTCCGTCGAGCGGCTCGGCGCCATCGAACTGGTCGCCCGCCCGCTGCGCTCCCCCGCCCCCGGCCTTGTACGGGAAGCGCTGGCGGACGGGCTGCGCCGGGAGGGCCCGGGGCTGCTGCGCTGGACCGATGGCGCGCGGGCGCTGCGGGACCGGATGGCGTTCCTGCACCGTGAGTTGGGCGGCGAGTGGCCGGACGTGTCGGACGCGGCACTGCTGGCCGGGCTCGACACGTGGCTGGACGTGGAGCTGAGCCGCGCGAAGCGGCGCGCCGATCTGGAACGGATCGACGCGGGCCAGGCGCTGTCCCGGCTGCTGCCGTGGGCGAGCGGTGCGGCGGTGCGCTTCGACGAGCTGGCGCCGGAGCGGATCGAGGTGCCGAGCGGGTCGCGGATACGGGTGGACTACGGCGGCGAGCAGCCGGTGCTGGCCGTCAAGCTCCAGGAGTTGTTCGGCTGGCAGGAGTCCCCGCGGGTGGCGGACGGGCGCGTGCCCGTACTCGTCCATCTGCTGTCGCCCGCCGGGCGCCCGGCCGCCGTGACGGCCGACCTGGCGTCCTTCTGGCGGGACGGTTACCGGTCCGTACGGGCCGAGCTGCGCGGCCGCTACCCGAAGCACCCCTGGCCGGAGGACCCCTCCGCCGCGCAGCCGACCCGGCACACGACGGCGCGTCTCAGGCGGGGCTGACCCGTTCGGAGCGGTCCGGTTCCGTACCGTGCTGCTCCGGGCGCCGCCCCCGGGCCTCTAAAACCAGGCCGAGCGTGAGGAGCGCGGCGCCGAGGGCGAGGAAGCCCCACGGGAGGTAGCTGGTGAGGAGCAGGACGAGCCGGCGCTGGGAGGTGACGAGGTCGACCGTGGCGGTCACGTAGTCCGGCCGCATCTTCACGTGCCCGGAGAAGGCGGTGACCTTGCCGCCGCCGGGCACGAGGGCGCCGCCGCGCAGCTCCTCCCGGTGGATCTCCTCCCCGTTGACGGGCGCGCCGGTGACCGGCTCCACCCAGAACATCCGCTTGGTGCTGTACCACCGGATGGTGCCGGATTTCGCGACGGCCTCCGAGGTGATGCCCTGCACCGGCAGCTTCTTCGGGAAGGGCACTTTGGTCCAGGGGATGGTCTGCTCGAAGTAGTAGACGTCCAGGCCGCGGAAGGTGCGGACGCCCTTGTAGTGGATGGGGGCGCTGGTGCGGGTCTGCGCGTCGAAGTAGTCGTAGTCCCGCTGTTCCGTGAGGAACGGCCATTTGTACTCGATGCCGGTACGCCGTACGGGATCGCCGTCGACCATCTCGCCGGTGGCGTGCACGGGTTCCTGGGTGTGGGCGTCGAAGATGTAGCGCTCGGGGATCTGGGAGACCATCTTGCCGTCGGGTCCGGCGACGTGCGAGAGCGCGTCCCAGACCACCACGTCCCGGCCGGCGGTCTTCTCGATGCGTTCGGACTCCTCGACGTTGCCCTTGAGCGTCTGCACGATGGAGACCTTGGGGACCTGCCGGGCCCGCATCGTGCCGTAGTCGAGGAGGGTGGCGGGCTTCGCCTCCAGCACCGTGGCCTGGTACTGGTTCGGCGGGATCTTGGCGAGGCGCGGGAAGGCGTACCAGCGCAGCAGCGGGGACAGTGCGGCGAAGAAGACGGCGAACGCGAGCAGGACCAGGCTGGCTTTGCGTCGCATGGCGGCGGCGTCCCTCCCTCAGGGGTGTGCGGGGACGGTGGTGCGCAGGGGTTCCGGGGAGGTCTCGCCACTGGGCGCGCCGGCCGCGGTGAGGGCGAGGACGAGGGCGAAGGCCGCGGCCAGTCCGATCGCGGCGGCTGTCAGTGCGCGCATGCTCGGCCTCCCGGGGAGCCGCGGTGCGGGGCGGCGTACCGCGCGCCCGGGGCCGGGCGCGTGCCGTGTCGCGGGCTCCGGTGAGCTGATAGGGCGTCAGGGGCGGGGGCACCGTAGCAACGGGCGGCGCAGATGAGAACACGTTGCACCGACAGCTCCCGGCCGTCCGGCAGCAAAACCGCCACCGCCGTCCGGCTCGGGCGGGAGCGGGACGGTGGTGGCTGTCTGGTGCGGTGTGGTGGCGCGGTGGTTACGGCGTGACGGTCAGCTCGACGGTCAGGACCGCGCCGTCGGCGGTGGTCAGACGCAGCAGGAACGTACCCGCGTGCTGGTCGGTGCGGATCTCCGGCAGCTTGAGCAGGCCGTCGGCACCCGTCTTGAGCGTCAGGCTGCGGATCCGCTTCTCCTTGTCCGCGTCCTTGCCCGCGCCCTTGTCCTCGGTGCCCGCGAAGTAGGGGCCCTTGTCGTTCTCGACGGGGTGCTTCGGGTCGTCGGTGACCATGGTCGCGGTCACCGCGGCACCCGCCGCGATCTTGCCCTTATAGGTGGCCTTGACCTCGACGGCGCCCTCGGCGAACGCGGTGCCGGCCTTCGCCGTCAGCTTGGCGTCGGACGTACGGGCCAGCGCGTCGGCCTTGGGGGCGGGCGCCGGCTTGGCCTTGACGGTGGCGCCGACCTCGGACGCGGGCACCTTGCGGCCCACCGCGGTCGCCCGGACGGTGAAGCTGCCCGCCTTGTCGCCCGCGTTGATACGGGGCGCGGTGGCGGTGCCGTCGGCACCGGTCCGTACGGTGACGTGGTCGGCCTTGTCCGGGAAGCGGGCGCCGGTCTCGCCGACGATACGGAACTCGACGGGCACACCCGCGACCGGCTTGCCCGCGGTGTCCTTCGCCCGTACGCGCACGATCTGCCCGAAGTCCTCGCCCGCGGTGGCCGTGAGGTCCTTGGCGCCGACCTGCTCCAGCGCGGCGACGGGCGCGGGGGTGGGCTTCGTCGGCGGCTTGGTCGGGGGCGTGGTGGGCGGCTTCGTCGGGTCGCTGGGCTTGGGCCCGGGCGTGCTGGGCGGGGTCGTCGGCTTGCTGCCGCCCGGCTTCCCGCTGCCGTTGCCGCCCGGCTTGGGCGTCGTGCTGCCGCTCTGGCCCGCGCCCGGTCCGGTCGTACGGCCGGGGGTGTGCCCGGCGCCGGGGGTCGGGCCGACGCCCTTGCCGCTGCCCACGGGGCTGCGGTGGACCGGCAGCAGGCCCTTGCCGTCGGGCACCTCGTGGGTGCCGTTGCGGTAGAACGCGAGCCAGGTCAGCACCGTGTTCAGGTACTCCCGCGACGGGTTGTAGCCGAGGACGGCCTTGTCCAGATCGCCCTGGGTGCCCAGGTCGCGGCCGTTGGCGCACAGGTAGCGGCCGGCGCCGAGGGCCGCGTCGTAGATGTTGTTGGGGTCCTTGAGGCCGTCGCCGTTGCCGTCGGCGCCCCAGCCCTTGCCGTCCGGGCCGCCCTTGGACCAGGTCGAGGGGATGAACTGCATCGGGCCGACCGCGCGGTCGTGCGTGGTGTCGCCGTCGAAGACACCGTGGTCGGTGTCGGCGATCATCGCGAAGCCCTTGCCGTTCAGCTGCGGGCCGGTGATCCGCTGGAGGGTGGTGCCCTCGGCGTCCACGGCGCCGCCGCGGGCGTGGCCGGATTCGACCTTGCCGATGGCGGCGAGCAGCTGCCAGGGCAGCCGGCAGCCGGGCTGCGTCCGCGCGACCCCGGCCTCGGCCTTCTTGTACGCGTCCAGGACGGTGGCGGGTATGCCCGCCTCGGCCGGGCCGGTGACGACCGGGCCGCCGGATCCGTGCGAACCGCCGGGCGGCACGGGGCTGTTGAGGGGCGGCAGGTCGGTGTAGTACGGCGATCCGCCGTCGATGGGGGTGTCGCCGGCCGACGCCGGGTCCTTGGTTTCGCTGCCGGCCCTGGTCTCGGCCGCTCCCGGGGCCTGGGATGCGGTCAGGGCGGCCAGCGCGAGCGCCGCCACCGCAGTCGAGGCCGCTCCCTTGCGGAGCCGCCGCCCGAATGTGGCTGCCATCTGTGCCCGTCCCCTCAGCGTTGATCCACCGCGCGCACGGCGCCGTAGCGCGCTCCCCGGCGCTCCCAACTCACGTGACACTACGACAACTTCCGGCGGTCTTCTACTGCTCTCAACGCCAGACATACTGATCCTAAACGATCAGGGAGAGAGCAATGCCGTTCACACTCAGCCACGCTGCCGCCGTGCTGCCGGTGGTGCGTCGCACCGGGGAGGCGCGCGGGCCGCTGGTCGCCTCGGCTCTCGTCGCCGGATCGTTCGCGCCGGACCTCACGTACTTCGCGGACAGCGTGCTGCCCGGCGCCATGCTCTTCGGCGACTTCACGCACGGGATACCGGGCGTGCTGACCGTGGACGTGCTGATCACCGCCGTTCTCGTGGGCGGCTGGCTGCTGTTGCGCGAGCCGCTGGTGGCGCTGCTGCCGACGGCCTGGCGCGGCAAGGTGTACGCGGTGGTGCGCGGCCGTCCGGGCACGGGCGGCCGCCCGCTCGCGGCGTACCTGGCCCTGTTCTACGTCTCGGCGGTGCTGGGCGCCCTGACCCACATCGTCTGGGACGCCTTCACGCACCCGGGCCGCTGGGGCACTCGGCTGGTCCCCGTACTGAACGAGGTCGTCGGGGGCTTCCCCCTGTGCACGTACGTCCAGTACGGCACGTCCGCGCTGGCCCTGGGCGTGATCGGCTGGTTCCTGTGGACGGCGCTGCGGCAGGTGCCGGACCCGGCGGCGCCTGCCGGGCTGCCGGAGCCGGTCGGCGGGCGGCTGCCGGCCGTGGCGCTGCTCTCGGTGTGCCTGCTGGCCGGGGCCGTGCACCGGACGCTGCGGGCCCGCGCCGAGTTCGGGGAGATGGCGGTGACGTGGTTCGACTACGTACCGACCGTGCTCTTCGGCGCGGGCGCGGGCCTCGCCCTCGGGCTGCCGCTGTACGCGGCGATGGCACGGGTGCTGCACCGCCGCTACCGGACGGCCCCGGCCGACGGCAGCGCCGCGTACGACCGCTCCGGCGCCCGGCCGTAAGCGGTCGTACGGGGCGGAAGGCGATCGTACGCGGCGGGGAGGCGGTCGTACGCGGCGTCTCCGGGCGCGCCCGGCCGGAGACGCCGTACGCCCGGGTCAGTGGGCCGCGGACTCCCAGTCGCCGCCGTAGCCGACCGACACGTCCAGCGGGGCGCGCAGCTCCACGGCGCCCGCCATCTCGCGGCGGACCAGCTCGTCGACCTGGGCCCGCTCGCCCGGGGCCACCTCGACCACGATTTCGTCGTGCACCTGGAGCAGCATCCGGGAGGACAGCTCGGCGGCCCGCAGCGCCTCGTCCACCCGCAGCATGGCGACCTTGACGATGTCGGCGGCGGTGCCCTGGATCGGGGCGTTCAGCGCCATCCGCTCGGCCATCTCGCGGCGCTGGCGGTTGTCGCTGTTCAGGTCGGGGAGGTAGCGGCGGCGGCCCATGATCGTCTCGGTGTAGCCGGTGGCGCGGGCCTTGTCGACGACGTCCTGGAGGTAGTCGCGCACCCCGCCGAACCGCTCGAAGAAGTTGTCCATCAGGCGGCGGGCCTCGTCGGGCTGGATGCCGAGCTGCTGGGAGAGGCCGAACGCGGACAGGCCGTACGCCAGGCCGTAGGACATCGCCTTGATCTTGCGGCGCATCTCCGGGTCGACCTCGGACTTGTCGACCGAGAAGACCTGGGAGGCGACGGTGGTGTGCAGGTCCTCGCCGGAGGTGAACGCCTCGATCAGTCCTTCGTCCTCGGAGAGGTGGGCCATCACGCGCAGCTCGATCTGGCTGTAGTCGGCGGTCAGCAGGGATTCGTACCCCTCGCCGACCACGAAGCCACGGCGGATGGCGCGGCCCTCGTCCGTACGCACCGGGATGTTCTGCAGGTTGGGCTCGGTGGAAGAGAGGCGGCCGGTGGCGGCGACGGTCTGGTTGAAGGTGGTGTGGATACGGCCGTCGGCCGCGATCGTCTTGATCAGGCCCTCGACCGTGGTGCGCAGCTTGGACTGCTCACGGTGGCGCAGCATGATCACCGGGAGTTCGTTCTCGGTCTGCGCGGCGAGCCAGGCCAGGGCGTCGGCGTCGGTGGTGTAACCGGTCTTGGTCTTCTTGGTCTTGGGCAGGCCCAGCTCGCCGAAGAGGACCTCCTGGAGCTGCTTGGGCGAGCCGAGGTTGAACTCGTGGCCCGCCGCGGCGTGCGCCTCCTGCACGGCCTGCTGGACAGCGGCGGCGAACTGCTGCTCGATCCGCTCCAGCCAGCCCCGGTCGGCCGCGATGCCCGCGCGCTCCATCCGGGCCAGCAGCACACTCGTGGGCAGCTCCAGGTCGCGCAGCAGCTCGGCCGCGCCGACCTCGTCGAGCTTGGTGGTCATGGCGGCGCCGAGGTCCAGGACCGTACGCGCCTGGTTCATCAGGGCGTCGGCCTGGGCGCGGTCGTCGGCGCCGAAGGCCAGCTGCCCGTCGCCCTCGGCGGCCGGGGCCAGGTCGCGACCCAGGTACTCGACGGACAGGGCGTCCAGGGCGAAGGAGCGGCGGCCCGGCTTGACCAGGTAGGCGGCGAGGGCGGTGTCCATCGTGACGCCGTCGATGCTCCAGCCGTGCTCGCCGAAGACCCGCATGAGGCCCTTGACGTTGTGCATGACCTTGTGGCTGGCGGGGTCGGCGCTCCAGGCGGCGAAGGCGCGCTCGTCGGCCTCGTCCAGCTCGGTGGGGTCGAACCAGACGGCCGGGCCCTCGGCGGTGGCCAGGGCGACCTCGGCGACGCTGCCGCTGCCCACCGTCCAGGTGTCGACCGTGGAGACGCCGAGCAGCTTCCCGCCGTGCTCGGCGAGCCACGGGGCCAGCTCGCCGGCACCGGCGACCGTGCCGTCGATCTCGACCTCGGCGGGCGCGGGACCGGCGTCCCCTGCCTCCTCCGCCCCCGGGTCGGCCGCCAGCAGGCGCTCCCGCAGGCCCTGGTTGCGGATCTCCAGCGCCTCCAGGAAGACGGTCAGCGCCTTGCGGTCGTAGGCTTCGCGCACCAGCTCGGCGGGGCCGCAGGGCAGCTCCACGTCCCGCACCATCTCGGTCAGGACGCGGTTGAGCTTGACCGCCTCCAGGTGGTCGCGGAAATTCTGCCCGGCCTTGCCCTTGACCTCCTCGGCGCGCTCCACCAGCTCCGCGAACGAACCGAACTGGTTGATCCACTTCGCGGCGGTCTTCTCGCCGACGCCGGGGATGCCGGGCAGGTTGTCGGACGGGTCGCCGCGCAGCGCGGCGAAGTCCGGGTACTGGGCGGGGGTCAGGCCGTACTTCTCCTGGACCTTCTCGGGGGTGAACCGGGTCAGCTCGGAGACGCCCTTGGTGGGGTAGAGCACCGTGACGTCGTCGGTGACCAGCTGGAAGGAGTCGCGGTCGCCGGTGACGATGGAGACCTCGAAGCCCTGGGCGGTGGCCTGGGTGGCGAGGGTGGCGATGACGTCGTCGGCCTCGAAGCCCTCCACGGCGAAGCGCTTGACGTGCATCGCGTCCAGCATCTCGCCGATCAGCTCGACCTGGCCCCGGAACTCGTCGGGGGTCTTGGAGCGGTTCGCCTTGTAGTCGGGGAACTCCTCCGAGCGCCAGGTCTTGCGCGAGACGTCGAAGGCCACCGCGAAGTGCGTGGGGGCCTCGTCACGCAGGGTGTTCGCGAGCATCGACGCGAAGCCGTAGATCGCATTGGTCGGTTGCCCGGTGGCGGTGGTGAAGTTCTCCACGGGCAGGGCGAAGAACGCCCGGTACGCCATGGAATGCCCGTCCATCAGGAGCAGCCGGGGACGGCCGCCCTCCACCGCTTCGGTGCCGGTCGCTTCGCTCTTCTTCGCTGCCTTTGCTGCCACACCCCGATCCTGCCACGCCCCACTGACAATCCCCGCCGCGACGACCGCGGCGGCGCCGCTGTCAGTCGTCCGTGACAGGATCTGAGGCGTACGGGCATCCGGCCGCCGCCACCCGCGGGACCGCACCGCACGCACCCCAACTGCATCGACCACGCTCAGCAGCCGCCCGGACACACCACCGGGCCCGGCGGCTGGGCCCGGCTCAAGGGAGAGGCCATGGCAGGCAAGCCGCCCGCGTCGGACCCGATCCAGGACGCGCCCGAGGTCACGGCACCGGAGCATTCCGCCGTCGGCCTGCCGGCCATCAAACACGCGCTGCGCGTGTCCCGGCAGCAGATGGGCGTGCGCCGTACGGCGCTCACGCTGCTCCGGGTCAATCAGAAGGACGGCTTCGACTGCCCCGGCTGCGCCTGGCCCGAGCCCGAGCACCGGCACGCGGCCGAGTTCTGCGAGAACGGCGCCAAGGCGGTGGCCGAGGAGGCCACGCTGCGCCGCGTCACCCCGGAGTTCTTCGCCGCCCACCCCGTCTCCGACCTCGCGGACCGCAGCGGCTACTGGCTCGGCCAGCAGGGCCGGCTGACCCACCCCGTATATCTGCCCGAGGGCGCCGACCGGTACGAGCCGGTGTCCTGGGAGCGGGCCTTCGACATCATCGCCGAGGAGCTGACCGCCCTCGACTCCCCCGACGAGGCCGTCTTCTACACCTCGGGGCGTACGAGCAACGAGGCCGCCTTCCTCTACCAGCTCTTCGCCCGCGAGTTCGGCACGAACAACCTGCCCGACTGCTCCAACATGTGCCACGAGTCCTCCGGCTCCGCGCTCACGGAGACCATCGGCATCGGCAAGGGCAGCGTCCTGCTGGAGGACCTGTACAAGGCCGATCTGATCATCGTCGCCGGGCAGAACCCGGGCACCAACCACCCCCGGATGCTGTCCGCGCTGGAGCAGGCCAAGAACGGCGGCGCGAAGATCATCTCGATCAATCCGCTGCCCGAGGCGGGCCTGGAGCGCTTCAAGAACCCGCAGACCCCGCGCGGCCTCGCCGGCCGCGGCACCGCCCTGACCGACCTCTTCCTCCAGGTGCGCATCGGCGGCGACCAGGCCCTCTTCCGTACGCTGAACCGGCTCATCCTGGAGACCGAGGGCGCGGTCGACACCGCGTTCATCGAGGAGCACACCCACGGCTTCGAGGAGTTCGCGGCGGCGGCCCGCGCGGACACCGACTGGGAGGCGACGCTCGCCGCCACCGGCCTGACCCGCGCGGAGATAGAGCGCGCCCTGAAGATGGTCCTGGAGTCGCGGCGCACGATCGTGTGCTGGGCCATGGGCCTGACCCAGCACAAGCACTCCGTCCCCACCATCCAGGAAGTCGTCAACTTCCTGCTGCTGCGCGGCAACATCGGCCGCCCCGGCGCCGGCGTCTGCCCCGTGCGCGGCCACAGCAACGTGCAGGGCGACCGCACGATGGGCATCTTCGAGCGCCCCGCGCCCGCCTTCCTGGACGCCCTGGAGAAGGAGTTCGGGTTCGCGCCGCCCCGTGAGCACGGCTTCGACGTCGTACGGGCCATCCGCGCCCTGCGCGACGGCGACGCCAAGGTCTTCTTCGCGATGGGCGGCAACTTCGTCTCCGCCACCCCGGACACGGAGGTCACCGAGGCCGCCGTGCGCCGCGCCCGCCTCACCGTCCACGTCTCCACCAAGCTCAACCGCTCCCACGTGGTCACCGGCGCCCGCGCCCTGATCCTGCCCACTCTGGGCCGTACGGAGCGCGACGTGCAGGCGGGCGGCGAGCAGTTCGTGACCGTCGAGGACTCCATGGGCATGGTGCACGCCTCCCGCGGCCGGCTGGCGCCCGCGAGCGCGCACCTGCTCTCCGAGCCGGCCATCGTCGCCCGCCTCGCCCGCCGCGTCCTCGGCGAGGACAGCGCCACGCCCTGGGAGGAGTTCGAGAAGGACTACGCCACGATCCGCGACCGGATCGCCCGCGTCATCCCCGGCTTCGAGGACTTCAACACCAAGGTCGCCAGGCCCGGTGGCTTCGCCCTCCCGCACGCCCCGCGCGACCAGCGCACGTTCCCCACCGCCACCGGCAAGGCCAATTTCACGGCCGCGCCCGTGGAGTACCCGCACCTGCCCGAGGGCCGGCTGCTTTTGCAGACGCTGCGCTCGCACGACCAGTACAACACCACGATCTACGGCCTCGACGACCGCTACCGCGGCATCAAGAACGGCCGCCGCGTCGTCCTGGTCAACCCCGAGGACGCCCGCGCGCTGGGCGTCGCCGACGGCTCGTACACCGACCTGGTCAGCGAATGGAAGGACGGCACGGAGCGGCGCGCCCCCGGCTTCCGCGTCGTCCACTACCCGACCGCGCGCGGCTGCGCGGCGGCGTACTACCCGGAGACCAACGTCCTGGTGCCGCTCGACCACACCGCCGACACCAGCAACACCCCCGCCTCCAAGTCCCTGGTGATCCGACTGGAGCCCGCGGCGCCCGAAGCCTGAGACGCGGCATGCACGACCTCCGGCCCGGGGCCCGCCCCGGGCCGGACGACCGCTCAGTAGCCTGATAAGAACATGCACGACTCAACGACCGGCATCGGACCGGCCGTACCGGTACGCCGCACGGACACCACGGGCACACGAACGGAGCCGCAGGACATGGGCGAGCAGAGCGCGACCAAGTTTCCGCAGGAGATCATCGACCAGTGGGCCGAGCCGGGCCTGGACCTCGCCGCGCTGTTCTCCGCCGGACACCTCGGTACGCGCATGAGCGTGCAGGTCCTGGAGGCCGCGCCGGAGCGGGTCGTCGGCACCATGCCCGTCGAGGGCAACACCCAGCCGTACGGCCTGCTGCACGGCGGCGCGTCCGCGGTGCTCGCCGAGACCCTCGGCTCGGTCGGCGCGATGCTGCACGGCGGCCCCGCCAAGATGGCGGTCGGCGTCGACCTGAACTGCACCCACCACCGCGGCGCCCGCTCCGGCCTGGTCACCGGCGTCGCCACCCCCGTGCACCGCGGCCGCTCCTCCGCCACGTACGAGATCGTCATCACCGACGAGAGCGACAAGCGGGTGTGCAGCGCCCGGCTGACCTGCATGCTGCGCGACGTGGACGCGTCGGCGTACCGCAACTGAGACCGGCCCGCCGGAGCATCCGGCACCGCACGGCGGCCCCGTTCCCGTACCAGGGAGCGGGGCCGCCGTACGTCCGCGGGCGTGCGATCCCTCCCCGAGCGCCGCCGCCCGCCATCACGCTCCGTAGTCCACGCCGTCGGCACGCCCGCCGCCGGACTCCCTCTTTCCCCTCGTCCATGCACCCGCCCCGCACGCCCCATCCGATATGCGGACGCCCACGCCAAGATCAACCCCAAATCCCCTGCGCAAAGTGCGAGTTCACGCTCCGCCCGGCGTCCGTACGCAATGTAAGGAGCATGAGGGCAAAACGCTCAGCGACGGTCATAACAAGAGCGTCACATCCTGGTCAGCGGCTCTGTCAGGGCACGCGGCACCGCTCTAGAGTCACCGCCAGTCACCGCGCCGCCGGGCGCGCCCGGCACGGATCCGGTACCACCCCCGTACGGCCCGGCGCGCGCACCGGTCGTGCGACGCGCGCCGACCGCGCCAGGGAAAGGACTGATCGTGCATCACCGTTCCTTGCTCATACTCACCACCGCGGTCACCGCAGGCGCCCTCACCCTGACCGCTTGCGGCTCCCGCGACGAGGGCTCGAAGGGCGGCGAGGGCTCGAAGACGTCCGTCACCATCGGGCTCGACGCCCCGATCACCGGCGAGCTCTCCGCCCTGGGCCTGGGCATCCGCAACTCCGCACAGCTCGCCGTCGACAACGCCAACAAGGCAGGCGAGGTCAAGGGCGTCACCTTCAAGCTCGAACCCCTCGACGACAAGGCGCAGGCCAACGTCGGCCAGCAGAACGCCACCAAACTCGCCGGCGACAAGGACGTCCTGGGCATCGTCGGCCCGCTGAACTCCAGCGTCGCCCAGTCCATGCAGCAGGTCGCCCAGCAGAACGGCGTGGCCCTGATCTCCCCCGCCAACACCACCCCGGACCTCACCCAGGGCAAGGACTGGAAGCAGAACAAGCGCACACGGCAGTTCTCCACCTACTTCCGCACGGCCACCACCGACGAGGTGCAGGGCGCCTTCGACGGCCAGTTCGCCTGGGAGAAGGGCAAGTTCAAGAACGCCTACGTCATCGACGACCAGAAGACCTACGGCGCGGGCCTCGCCGCCTCCTTCAAGGCCCAGTTCACCAAGCTGGGCGGCAAGGTCGTCGGCTCCGAGCACGTCAACCCCGAGGACCGCGACTTCAAGGCCGTGGTCGCCAAGGTCAAGGCCGCAAAGCCCGACGTGGTCTTCTACGGAGGCGAGTACCCCGCGGCCGGCCCGCTGAGCCAGCAGCTCAAGGACGGCGGCGTCACCGCCCCCCTGATGGGCGGCGACGGCATGTACAGCGCCGACTACATCCAGCTCAACAAGAAGGCCCAGGGAGACTACGCCTCCTCCGTGGGCAAGCCCGTCGAACAGCTCGAATCCGCCAAGAAGTTCATCGCCGACTACAAGGCCGCCGGCTACAAGGACCGCTACGAGGCGTACGGCGGCTCCACGTATGACGCCACCTGGGCCGTCATCCAGGCCGTCAAGAAGGTCGTCGCGGACAACGGCGGCAAGCTGCCCTCCGACGCCCGCAAGAAGGTCGTCGACGCCCTGAACAAGGTTTCCTTCGACGGCGTCACCGGGCATGTCGCCTTCGACCAGTACGGCGACACCACCAACACGATGATCACCGCGTACCAGGTCGACCAGGGCAAGTGGGTCGCCCGCTTCAGCGCCGAGTTCAAGAAGTTCGACAAGGCCGGCAAGAGCTGAGCTTCCCGAGCTGACCGCCCCGCCGAGGCCGGCGGGCCCCGGGCCGTACGACGGCCGCCGGGCCCGCCGGCCCCCGCCGCACACCCCACCGGCCAGTGCCCCGGCCCGCGCCAGGACGCCACGAACGACCCGGCGCCGCCCGCGGTACACGGGCTGCCGCCACCGCCCGTACCCTCTTCCCACCCCACGGAGGCCCTGCGGTGAACGAACTGCCGCAACAGCTGGCCAACGGACTCATCCTCGGCGCGATGTACGGACTCATCGCGATCGGCTACACGATGGTCTACGGCATCGTCCAGCTCATCAACTTCGCCCACGGCGAGATCTTCATGGTCGGCGGCTTCGGCGCGCTGACCGTCTTCCTCCTCCTGCCCTCCGGCGTCAACCTCCTCTACGCGCTGCCGCTGATGCTGGCCGGGGCCGTGCTGGTCTCGGTCCTCGTCGGCGTGGCAGCGGAACGATTCGCCTACCGTCCGCTGCGCGGCGCGCCCCGCCTCGCCCCCCTCATCACCGCCATCGGCCTGTCCATCGCCCTCCAGCAGGCCGTCTGGAAGTGGTACCCCGAAGGCAACAAGGCCCGCGTCTTCCCCCAGTTCAAGGGCGACTCCTTCACCATCCTCGGCGCCACCGTCCAGCGCGGCGACATCTTCGTCCTCATCGCCGCCCCCGTCTGCATGATCGCCCTCGGCTTCTTCGTCTCCCGCACCCGCAGCGGCCGCGCCATGCAGGCCACCGCCCAGGACCCGGACACCGCCAAACTCATGGGTGTCAACACCGACCGGATCATCGTGCTGGCCTTCGCCATCGGCGCCGCCTTTGCGGGCGTCGCCGCCGTCGCCTACGGGCTGCGCACCGGTGAGGTGCAGTTCCGCATGGGCTTCATCCTCGGCCTCAAGGCGTTCACCGCCGCCGTGCTCGGCGGCATCGGCAACATCTACGGCGCCATGCTCGGCGGCGTCGTCCTCGGCGTCGCCGAAGCGCTCGCCACCGGCTACGTCGAGGAGATACCCGGCATGCAGCAGTTCGGCGGTGGCGCCTGGAAGGACGTCTGGGCCTTCGTCCTCCTCATCCTCGTACTCCTCCTGAGGCCACAGGGCCTGCTCGGCGAACGCGTCGCGGATCGGGCGTGATACCGATGACCACCCCACCCACCACCGGCGCCGCACCCGTGCACCGCCCCGGCGTCCTGCCCCTGCCCGAACGCGGCGCCCTGCTCACCACCGCGGCCGCCGCCCTCGCCACCGCCGCCTCCACCGCTCTCGTCTGGACCTGGAGCAGCGAGTTCCCCGGCGACCTCACCTACTACGGCTCCCCCGCCGGCCTGCAACTGATCACCCTCGCCGGCGGCATCCTCACCCTCCTCTTCGCCCTCTCCGGCCTCGGCGTCCGCGGCCTCGGCTGGCTCACCCCCGCCGGGCGCACCGCCCCCACCCTGCTCTCCGCCCTCGCCACCTTCGCCGCCACCTGGTTCACCCTCGCCGCCATCGCCGTACAGCTCGGCGGGCTGGTCAACCTCGAACCCGGCGGCTTCATCGCGGGCGCCGCCGCGCTCGCCGCGCTCCTCGGCGCCCTCGGCCTGCCCGCCGACCGCACCGTCCCCGCGGACCGGCCGACCGGCCCGGCACCCGGCGCCTGGCAGCGCTTCACCGGCGCCCTCGCGCCCGTACCGTTGCGCAAACCCGTCCGCGCGCTGCCCGCCTGGGGCGAGATCCTCGTCATCGCCGCCGCGATCGGCGCCGGACTGTACGTCTTCACATACGGCATCGACGCGGACGACGGTCCGCCCTTCGTCGGCTACCTGATCTTCGTCGCGCTCGCCGCACCCGCCCTCCAGCGCGCCGGACTCACCGGCCGCCTCAGCGAGATCACCGCCCGGCACCGCGGCTTCGCGCTGACCGCCGCCTTCGTCGCCGCCGCCTGCTTCCCCCTCACCCAGGAAACCGACCAGTACACGATCATCGGCGCCAACATCCTCGTCTTCGCCACCGTCGCCCTCGGACTGAACGTCGTCGTCGGCCTCGCCGGACTCCTCGACCTCGGGTACGTGGCGTTCCTCGGCGTCGGTGCCTACGCCGCCGCCCTGGTCTCCGGCAGCCCCGAATCCGCCCTCGGCCTGCACTTCCCGTTCTGGGCCGCGCTGCTCACCGGCGCCGCCGCCTCCCTCGTCTTCGGCGTCCTGATCGGCGCCCCCACCCTGCGGCTGCGCGGCGACTACCTCGCCATCGTCACCCTCGGCTTCGGCGAGATCTTCCGTATCGCCATGCTCAACCTCAACGGCACCACAGGACCCGACGTCACCAACGGCGCCATGGGCATCCCCAACATCCCCAACCTGGAGATCTTCGGCTTCAACTTCGGCGAGCCCCACACCATCCTCGGCTTCACCATCGCCACCTACGGCAACTACTACCTCCTGATGATCCTCGTCACCGCCTTCGTCGTCCTGGTCTTCCGTCGCGCCGCCGCCTCCCGCATCGGCCGCGCCTGGATCGCCATCCGCGAGGACGAGACCGCCGCCGTCGCCATGGGCATCAACAGCTTCCGGCTGCGCCTGCTCGCCTTCGCCCTCGGCGCCGCCCTCGCCGGACTCGCCGGCACCGTCCACGTCCACATCGTCACCACCGCCACCCCCGAGCAGTTCCAGTTCGCCGGCCCCACCCCGCCGAACTCCGCCTTCCTCCTCGCCGCCGTCATCCTCGGCGGCATGGGCACCCTCAGCGGCCCCCTGGTCGGCGCGGCCCTGCTCTTCCTCATCCCCGCCAAACTCGACTTCCTCCAGGACTACCAGCTGCTCCTGTTCGGCCTCGCGCTCGTCCTGCTCATGCGCTTCCGGCCGGAGGGCCTGATCCCGGACCGCAGGAAGCAGCTCGAATTCCACGAGACCGGCCAGCTCGACGTACCGCCCGACACCGGCCTGCCCGAACGGGACCAGGCCATCGGCGGCACCCAGGCGAAGGCGTGACGCGACCATGACCACACCCACCACCATCGGCACGGCCGGTACCGTCCTGGAAGCCGCCGGCGTCACCATGCGCTTCGGCGGCCTGACCGCCGTACGCGGCGTGGACCTCACCGTACGGAGCGGCGAGATCGTCGGCCTCATCGGCCCCAACGGCGCCGGCAAGACCACCTTCTTCAACTGCCTCACCGGCCTCTACGTCCCCACCGAGGGCACCGTCAGCTACCGGGGCACCCGCCTCTCCCGCAAACCCCACCTCGTCACCAAGGCCGGCATCGCCCGCACCTTCCAGAACATCCGCCTCTTCGCCAACATGACCGTCCTGGAAAACACCCTCGTCGGACACCACACCCGCACCAAGGAAGGACTCTGGTCCGCCCTCCTGCGCGGCCCCGGCTTCCGCAAAGCGGAACGCTCCTCCGAGGAACGCGCCCTCGAACTCCTGGAGTTCACCGGCCTCGCCGCCAAACGCGACCACCTCGCCCGCAACCTCCCGTACGGCGAACAGCGCAAACTGGAGATCGCCCGCGCCCTCGCCAGCGACCCCGGCCTCCTCCTGCTCGACGAACCCACCGCCGGCATGAACCCCCAGGAGACCCGCGCCACCCAGGACCTCGTCCTCGCCATCCGCGACCAGGGCACCGCCGTCCTCGTGATCGAGCACGACATGCGCTTCATCTTCAACCTCTGCGACCGCGTCGCCGTCCTCGTCCAGGGCGAAAAGCTCGTCGAAGGCACCTCCGAGGTCGTCCAGGCCGACGAACGCGTCATCGCCGCCTACCTGGGCACGCCGTTCGAGGACGCCCCCGGGGCCGCGGAGGCCGCGGAGGTACGGGCGGCGGAGGAGGCGCGGGGCGGAGCTGCGCCTGGGCCCGAGGACTCGCCCCCGGACGCCGCGTCCGGGCCCGCCGCCCCGGAAGGAGGCGCCCGATGACCACGCCCCCGCTCCTCCAGGTCGAGGACCTGCGCGTCGCCTACGGCAAGATCGAAGCCGTCAAGGGCATCTCGTTCTCCGTCGAGGCCGGCCAGGTCGTCACCCTCATCGGCACCAACGGCGCCGGCAAGACCACCACCCTGCGCACCCTCTCCGGCCTGCTCAAACCCCTCGCCGGAAAGATCACCTTCGACGGCGCGCCGCTCACCGGCGTCCCCGCCCACAAGATCGTCGAACGCGGCCTCGCCCACTCCCCCGAAGGCCGCCGCCTCTTCCCCCGCCTGACCATCGCCGAGAACCTCAAGCTCGGAGCGTTCCTGCGCAAGGACACGGCCGGCATCGAGGCCGACATCCGGCGCGTCTACGAACTCTTCCCCATCCTCGGCGAACGCAGCCGCCAGGCGTCCGGCACCCTCTCCGGCGGCGAACAGCAGATGCTCGCCATGGGCCGCGCCCTGATGTCCCGGCCCAAGCTGCTCATGCTGGACGAGCCCTCCATGGGCCTGTCCCCCATCATGATGCAGAAGATCATGGACACCATCCGCGAGCTGCGGAACCAGGGCACCACCATCCTGCTGGTCGAACAGAACGCCCAGGCCGCCCTCTCCCTCGCCGACCACGGCCACGTCATGGAAACCGGCACCGTCGTCCTGTCCGGCACCGGCCAGGAACTGCTCCACGACGAATCGGTACGGAAGGCGTATCTGGGAGAGGACTGAGCGGGCACCGTGACACGAAGAAGGGCTGTGCCGGTCACCGACCGGCACAGCCCTTCCCACAGGCGAGGAAGGCTCTACTCCTTCCCCTCCTTCTCCTTCTTCTGCTTCTTCTCCTCGGCGTCCTCGATGACGGCCTCGGCGACCTGCTGCATGGACAGCCGGCGGTCCATCGACGTCTTCTGGATCCAGCGGAACGCGGCCGGCTCGGTCAGCCCGTACTGGGTCTGCAGAACGCTCTTCGCACGGTCCACCAGCTTGCGGGTCTCCAGCCGCTGGGTGAGGTCGGCGACCTCCTTCTCCAGCGTCTTCAGCTCCGTGAAGCGGCTCACGGCCATCTCGATCGCCGGCACCACATCACTCTTGCTGAACGGCTTGACGAGGTACGCCATGGCCCCCGCGTCCCGCGCCCGCTCCACGAGTTCGCGCTGCGAGAACGCGGTGAGCATCAGCACCGGGGCGATGCTCTCTTCGGCGATCCGCTCCGCGGCGGAGATCCCGTCCAGGATCGGCATCTTCACGTCCAGGATCACCAGATCGGGCCGGTGCTCCCGCGCCAGCTCCACGGCTTTCTCCCCGTCCCCGGCCTCACCGACGACGGTGTAGCCCTCCTCCTCCAGCATCTCTTTGAGATCGAGACGGATGAGGGCCTCGTCCTCGGCAATGACCACACGGGTCGTCTGCGGCGGGACATGCGACTGGTCGTCGTCGGCGACGGGCTGCTCGGGCTCGGCGGCGCTCACGGGTCTCCTCGTTCCAGGCAGGTGGTGCCTCTGCAGCCTACCTAGCGGCGACCGCTTAGCGGCACACGGTATGGTGTCCTAAGCAACCGGCCCGGTTGGTGGAACTGGCGAGACACGCGGCTCTCAAACAGCCGTGCCCTTTGGGCGTGTGGGTTCGAATCCCACACCGGGCACCTCTCCCGCGCAAAGCGGACGATCACGTTCTCGTGAAGTATGGGCGTTACATCACGCACTCCGCCCTCATCACACAGAGTTATGACATGACATCGCATAGCTCTGAAGTGCGCCTCAAAGCTCTGTCCCTGCTGCGTTCGGGGTCGAGGAACGCGGACGTCGCCCGGGCGCTCAACGTGCCGCTCGGTACGGTCAGCTACTGGCTGCACGTGGACCGCTCGAAACGCGGAGCGTGCCCAGGCCCGCACAATCCCCGGTGCCCTCGGTGCGACGGGCGCCCTCTCGATGAGGCCGCCTACTCCTACCTGCTGGCCCTCTACCTGGGCGACGGCCACATCATCCAGTACTCCCAGCATCGCGTCCCGAGCCTCATGATCGCCTGCGGCGACGTCTGGCCAGGTCTGATGAACGAGTGTGAAGCCGCTGTGCGCGCGGTCTTCCCGGACAATTCCGTATGCCGCGTGCGCCGGACCGGCTGCCACAACGTGAAGGTGTACTCCAAGCACCTCTGGTGTCTGTTCCCGCAGCACGGTGCCGGTAAGAAGCACGACCGGCCGATCGTCCTGGAGCCATGGCAGCAGCGCATCGTGGACACCCACCCGTGGAAGTTCATCCGCGGACTGGTCCATTCCGACGGCTGCCGCATCACGAACTGGACCACACGTATGGTCGGCGGCCAGAAGAAGCGCTACGAATATCCGCGCTACTTCTTCACCAACAAGTCCGACGACATCCGAAAGCTCTGCTCGGACACCCTCACCAAGGTGGGCGTCGAGTGGACGACACTCGCACGCGGCAGCGATCCGTTCAACATCTCCGTGGCCAAACGCCCCTCCGTAGCCCTCATGGACATCCACATCGGGCCGAAGTACTGAGCTTCCGCCGGAAGGCAGCCCAGCCGTGTAGGAGATCGCCGCGTGTCAGCACGCGGACGAAGGCCGCCAACAGCGAACATGAGCGCGCCGTCGCTCTCGAAGCGTGGCAGCGGGCGATCGTCGACGCGCACCCGTAGGAATTCCTCCGCGGGCTGTTCCATTCCGACGGCCGTCGGATCACCAATTGGGCAACCCGAGTGGTGGGGGGCGTACCCAGAATGTCTCCGTGGCCCGGCGTACCTCCGTAGCGTTGATGGACGCGCACGTCGGGCCCAAATACTGACGCAACCGCCACACCCCCCGCACTACTTCGGCGAGTCGTCCTCCCCGATCCGATGCACTCGAACGAGGTTGGTCGTTCCGGCGACACCAGGGGGTGAGCCGGCGGTGATGATGACGATGTCGCCGGGTTCGCAGCGGCCGATGCGGAGGAGTTGTTCGTCTACCTGGGCGACCATTTCGTCGGTGGAGTCGACCTTGGGGCCGAGGAAGGTTTCCACGCCCCAGGTGAGGTTGAGCTGGGAGCGGGTGGCCGGTTCGGGGGTGAAGGCGAGGAGGGGGATGGGGGAACGGTAGCGGGAGAGGCGGCGGACGGTGTCGCCGGACTGGGTGAAGGCGACGAGGAATTTGGCGCCGAGGAAGTCGCCCATTTCGGCGGCGGCGCGGGCGACGGCGCCGCCCTGGGTGCGGGGTTTGTTGCGGTCGGTGAGTGCGGGCAGGCCCTTGGCGAGGATGTCCTCCTCGGCCGCGGTGACGATGCGGGCCATGGTGCGTACGGTCTCGGTGGCGTATTTGCCGACGCTGGTCTCGCCGGAGAGCATCACGGCGTCGGTGCCGTCGATGACGGCGTTGGCGACGTCGGACGCCTCGGCGCGGGTGGGCCGGGAGTTCTCGATCATCGAGTCGAGCATCTGGGTGGCGACGATGACCGGCTTCGCGTTGCGCCGGGCCAGTTTGATGGCGCGCTTCTGTACGACCGGGACCGTTTCCAGCGGCATTTCGACGCCGAGGTCGCCGCGGGCGACCATGATGCCGTCGAAGGCGGCCACGATGTCGTCGATCGCGTCCACGGCCTGCGGCTTCTCGACCTTGGCGATGACGGGCCGGAAGCGGTTCTCCTCGCGCATGATGCGGTGTACGTCGTCGATGTCGGCGCCGCTGCGGACGAAGGACAGGGCGATGATGTCGGCGCCGATGCGCAGCGCCCAGCGCAGGTCCTCGCAGTCCTTCTCGGAGAGGGCGGGCACGGAGACGGCCACGCCGGGGAGGTTGAGGCCCTTGTGGTCGGAGACCATGCCGCCTTCGACGACTTTGGTGTGCACCTCGGTGCCGCGGACGCCGGTGACCTGGAGGGTGACCTTGCCGTCGTCGACGAGGACGCGTTCGCCGGGGGTGACGTCGTCGGCGAGCCCTTCGTAGGTGGTGCCGCAGCAGTGGCGGTCGCCTTCGACGCCGGGGCGGACGGTGATGGTGAAGGCGTCGTCGCGTTCGAGAAGTACAGGGCCTTCGCGGAAGCGGCCGAGGCGGATCTTCGGACCTTGAAGGTCGGCGAGGACGCCGACGCTGCGGCCGGTCTCCTCGGACGCTTTGCGTACCCGCTCGTAGCGTGCCTCGTGGTCGGCGTAGGTGCCGTGGCTGAGGTTGAAGCGGGCGATGTCCATACCGGCTTCGACGAGTGCCTTGATCTGCTCGTACGAGTCGGTGGCGGGCCCCAGTGTGCAGACGATCTTTGCTCGGCGCATGGTCCGACCCTACGACCTACTCATAGGTAGGGAACTGTGGGAAAGCGACTGCCCAACGGCCTTTGCGTGAAAGGCGCTTGACAAGTAATTGAATGGGCAGATCGGCGCTCCGATGAGCGGATGAACGGGGCGTCGAAGGGGGCGGCCGAGGGGCATCGGGTGCCCTGCCGCGTGGTGTCACAGTTGGGGGCGCGTCATCGTGAAGCGGGCGTTGACCTGTGCGTACACCTCCTGCCGTGCGGGTTCGAGGTCGAGGGCGGGGGCGCTTTCGGCCGCTCCCCCGTAGGCGGCGGAGCGGAACGCGGCACCGGGTACGGGCATCGGCGTGGCGTTCTCGGCTCCGGTGTCGGCGATTTCGAGGAGGGCGTCGAGGCGTGCGCCGAGTGCTTCGGCGTATTCGCGGGCGCGCTGGACGGCTTCCTGTACGGCCTGCCGGCGGGCTTCGCGGTGGGCGGGCGAGTCGGGGCGCAGGGCCCACCAGGGGCCGTCGACGCGGGTGAGGTCGAGGTCGGCGAGGCGGGTGGTGAGTTCGCCGAGGGCGGTGAAGTCGGTGAGGGTGGCGGTGATGCGGACGCGGCCGTGGTAGGCGCGGACCCGTTCGTGGCGGCCCTTGGCGGTGATCTCGGGGGTGACGGAGAAGGCGCCGGTGTCGACTTTTTCGACGGCGTCGCCATAGCTCTTGACGAGGGCGAGGGCCTGGTCGTTGCGGTGGGTGAGGTCCTTGAGGGTGGCGGTGCGGTCGGTGCCGCGGGCCTGGACGGTGATGTCGATCCGGGCGATCTCGGGGTCGGCCTCGATGTGGGCCTCGCCGCGGACGGCGAGGCGGGGCGCGTCGGGGGTGCCGTACGGGAGTGGGGTGCCATGCGGGAGGGCGGCGGGCCGGGTGTCGGGGTCGGTCATGGGGGCAGCCTGGCACGGGGCGCGGCGTTTGTCAGGGAGCGGTCCGGCGGCGCGGTCATCTGATCGCAACCTGTAAGGGGTGTTGCGGATGGGGTTGCTGAGCCAGAATCTACGCGCGTTGTCCATGGGCGTCGTGGCTTTCGGCGTTGCCGTGGCCGTCGTCCGCCGCCGTGTTTCGTCAAGGGAGATGTACATGCCGCTCGGCCGTAGGAAGTTCCTGGGGAGTTCGGTCGCCACGGGCGCGGGGGCCGCGCTCATCGGTACGGCGGGGCCGGCTGTGGCCGCGCCGGTGTCCGGCGGCCGTGCACGGCCCGCGCGGCGTTACGCGTTCACGGTGATGGGCACGACGGATCTGCACGGGAACGTCTTCAACTGGGATTACGCGACCGACGCGGAATTCGACGACAAGGACCACAACGATGTGGGCCTGGCGAAGATATCGACGCTGGTGCGGCGGGTCAGGGCGGAAAAGGGCGCGCGCCATACGCTGCTGATCGACGCGGGTGACACGATCCAGGGCACACAGCTGGCGTATTACTACGCGAAGGTGGAGCCGATCACCGGGCCGAACGGTCCGGTGCATCCGATGGCGAAGGCGATGAACGCCATCGGTTATGACGCGGCGGCGCTCGGTAACCACGAGTTCAATTACGGTATCGAGGTGCTGCGCAAGTTCCAGGACAGCTGTGATTTCCCGCTGCTGGGGGCGAACGCGGTGGACGCGAAGTCGCTGCGTCCGGCTTTTCCGCCGTACTGGATGAAGCGGCTGCGTACGCCGTGCGGCCGGGATGTGAAGGTGGCCGTGCTGGGGCTGACGAATCCCGGCATCGCGATCTGGGACAAGGCGCATGTGCAGGGGAAGCTGGCGTTTCCGGGGCTGGAGGAGCAGGCCGCGAAGTGGGTGCCGAAGCTGCGCTCGATGGGCGCCGACGTGGTGATCGTCTCCGCGCATTCGGGGGCGAGCGGCACCTCGTCGTACGGGGATCAGCTGCCGTACGTGGAGAACGCGGCGGCGCTGGTGGCGGAGCAGGTGCCGGGGATCGACGCGATCCTGGTGGGGCACGCGCATGTGGAGGTGCCCGAGCGGCGGGTGGTGAACCGTGCGACGGGGCGCGAGGTGGTGCTGTCGGAGCCGCTGAAGTGGGGCCAGCGGCTGACGCTCTTCGATTTTGACCTGGTGCTTTCGCGCGGGCGCTGGTCGGTGGAGTCGGTGTCGGCGAAGGTGCTGAACTCCAATACGGTGCCGGAGGATCCGCGGATCACGCGGCTGCTGCGTACGGAGCAGAAGAAGGTGGTGGCCTATGTCAATCAGGTCATCGGGCGGTCGAAGGCGGAGATGACGGCGGCCGAGGCGCCGTACAAGGACACGCCGGTGCTGGATTTCATCGCGTACGTACAGGCGGAGGCGGTACGGAAGGCGCTGGCTGGCGGGGAGCACGCGAAGCTGCCGGTGCTGTCGCAGGCGTCGTGTTTCTCGCGGACGGCGGCGGTGCCGGCGGGTGAGGTGACGATCCGGTCGATGGCCGCCCTGTATCCCTTTGACAACACGCTGGAGGCGCGGATTCTGACCGGGAAGCAACTGCGGGATTATCTGGAGTTCTCCGCGCGGTATTACGTGCGGACGCCTGCGGGCGGTCCGGTCGATCCGGCAAAGCTGACCAACGCGGACGGCATTCCGGATTACAACTACGACGCGGTGAGCGGCGTTTCGTACGAGATCGATATCGCGCGGGAGCCGGGGCGGCGGATCGGGAAGCTGCTGTTCGAGGGGAAGCCGGTCGCGGACGACGCGCGGTTCGTGCTGGCGGTGAACAACTACCGGGCGAGCGGTGGCGGGAACTTCCCGCATGTGGCGAAGGCGCCGCAGGTGTGGTCCACGTCGGAGGAGATCCGTAACGTGATCATCAACTGGGTGAAGGAGACCGGGGAGATCGACGGCGCGCGGTTCGCTTCGGTGGACTGGCGACTGACCCGGGACGGCGTGCCGGTGTTCTGAGGTCCGGCGTACGTACGGCCAGGGGTTCCGGCCGTTCGGAAGGCCCAGGTGTCCGTGTGTGCGGCGCCTGGGCCGGGCGGGTCAGGGGTTTTCGATGAGGGTGGAGTTGGGGCGGGGGGCGGCGGTGCGGGGTGGTGAGGGGCGCAGGCCGAAGGTGGTGAAGGCGGTGCGGGCCGGCAGGGGGTAGACGGGGCGGCCGGTGAGGGTGTTGAGGATGGTGGCGCCGCGCCAGGCGGCGAGGCCGAGGTCGGGGGTGCCGACGCCGTGGGTGTGGTGTTCGGCGTTCTGGACGAAGACGGAGCCGGTGACGCAGGGGTCCAGTACGAGGCGCTGTTCGGTGTCGATGCGGGGGCGCACGGCGGCGTCGCGGCGCATGTAGGGGTCGAGCGCGGCGAGCAGGGTGTCGCTGCGGGACGCCCGGTAGCCGGTGGCGAGGACGACGGCGTCGGTGGTCAGGCGGCTGCGGGCGGCCTGGTGCGGGTGTTCCAGGTGGAGTTCGACCTTGGTGGTGCCGACGCGGCCGGCCGTGCGGACGGTGACGCCGGGGGTGAGGGTGGCGTCGGGCCAGCCGCCGTGGAGGGTGCGCCGGTACAGCTCGTCGTGGATGGCGGCGAGGGTGCCGTGGTCGATGCCCTTGTGGAGCTGCCACTGGCCGGGCAGCAGTTCGTCGCGTACGGGCTCGGGGAGGGCGTGGAAGTAGCGGGTGTAGTCGGGGGTGAAGTGTTCGAGGCCGAGCTTGCTGTACTCCATGGGCGCGAAGGCGCCGGTGCGGGCGAGCCAGTGCAGCCCTTCGCGGCCGGCGGGGCGGGCGCGCAGCAGGTCGAGGAAGACCTCGGCGCCGGACTGGCCGCCGCCGATGACGGTGATGTGCTCGGCGGCCAGCAGGCGTTCGCGGTGGGCGAGGTAGTCGGCGGAGTGGAGGACGGGGACGGCGGGGGCGTCGGCGAGCGGTTTGAGGGCTTCGGGTACGTGCGGGACGCTGCCGATGCCGAGGGCGAGGTTGCGGGCGTAGGCGCGGCCCAGGGCCTCGGCTTCGCCGCCCGCGCCGAGCTGGGTGTAGTCCACCTCGAAGGCGGCGCGGTCCGCGTTCCAGCGGACGGCGTCCACCTGGTGGCGGAAGTGCAGGGCGGGGAGGCTGGTGCTGACCCAGCGGCAGTAGGCGTCGTATTCGGCGCGGTGGATGTGGAAGCGCTCGGCGAAGTAGAAGGGGAACAGCCGTTCCCGGTGCTTGAGGTAGTTCAGGAAACTCCAGGGGCTGGTGGGATCGGCGAGGGTGACGAGGTCGGCGAGGAAGGGGACTTGGAGGGTGGCGTCCTCGATGAGCAGGCCGGGGTGCCACTGGAAGGCGGGGCGCTGGTCGTAGAAGGCGGTGCGCAGCTCGGTCAGGGGGTGGGCGAGGGCGGCGAGGGAGAGGTTGAAGGGGCCGATGCCGATGCCGATGAGGTCCAGTGGCTCGTCCGGGGTGCTGACGGGCCGGTGGCCGGCGGGATCGGGTTCGGTGCCGGCGGTGCGGGTCCTGGCCGGGGTGTCGGGTCCGGGGCTCGGGGAGGGCAGTGGGAGGGCGGCGGCGTCGGGGCGGGGGGTGCTCATCGCGGGGTGTGGCCTTCCACGAGTTTCAGGAGGGAGGTGAGGTCGTCGGTGGTGGTGTACGGGTTGAGGAGGGTGGCCTTGAGCCAGAGCCCGGTGGGGGTGGCAGCGCGCCCGAGGACGGCGCGGCCGCGGTGCAGGAGGCGGCGGCGGATGGTGGCGACGGTGGTGTCGTCGGCACCGGCGGGGCGGAAGAGGACGGTGCTGAGGGTGGGGCGGGAGTGGAGTTCGTGGGCGGGGTGGGCGTCGATGAGGTCGGCGAAGGTGCGGGCGGCGGCGAGGGTGCGGTCGACGAGGTCGGCGAGACCGGTGCGGCCGAGGGCCTTGAGGGTGACGGCCATCTTGAGGACGTCGGGGCGGCGGGTGGTCCGCAGGGAGCGGCCGAGCAGGTCGGGGAGGCCGGCTTCGGTGTCGTCGTCGGCGTTGAGGTAGGCGGCGCGGTGGGCCAGCGGTGCGAGGTGGGCCGTGGCCGGGACGGCGAGGAGGCCGGCGGCGACCGGCTGCCAGCCGAGTTTGTGCAGGTCGAGGGTGACGGTGTGGGCGCGGTGCAGGCCGGTGAGGAGCGGGCGGTGGGTGTCGCTGAACAGGAGGGGCCCGCCGTAGGCGGCGTCGACGTGGAGGCGGGCGCCGTGGGTGTCCGCGAGGTCGGCGAGGGCGGGGAGCGGGTCGATGGCGCCGGTGTCGGTGGTGCCGGCGGTGGCGCAGACGAGGACCGGGGGGCCGGGGGTGCCGGGGTGGCGGAGGTCGGTGAGGGCGGTGTGGAGGGTGTGGGGGGCGAGGGTGCCGTTGGGGGTGGGGAGGACGAGGGGTTCGGGGAGGCCGAGGAGCCAGGCGGCGCGGTGGATGCTGTGGTGCGCATTGGCGCCGCAGACGACGCGGAGCGGCTCGGTGTGCCGGGTGTGGGCGTGTTCGCGGGCGAGGAGCAGGCCGAGCTGGTTGGACTCGGTGCCGCCGGTGGTGACGAGGGCGTCCGGGCGGTCGTTGCCCTGGGGGCGGGCGGGGGCCTCGGGCGGAGCGGTTTCGAGCGGGCGGGCGGGGCCGGTGGGGGTGTCGGTCCGGGGCGACCGGGCGGGACCGTTCGGGGACACGTCGGAGTCGTACGTACAGCTGGGCGCACCGTACGGGTAGACGAGGGCGGCCAGTTCGCGGGCCGTACGGGCTTCGAGGGCGGAGGCGGCGGGGGCCTGGTCCCAGGAGTCCATGGACGGGTTCAGGACGGCGGCGGCCAGGTCGGCCGCGGCGGCAAGGGCCAGCGGCGGGCAGTGCAGGTGGGCGGCGCAGTGCGGGTCGGCGGGGTCGGCGGCGCCTTCGGCCATGCCGTACACCAGGGTGCGCAGTGCTTCGTGGGCCCCGCTGCCGGTCTCGGGGAGGACCGGGCCTGCGGCCTCCCGCAGCCGCGTGGCGACGCGGCCGGGGCCGCCGGCGGGCAGCGGCCCGCCCCGGGCTTCCGCACCGTCGCGCAGTGCGTCGAGGACGGTGCCGAGGAGCGGGCGCAGGGCGTCGGGGCCTGCGGCTCCGCCGGCGAGGGGCGGGGTGTTCATGGGGCGGGTCCTTCGGGTGCACGACTACGGGCACATCACAGCCTGGCCGGGGCCGGGTGGTGTGCCTGCCGAGGTGGACGAGCTCAACCCGAAAGGGGGACCGGGGCGAAGGGCGACGCGGTGATGATCGCCTCGCCTGGTATGCGGGGCGCACGGTGGCGCGGTGCGCAGGGGGTGGTGCGCGGGGTGTCGTACGGAGGGGGTTGCGCGCCGGGGGGCGATGGAACGGGAGGGGCGGCGCGCGTCTCGGCCCGGTCCATGGCACACCCCCGCCCCGCGGCTCCCCCGTCGTTCGGAAGGGTGACGCGCCACAGGGACGGGCCGGGCCCGGACGGCGCGCGTCCCGGCCCGGTCCATGGGACGCCCCCGCTACTCCCCCCGCACCCGCAGCGCCCTGCGCAGATCATCGAGCTGATCGATGAGTTTGCGGCGCAGGGCCGGGGACGGGTCGGCGGTGCGCAGGCACTCCTCGCCCAGTTCGAGGGTGGTGGTCTCGACGAGGGGCGTGGGGAAGGCGTAGCGGCCGACGGAGTCGGCCAGGGCCTGGCCGCGGCGGGCGGCCAGGGCCACCGCGGCGGGGAAGTAGCGCCCGGCGTAGGGGCGTACCAGGTCGAGCTGTTCGGGGGCCCAGAAGCCGGCGGCGGTGGCGTTGAAGAGGTAGTTGGACAGGTCCGTGCGCTCGTCGGTGGTGAACAGGGCGTCCCAGGCGGCCTGCTTCGCGGCCGGGTCGGGCAGCGCGGCGTGGCAGGTCGCGGCGCCCTGGCGGCCGGTGGCGCTGGGGTCGCGGGCGAGTTCGTCCTCGATGGCGGCGGGGGTGGTGGCGCCGAGGACGGCGAGGCGGCCGAGGATGCGCCAGCGCAGTTCGGGGTCGAGGAGGGGGCCGCCGGGGACGCTGCCGCCGGAGAGCCAGTCCTGTATGCCGTCGGGGGTGGTGGCGCTGTCGATGAAGAGGCGTACGGCGACCAGGCGCAGGCCCTGGCCGTCGCCGTTCTCGGAGCCTTCGGTGCGGCGCAGGATGTCGCGGGCGATGGTGCTGAGGGTGTTCAGGGCGGCGGGCCGGTCGGCGGCGGGGAGGTAGCGGTCGGCGATCTGGGTGCGGGCGAAGGTGAGGGCGCCGGAGAGGATGGCGATGTCGGTTTCGTACGGGAGGTGGGCGCGGGCGGCGTCCAGGTAGGCGGCGGGGGGCAGTTCGCCGTCGCGGACCATGTCGCGGGCGGCGTTCCAGACGACGGTGCGGCTGAGGGGGTCGGGCAGGCCGGAGAGCGCTTCGCGGACGGTTTCCCAGGAGGCGGGGTCGAGGCGGACCTTGGCGTAAGTGAGGTCGCCGTCGTTCAGGAGGATCAGGGCGGGGCGGGGGCCCGGCGCGGTGTGCAGGTGCGGCGGGGCGGCGCCGTCCGGAAGGCCGACCCCGGGCTCGGCGGCGGGTGCCGGGATGTCCCATGCCAGGTGGTCCCTGGCGACGAGGCGGGCCGGGTCGTTGGGGTCGCGGTCGTACAGCCCGACGGTGAGGTGGTGGGGGCGGGTGCCGTCCCGGTCGACGCGCAGGGTCCAGCCGCCGTCGGGGGCCGTGCCGAGGACGGGGGTGAGGGTGTCGACGCCGGTGGTGCGCAGCCAGCTCTCGGCCCAGGCGTGCACGTCGCGGTCGGTGGCGCGGGCGAGGGAGTCGATGAAGTCGGCGAGGGTGGCGTTGCCGAAGCGGTGGCGGCGGATGTGGGCGTTGACGCCGTTGAGGAAGTCCTTCTCGCCCATCCAGGCGACGAGCTGGCGCAGTGCGGAGGCGCCCTTGGCGTAGGAGATGCCGTCGAAGTTGAGCTGGGCGGAGTCGGTGTCGGGGACGTCTTCGGGGAGGGGGGCGACGGGGTGGGTGGAGGGGCGCTGGTCGGCGTCGTAGCCCCAGCCCTTGCGGGCGATGCCGAAGTCGGTCCAGGTGTGGGTGAAGCGGGTGGCCTCCGACAGGACCTGGAAGCCCATGTATTCGGCGAAGGACTCGTTGAGCCAGATGTCGTCCCACCACGCGAGGGTGACGAGGTCGCCGAACCACATGTGGGCCATCTCGTGGGCGATGACCATGCCGCGGGTCTGGCGCTCGGTGTCGGTGACGGCGGAGCGGTGCACGAAGTCGTCGCGGAAGGTGACCAGGCCGGGGTTCTCCATGGCGCCGAGGTTGAACTCGGGGACGAACGCCTGGTCGTAGGAGTCGAAGGGGTAGGGCTCGTCGAAGAGGGTGTGGTAGCGGTCGTAGCAGCGTCGGGTGATGTCGAGGATCTCTTCGGCGTCCGCGTTCAGGTACGGGGCCAGGGAGCGGCGGCAGTGGATGCCGAAGGGCAGGCCGGCGTGTTCGGTGTGCACGGAGTGCCAGGGGCCGGCGGCGACGGCGACGAGGTAGGTGCTGATGGGCGGGGTGGGGGCGAGCGTCCAGCGGTTGGCGGCGCCGTCCTGGCGGGTGGCGATGCCGTTGCCGAGGATGGTCCAGCCGGTGGGCGCGGTGACGGTCAGCTCGAAGACGGCCTTCAGGTCGGGCTGGTCGAAGGCGGCGAAGACGCGCTGGACGTCGCCCATGAACAGCTGGCTGTAGACGTAGGTCTCGCCGTCGGCGGGGTCGGTGAAGCGGTGCATGCCCTCGCCGGTGTGGGAGTACGGCATGGTGGTTTCGACGAGCAGTTCGTGTTCGCCGGCGGTGAGGTCGGGGAGCGGCAGGCGGTTGCCGTCGAGGGTGTCCGGGGCGAGCGGGCGGCCGTCCAGGGTGGCGGAGCGCAGCTCGGTGGGTTTGACGTCGATGAACGTGTCGCCCGGTATGCGCGCACTGAAGCGGACGGCCGCGCGGGAGCGGAAGTGGTCGGCGCCGTGGGTGAGGTCGATGTCGACCGTGTAGTGGTGGACGTCGAGGAGTCGGGCTCGGGTCTGCGCCTCGTCGCGCGTCAGTGCGGGCATGTCCTCATGCTGCCGTACACCACTGACACCGCGCACTCGACCGGCGATTTTCCCGGCGGGGCCGCGCCCCGTGCGGGCGCCGCGCGCCCCGCCACCGCCCCGCGCCCCGTCAGCCGATCCGCGGCGGGTCGTCCGGGTCCGGTACGCGGGTGGACCAGCCGCCGGGGACGCTGTGGCCCTGGCGGGCGCGGAAGCGGACGGGCGCGGTGCCGACGCGGCGGGTGAACAGGCGGCTGAAGTAGGCCGGGTCGGTGTAGCCGACGCGGCGGGCGACGGCGGCGACGGGGAGTTCGGTGGCGGCGAGGAGTTCCTTGGCGCGGCCGAGGCGGATGGCGAGCAGGTAGTCCTTGGGGCTGCAGCCGGCGCCGCGGCGTACGGCGGTGCGCAGGGCGGCCGGGGTCATGCCGTGGCGGGCGGCGTGTTCGGCGACGGACAGCGGGAGGAACGCGTCGCGGGCGAGCGCCTGGAGTACGGGGTCGCCGTCCGCGTCGGTGTCGGCGCGGGCGCGGCGCAGTGCGACGAGGAGTTCGTGGACGGCGGCGGCGGTCTCCACCTCCAGGAAGGGGTTGCCGCGGCGGGCGGCGCGGGTGATGCGGCCGATGGCGGCGCGGGCGGCGGCGGTGTCGGCGAGCGGCACGAGGGGGTTCTCGGGTTCGATGTAGCCCAGTTCGGTGTAGGTGGCGGTGGCGGGGCCGGTGAAGTCGACGAAGCTCTCGTCCCAGCCGGTGTGCGGGTCGGCGCCGTAGTGGTGGGTGACGCCGGGGACGAGCCACAGCAGGGCGGGGGCGGTGACCTGCCGCCGGGTGCCGTCGGGTGTGGTGTACCAGCCGCGTCCGGCGCCGATGACGACGGCGACGTGGTGGTTGAGGACGCGGGGGCCGACGGGCGGCAGGGTGCCGTGCTGGAGTCCGACGCCCAGGCATACGAGGCCGAGCCGGTGGTGGGCCGGGCTGGGTGTGAAGTACCGCATCCAGGTGTGGTACATGCGGGCGTCCTCCCGTCTGTGCCTGACCGGGCGCGTTCCGGTCCGTTCCCGTCCGGCCCAGTCCCGTCCGGTCCGGTTTCCGTCCGTACGCGTTCCGTCCCGGCCCCCGTTCCGTCCAACCAGCGTCGATCTTTGTCCATGGACCCGTGTGCCGCCAGAGGCCAGGGTGGGCCGGGGATCGGGCGGAGCGGACGGGACGGGCGCCGTGGGCGGGTTCGTGGTGGGTGAGCGGGATTTCGAGCGGGACGGGCGGCCGGTGCGGCTGCTGTCGGGGGCGCTGCACTACTTCCGGGTGCACGAGGCGCAGTGGGGCCACCGGCTGGCGATGCTGCGCGCCATGGGCCTGAACTGCGTGGAGACGTATGTGCCCTGGAATCTTCACGAGCCGCGGCCGGGCGGCTACCGCGATCCGGACGCGCTGGGCCGCTTCCTGGACGCGGTGTCGGCGGCGGGCCTGATGGCGCTGGTCCGGCCCGGTCCGTACATCTGCGCCGAGTGGGAGAACGGCGGGCTGCCGCACTGGCTGACCGGCCCGCTGGGGCGGCGGGTGCGGACCCGCGACCGGGCGTATCTGCGGGCGGTGGACGCGTGGTTCGGGCGGCTGCTGCCGCAGGTGGTGGCGCGGCAGTACGACCGCGGCGGGCCGGTGGTGATGGTGCAGGCGGAGAACGAGTACGGGTCGTACGGCAGCGACGCGGCGTACCTGGCGCACATGGTGGACCTGCTGCGCGGCCTCGGTGTGACGGTGCCGCTGTTCACTTCGGACGGCCCGGAGGATCACATGCTCACCGGTGGTTCCGTGCCGGGTGTCCTGGCCACGGCCAACTTCGGTTCGGGGGCGCGCGAGGCGTTCGCGGTGCTCCGTCGCCACCAGCCGCGCGGGCCGCTGATGTGTATGGAGTTCTGGTGCGGGTGGTTCTCCCACTGGGGTGAGGCGCCGGTGGCGCGTCCTCCTGAGGAGGCGGCGGAGGCGCTGCGGGAGATCTTGGAGTGCGGTGCGTCGGTCAATGTCTACATGGCGCACGGCGGGACGAACTTCGGCGGCTGGGCGGGGGCGAACCGGGCGGGCGAGCTGCACGACGGGGCCTTGCAGCCGACCGTGACGTCGTACGACTACGACGCGCCCCTCGATGAACGCGGGCGCCCCACGGAGAAGTTCCGGCTTTTCCGCGAGGTGCTGGCGGCGCACTCCCCCGGCCCGCTGCCCGCGCTCCCCGAACCGCCGCCGGTGCTCGCCGCGCCCGTACGGGCCGATCCGGCCGGGTGGGCGCCGCTCGCGGACGTACTGGAAGCGCTCGGCGGTCCCGAGGTGGCCTCGGGTGTGCCGCCGACCTTCGAAGAACTGGACGTGGACCGGGGCCTGGTGCGCTACCGCTTCGAGGTGCCCGGACCGCGCGGGCCGTTCCCGCTGCGGGTGACGGGGCTGCGCGACCTGGCGGTGACGTACGTGGACGGGGTACGGGGACCGACCCTGAGCGAGGAGGAGGCGGAGATCGGCGCGGCGGTGGCCGGGCCCGCCACCGTGGAGCTGTGGGTCGAGTCGCTGGGGCGCGTGAACTACGGGCCGAGGCTCGGGGAGGCGAAGGGCATCACGGGCGGGGTGCTGCACGAGCGGCAGTACCTGCACGGCGTACGGGCGCGCGGGCTGCGGCTGGACGCGCTGGAGGACGCGGCGGCGGTACGGCGGGTGCCGTTCCGGGACGCCGCCGAAGGCGCACCCGGCGAGGGGAAACCGGGCCTCCATCGGTTCACCCTCACCGTCCCCGCCCCCGGTGACGCCACCCTCGAACTCCCCGGCTGGGCACGCGGCTTCGCCTGGATCAACGGTTTCTGCCTGGGGCGCTACTGGGCGGCGGGCCCGCAGCGCTCCTTGTATGTCCCCGGTCCGGTCCTGCGCGCGGGCTCCAACGAACTGCTCCTGCTGGAGCTGGAGGGCGCCCCCGCCGGCGAGGGGGAGCGGGCAGGGGCGCCCCGTCTGATGCCCTGACGGTCAGCCTTCCCGCGCCCCTGGTACCTCCCGTACCTCCCGCACCTCGAACGCGTCCAGCACGAACTCCGCCTTCCCGTCCTTGCCCGTCTTGCGCAGCCCCACCCACGCCTCGCCGCTCTCCGGGGCGGTGAACTCGTAGGTGTGGGTGGCGGGGGCGGTGGCGACGGGCAGCGGGGTGCGGCTCAGTTCGCGGGTGTCCGGGGTGTCGGTGGCCGTGATCCAGGCGTATTGGCCGGCCTTCTCGTTCTCGTACCGAAAGCTGACCCGGTAGCGGCGCCCGGGGACGAAGCGCACGGTGTGCGGAACCGTGCGGTACACCAGGCCCTCGTTCTCGCCGCGGGACTTCAGGGACTGGCCGCCGTCGATCACGTCGTCCACGGCCTTGCCGTTCCAGCCGCGCTGGGTGAAGGGCGCGTGCCGCTGCGCGATGTGCGTACGCGGGTCGGTGACCCGGCCCGCGTCGCCCTTGACGAAGGGGCCCCAGCCCTGCGGTACGTGCTCGAAGTCCTCGTACGCGACGGTGCCCGGCCGATGGGCGGGAACCGCGGGGACCACCCGCACGTTGTCGAACCGAACACGGGGCGTGCCCGCCTCGACACCCAAGGTGAGGGTGACGGGGCCGCCGCCTTCGGGGACGGTGAAGGGGGTGAACATCCGTTGGAAGCGGGTGCCGTGCTTGCGGTCGGCGGCGACGAAGTTCCCGGCGGTGGAGGTCTCGGTCCAGTTGGCGGCCGTGACGCCGTCGCCGGTGCGTACCTCCAGCGTGGCGCGGCGCCGCTCCCCCGGCCGCGCGCCCACCTCCACCTGCGCGGAGGCCGCGTAGCTGCCGGGAGCGAGGCGGGCAAGGCGCTGGCTGACGGCGGCCGCGCCGCCCGCGCCGACGACCAGCTCGTGGTCGCCGAGCGGGCTCGCCTCGACCGTGGCGGGCCCGCTGACCTGCCAGGCGTCGAGGGTGCCGGAGTGGAAGCCGGGGTCGGTGAGCGGGGTGCCCTCGCCCCAGCCAGGGCTCCCCTGGGGCGGAGCGGGGCGGCGGTGGACGACGTACGGCTGTCCGGCCTCGGCGGTGATGGTGATCTTCCCGCCGCGTACGGCCAGCCGCCGCATTCCGCTCCGGCCCTGGTCGGTGAGCCGGTACAGGTACACGCTCCGGGTGCCCGACCAGCCGCGCGGCAGCGTCCAGGTGCTCGTGCCGCCCGCCGGGTTGTAGTGGTAGAGCTTCTCGGGGTCGGTGGCCCGGCGGGGTTCCCAGGGCAGCAGGTAGCGGCCGTCCTCGTAGACGAGCCGTCCGTCGGTGGTGATGCGGCGGGTGCCGCCGGTGTCGGTGACGGTGGTGGCGGTCGGCCCTTCGAAGGTGATCTCGTGGTCGCGCCAGGTACGGATCGGGTACGCCTGGAGGTACTTGGCGGGCAGCGCGTCCACCCAGATGATCTTGTAGAAGGCGTGCCAGTCGGTCTTGCCGACCCAGCCCTCGAAGTTGCCCATCCGCGCGCCGCCCAGCAGCGTCGGCCACTTGTCGGCGAACACGTCCTTCTGGTGGTTGCGCACGAAGCGGATGAGCCGGGAGTTGACGCCGCGCGAGGAGTCACCGCCGTAGTCGGTCTCGTTGGCCCAGTGCGACCACAGGGCGGAGCGTTCCAGGCCGTGGCCCCATTCGGTGGCCACCTGCCAGCCCTGCTCGCGCAGGTGGCGCTGGAGCCGGTCGGAGTTCCAGCCGGACTCGCGGAAGACGTCGATGTAGAGGGTGTTCAGCGCCGGGTCGGTCTCCGCGCGCAGCTGCCGCAAGCGGCGCACGATGTCGCCGGAGACCAGGTCGCGGCGGGCGTCGATGCGGTAGGACTGGTCGAGCCAGTCCCACTGTGCGTCGTTCTTGTCGACCAGCGTCTCGGAGAAGGCGTGCGCCACGGGGTAGGACTCGGTGGCGTTGACGTGGACGGCGAAGTCGCTGTGCCACTTCTTTCCGGCGCGCAGCAGGGTGTTGAGGTCGGCGAGGCCGCCCGCCCGTTGGTTGTGGTTGCCGCCGTAGTCGGGGTGCGCGGAGTCGTGCCCTTCGGACTGATAGCCCTTCAGGAGCGTGAACTGCCGCAGTCCGTCGGTGGCCAGCGCGATCCGCTTGACGTTGTCGAGGGTGGCCAGGAAGGGGTTGGTGGCCTGGCTCGCGAAGTTGAACGGGATGTGCGCGACGACGCGCAGGTGCTGTTGGTCCGCCCCGAGCGGGCTGACCATGATGTCGCGCAGCGCGATGGCGGCGTCCTGCCAGTCGGCGGTGCCGTCGCCGTTGCGGTCGCGGGTGAGGATGACGGTGGCGTACGGCAGGGGCTCGGTGTCGGCCACGGGTGCGGTGGCCGCGCGGTGGGTCCACTGGCCGCAGCCGAGGCGGGCCCAGCGGTGGCCGCCGCTCTGCACGGTCTGCCGCCACAGCCGTCCGTTCTCCCAGGTGGTGGCCCCGGCGGGCTTGTCGTACACGGTGTTGGTCTCGACGGCGGCGGCCAGCCGGCCGGTGGCGGTGACCGCGTACGCGCAGCCGACGGGCGCGGCGTCCACGGGAGTGGCGGGCGCGATCCGTACGAGCGTGTCGCCGCTTCCGGCCTTGTCCAGGTCGATGCGGGCGGCGAGCAGTTCGGCACCGGGCTGGTCGTCGCGGACGCTCAGCAGGGCGAGCCCGGGGATCTGGAGGGTGCCCACGCGCAGGGCCGGGGTGTCGGCGATCCTGGTGACGTGCCAGTCGACGCGCCATCCGCTGACGGTGATCTCGGCGTCGATCTCGGTGCCGCCGTCGAAGGCGAGCGTGTAGCGGATACGGTCGGCGCCCTGACGGGAGGTGACCCGCGGGGTGCGGGCGGTGCCGTCGATGACGACCTGGGTGACGGCGTCGGACTGGCCGTACAGGACGGCGCCGGTGCCGCGGTCGGTGTACGAGACGACGCGCGGGAAGGCGGTGTCGGCGCGGACCTCCAGCACGTCGGAGCGCAGCACCGCCTCGGCAGCCGCGCGGGGCCGCGGGCCGGTCCCGTCGGCGTACGCGCTGCCGCCGCCCAGCGGGAGCGCACCCGCGATCCCGGCGAGCGCGGTGCCGACGACGACCTTCCTGCGGCTGGGACGACTCCGGTCCACGCCCGCCGGCTCCCCCACGTCCCCCGGCTCCCCCGCGCCGGTCAGGCCCTCCGCACCCGTACGTCCGTTCACGTGCGCTCTCCGTCCTCCGCGCCGGCACTGTCCGTTCGCGGGACAGGGTGCTGGGTGCGCGGCGCGCGGGACCATGGACAAAGACGCGGTGGGTGTTGGACTAACGGACGGGCGAAGGCAGGCACGGCGGGTGGCAGGCTGCTGAGGGGCGGCCCGGCTGGACAAGAGCGCGCCCGGGAACCGTACGGCGCCTACCACTCACCCGCCCTCCCCCACCGGCAACACCGCCCGCACCTCCCACCCGCCCTCCGGCGCGGGGCCCGCGGTCAGCCGGCCGCCCATCGCCTCGGCCCGTTCCGTCAGGCCGGCCAGGCCGAAGCCGCCGCCGTGGGCCTGTTCGGTCAGGCGGGCGGGGTGTTTGCCGTCGTCGGTGATGCGCAGTTCGAGGGCGTCGGGTATGGCGCGGACGCCCACGCGTACGGCGGTGGCGTCCGCGGCGTGTTTGCGGACGTTGGTGAGGGCTTCGCGGACGATGCGGAAGACGGCTGCCGCGACCTCGGCGGGGACCGTCTCGTCGAGGCCCTTGTCGATGTGCAGGGCGACCGGCGGGCCGGTGCGCGTGTAGGTCTCGGCGAGGGTGCGTACCTCGGCGAGTCCGGCGAGCGGCCGGTTGCGCGCGGCGCCCTCGCGCAGCACCCGCACCAGGCGGCGCATCGCGCTCAGCGCCTCGCCGCCGGAGGTCTCGATCCGTTCGAAGGCGGCGTCGGCCTGCGGCCCGCTGAGCGCGGTGAAGCGGGCGGCGCGGGCCTGGACGACGATGCCGGTGACATGGTGGGCCACCAAGTCGTGGAGTTCACGGGCGAGTTCCAGGCGTTCGGCGGAGCGTACGGCGGCGAGGTCCCGCGTCCGCTGGGCGTCCTGCCAGCGCAGGATCATCGAATACGCGCTGACGACGACGGTGAGTACGCCGTAGACGACGGTCCACGGGCCCAGCCGGATGTCGCGCATGGGGGCGAGGACGCAGGCCAGGCCGAGCATGGGGCCGAGGACGGCGGCGATGCGGCCGGGGGCGCGGTGCACCACGCCGGTGAGCAGGACCAGCAGGGCGATGCCTTCGCCCAGGCCCCACACCTCCAGGGCGTGCTGTCCGGCGATCAGGATGACCGAGCCGGCCAGGGAGACGGAGGCGGCGGTCCAGGCGCGGATTTTCAGGGGGACGCGCGCGTACGGTACGGCGCACAGGCAGACGACGACGGCGGTGGCGACGACCGTCGCGTGCGGGCGGGTGGGCTGGCGGGCGAGCGCGACGGTCTCGAAGCCGACGAGGAAGAGCAGCACCGCGGCCAGGGCGACCTTGGCGGCGGTGGCCTTGCGCGGATGGGCGCGTGCCCACCCGGACATCGGGCTCACGGCCCGCCCGTGCCGCTCGCGGCGAGCCCGCTCTCCCAGGCCCAGGCGGCGATCTCGACCCGGTTGCGGGCGTCGAGTTTGGCCTGGACGTTGGCGAGGTGGGTCTTGACGGTGGACAGCGAGACGTGGAGTTCGGCGGCGATCTCGGCGTTGGTCCGGCCGCGGGCGAGGGCCCGTACGACGTCCTGTTCGCGGTCGGTCAGCGGCTCGGTGGGGTGGCGGGCGCCGCCGCCGGGCGCCGTGGGGGCCAGTTCGCGCAGCAGCCGTACGGTGATGGCGGGCGAGATCAGGGCGTCGCCGACGGCGGCGGCGCGTACGGCCTCGACGAGCATGGCGGGGCTGGCGTCCTTCAGCAGGAAGCCGGAGGCGCCGCCGTGCAGCGCGGCGTGCACATATGCGTCGAGGTCGAAGGTGGTGACGATGACGATGCGCGGGGTGTGCTCGTCCTCGGGGCGCTCGGCGAGCCGGCGGGTGACCTCCAGGCCGTCGACCTTGGGCATGCGGATGTCGAGGAGCAGCACGTCGGGGCGGAGCCGGTCCACCGCGGACAGGGCCGCCGCGCCGTCCACCACGTCGGCGAGGACCTCGATGTCCGGCTGACTCTCCAGGATCATCCGGAATCCCGTCCGGACCATCTCCTGGTCGTCAGCGATGACCACACTGATCGTCATGTGTCCCTCGCCCTGTCCGTGCGCCGTGCGCCGCGTACCCGGCGGCACACCGGGCCGCGTCCGCCGCTTTCCATCTGACTTGCGGTGATCGCGCCCCGCAACCGCTGGGCGGCGCCGGTGTGGGGTGGGCGGCGTACGCGGCGGCGGGCACGGCCCGGAGGTGGGGGCCGTGGCCGTCGGCGAGCAGCCAGGTGACGGCCCCGGCGGAGGCGGCGAGCAGCAGGACGGCGAGGACGGTCGCGCGGCGGTCGCCGGGGCGTCCGGAACCGGGTTCCGGGGGCCGGGGCATGTGGCGGGGCCGGGGTTCGGTGGTCACGTGGCCCACGCTAGGGAGGGTGCGTACGGGCGGGTATCGGCTGTCCGGTCATCCGTGGCGCCCGCGCACCCGGCCGAAAGGACGAGCCGGGGTCCCGGCGGTCCGGGGCGAAGGTCCCGGGCGGGCGGCAGTCCGAGCAGGCGCCGGCCCCCCCGAGCGGGCGAAGACGCGACCGCGCCCCGGAAACCGTACGGTCTCCGGGGCGCGGTGCGCGCGCTGCCGCCGGCCGGGTCAGCCGGCCAGCCCGTCGGCCGCCTTCTTGATGTCCGCTGCGAAGGTGCTCACCTCGGTGTAGACGCCGGGCTTGCCGGGCCGGGCGCAGCCCTCGCCCCAGCTGACGATGCCGACCTGGAGCCACTGGCCGGCCTCGTCCTTGCGGAACATCGGGCCGCCGGAGTCGCCCTGGCAGGTGTCGATGCCGCCGGTGTCGAGCTTGCCGGCGCAGATCTCCTCGCCGGGGGTGAGCTGGTCGCCGTACGCCTTCTTGCAGGTGGCGTCGTCGACGAAGGGCACCTTGGCCTTGAGGAGGTAGCGCTGCTGGTCGCCGCCTTCCTTGTCGGCGCCCCAGCCGGCTATGTCGAACTCACCGTTGGTGAGCTTGTCGTCCGTGGCGATCTTCAGGGTCGGCAGGTCGATGGGCTTGGCGAGCTTGATCAGCGCCCAGTCCTTGCCCTTGCCGTTGTAGCCGGGGGCCTGGAGGACCTCTGTGGACTTGACGCTGACGGCCTGGGAGTCCTGGAGGTCGACCACGCCGGCGGTGGCGGTGATGTCGGTGTTGGGGCCGCTGCCGTTCACGCAGTGGGCGGCGGTCAGCACGATGTCCTTCGCGTACAGGGCGCCGCCGCAGCCCATCGACAGGCGGACCATGAAGGGGAATTCGCCCTGGCTCGCCTTGGTGCCACCGACGATCTTCGTGTGCACGGAGCCGGGCTCCGGGGTGGGGGCGGCGGCGGTGGCGGCCGCGGGCTGGAGGCTGGCGGCAGCCAGGGCGACGGCGCCGACGGCGGTGACTCTGCGCAGGTGCTTCAGGTAGCTCTGCAACGGGCTTCCTTTCGTGGGGGGTTTGCACGCGATGTCAGGCCCATGCCAAACGCGAGAACCGGAAAGGACCGCCGAAAATCATGCGCGGAGAACGGCAGCACGCCACAAGGCGTCCGGACCCAGTGGGGGGGGGTGAGCCCGCAAAGCGCCCTTGGATTATGTGGAGTCGGCGATCACAGTGGCAAGGGTGTACATCCGGCCAACTCCTGTTCTACCCACGACGCGTACACCCCATACCGGGCGTTCCCGGCGAGCCGTACAGTGGACGGGTGGCGGCGACGGGGAGTCCGGGCGGTTCCGACGGCGAGATCGTGCACGGCTATCCGCACCTGGACACGGTGCGCGCGGCCGTCACCGCGCTCTACAAACGCCTCTCGTACGACACCGTGCGCACCTTCGGCGCCAGCGTGCTGCCCGCCGAAGTCGCCTTCGACGACGAGGAGGAGCTGTACGCGGGCGCGCAGCGGGTGGCCCGCGCCATGGTGCGGCACCTGCGGCTCCCCGACGCGCGGGTGATCGTCGCGTTCCGCGACATGCGCCTGGCGGCCAGCGTCGAACTCGCCGCGGGCCCCGAGTACTTCGTCGAGCTGAACGCGCGCTTCAAGACCCACCGCCGCGACATCGGCGCCGCTCTGGCCCACGAGGTGATGCACGTCTACCTGCACCGCCTGGACCTGTCCTTCCCCGGCACCCGCGCCAACGAGATCCTCACCGACACCGCCACCGCCTATCTGGGCGCGGGCTGGCTGCTGCTGGACGCCTACCGCGAGCACGGCCCGTTCTCGCAGAAGCTGGGCTATCTGACGCCGGAGGAGTTCGGTTACGTCCTGGCCAAGCGGGCACTGCTGTTCGGCGAGGACCCGGCGCCGTGGTTCACCAGCCCGCAGGCGTACGACGCCTACACCAAGGGCCTGGCGCTGGCCCGCCGGGACGGGCGGCAGCCGCCGCTGGCCGCGGCCGGCTGGTCGGGCCGCCGCCGCTACGCCAGGGACCGGCGCGCGGCCCAGGACCCGCGGCGCGCCGGCCGGCCCGGTGGCCCCGCGCCGGCTGGCGGCTACACCTTCGAGGGGCGCGCCCCGCTGCGGGTGTCGTTCCCCTGCCCGACCTGCCACCAGCGCATCCGCGTCCCGGTGCGCGGCCGGCTGCGGGCCCGCTGCGCGCTGTGCCGTACGGAACTGGACTGCGACACCTAGCGGGCCCGCGCCGGTCCGGTCGCGAACGCCTCAGCCGTGGCAGGTGACCTTGACGGGCCCCACGCCGTGGTGGGCGCGGTCCCGGCCGGGACCGTGGTCGATGCCGCGGTCCAGCAGCTTCACGGCGATCTTGCCCTGGCGGACCTCGAAGGTGCCGCCCGGCTGCCAGCTGCCGCGGTGTCCGGCCTGGTCGACGGTGAAGCTACCGTACTTGGAGTCCCGGTTGAAGGCGTCGGTGAGCACGTGGTACGTGGTCGGGTGACCGTTCACATCGGGCTCGCTGGGGCCTTCCGGCACATAGACCGAGATCTGGCAGGAGCGGGACTCCGGGCCCGGCGCGAACCACCACATCACCCGGCCCTTGGCGTCCTTGTTGGCGTCGCCGGACATCGGTACGGAGGTGAACTGGCCGCTGCAGCCGCCCTCGCGGGTGCTGCCGCCGGTGAGGCCGTACCAGCCCTTGCCGCCGTCGTTGTAGGCGCCCTGCTCCTGGTAGCCGCCGCCGGGCGGGGTCGGGCAGCCGGGGCCCGCGAGGCCCGTGTAGGTCACCTTGGCGTTGGCGCCGGCGACCCGCGGAGGGTCGGAAGGCTTCTTGGCGTCGGGGCTCGGGGTGTCCTTCTTCTCCGGCTCCTTGGGGGAGCTGGCGGGCGGGCCCGCCTTGCCGCCCGGTGCCGGGGCGCCGGGTGTGGGCGATGCCGGACCGGCGGACTTGCCGGGCTTGACGGCGGGTGCCGGAGCCCCCGTCTTCGTAGGCTGCGGCTGCTTGGCGGCCGCGACGGCCTGTTCCTGGCCGTCGCCGAAGCGCACCTGGGAGGCGCCGAGGGTGGCCAGCGCCACCGCGCCGACGCCGACACCGGCCAGCACGGGCAGGCCCAGCGCCGTCTTCCACACCCGCCGGCCGGGCGCCAGGCCGCGCTTGGGCGTGCGCGCCCCCTTGGCGAAGGTCTCGGCGAAACCGGACCGGGACGGGCCGTCCGGTCCGGTGTTCTTGTTCGGCTGTGACAACGGAAGTTCCTCCTGGGAGTGGTCGGGGGCGGCGGGTCAGGCCGGGCGGACGGGCCCGCCCGGTCCTGCCGGGTCGGTCTCCGGTACGTCCAGTTCGGGCACGTCCAGCTGGGACAGCGTCCGCAGGTCCGCCTCGGACGGCGCGTCGTTCTCCGCGACGCGGTACGCCTGGCGTTCGGTCATCGCCTGGAACGTCTGCCGGGCGGAGCGCCCGTTGCCGAACCGGCCGTCCCGGGGGACGTGGTCGAAGTAGCCGGCGAGCGTGGCGCGCGCCGCGTCGGTCAGTTCGTACTGGTGGGCCGCCGCGTGCTGTTCCACGATGCGCACCAGGTCCTCGGTGTCGTAGTCCTCGAACAGCAGCGTGCGGTTGAAGCGGGAGGCGAGGCCGGGGTTGGAGTCGATGAAGTGCTCCATCTCCGTCGGGTAGCCGGCGACGATGACCACGACCGCGTCGCGGTGGTCCTCCATCAGCTTCACGAGGGTGGCGATGGCCTCCTGCGCGAAGTCGTTGCCGCCCGAGGAGTGCGCGGGCGCCAGGGAATACGCCTCGTCGATGAACAGCACGCCGCCCATGGCCTCCATGAAGACCCGCTGGGTCTTCGGGCCGGTGTGGCCGACGTACTCGCCGACCAGCGCGGAGCGGTCGGCCTCGACGAGGTGGCCGCGCTCCAGCAGGCCGACGGCGGCCAGGATGCGCCCGTAGAGCCGGGCGACGGTGGTCTTGCCGGTGCCGGGGTTGCCCGCGAAGACCAGGTGGCGGCTGAGCGGCGGCGCCGCGAGCCCGGCGGCCTCGCGGCGCTGGACCATGCGCATCAGCTTCACGAGCGAGGCCACGTCCTGCTTGACCCGGTCCAGGCCGATCAACTGGTGGAGTTCGCCGAGGAGTTCGTCGAGGTCTTCCTCGGTGGGCGGGGCCGTCGTGGTGGTGTCCCCGCCCGCGCTGCCGGTGGCCGGGGTGCCGCCGGGCGCCGCCGTGGCGGTGGCGGCGGCCGGTACGGGCGCCATCGGTGCGGGCCAGTGCGCGTCCTTGACCTGCCAGGAGACGCAGTCGCGCACCTCCGGCTCGGCGCCGTCCCCGGTGCTCAGGTCGGCGTCGGCGTCCTGGACGCGGATGCGGGTCAGTACGGGGGTGGCCGCCTCGCCCAGGTGGACGGCGGGGTAGCCGGGTCCGGTGATCTCGCAGTCCTCGAAGACTCCGGCGCCCTTGGCGTCCACGATCAGGCCGTTCTTGCCGGGGCGGACGACGCGTACCCCGCTGGCGTGCGGGGCGGCGCCGGCCGCCACCACCATCCCGGACCCGGCCGCCTCGGTGATCTCCACGTCCCGGGCCCGTACGGTGGCGCCGTCCTGGACCACCAGCCCGGCGGTCCCGGCGCGCAGCACCCGGCCGCCGTCGAGTTCCGCCTCGCCGCCGGGGCCGAAGCTGAACCCGGCGCGCTCGGCGTCGGTGACCGTGCAGCCGGCCAGCCGGACCGGGCCGCCGGAACCGGCGACGACGCCGTTGCGGCAGCGCGTGACGGACAGTTCGGCAGCATCGGCGCCCGCGGCGCCGGACAGGTCGAGGCCGGACATGCCGCAGTCGGTGAGGTGCACCTCGGACAGCGTGAGGCGGCTGTCGGCGACGGCGTGCAGGCCGTGTTCGGGGGTCCGGCCCGCGCGCAGCCGGGTCAGCGTCACCTCGGCGGTGCCCCCGGCGTGCACGGCGCTGAACCGGCAGTCGGTCACCTCGCCGTCGGTGATCCGCACGGCCGCGGAGCCGGTGGCCAGCAGGCCGTTGGCGGCCGAGTCGCGTACGGTCGTGCCGCGCGCCTCCAGGCGGGCCGTGCCGTGGGCGGTCAGGGCGGCCGAAGCGGTCCGTACGATCCGGGTGTCGGCCAGCCGCACCCGGGCCCGCTCCCCCGCCGTGGCGCCGGAGCCGCCGCCGTCGCGCAGCACGCAGCCCGCCAGTACGGCATCGCCCGACCCGGCGACGTGCAGTGCGTCGGCGCCCGCGCCGGTCAGCTCGCAGCCGTACAGCAGCAGTCCGCCCCGGGCCTCCGCCGGTGCCGCGATGTCCGCCGCCTCGTACGGGTCGTCGTCCCGCGGTACGGGCGAGGAGTCCAGCACCCGAACCGCCTCGCCGCCGCAGTCCCGTACCCGGCAGTCCACGAGCAGGGCCGCCGACCCGTCCTCGAACAGCAGGCCACTGCGGCCCGCGCCGTCGATCAGGCAGTCCCGCAGCACGACGCGCGCGTTCTCGCGGACCCGTACGCCCGACCCGGTGGCGCCCCTGATCCGGCTGCCGGTCATCTCCAGCCGGGAGTCGCCGCCCACCACGACACCGGTGCCCTGGGCGCCTTCCAGCACGCAGTCCGTCAGCCGGACCGCACCGGTGGTACGGATCAGCGCGCCGGCCAGCGCGGCGCCCGTCAGGCGGGCGCCGGTCATGGTGAGCGCGGCGTCGCGCAGCACTTCGAGGCGACCGCATGCGGTACCGCCGCCGTGCCAGTGCGTGGCGCCGCCGGACAGCAGCACGGCGGGCCGGTCCGCCGCGCCGCCCCGTACGGTCACCCCGTCCAGCGTCAGCCGGGCACCGGGCAGGACTTCGAGGGCGGGTGCGGTGTCGGGGGCGGTCAGGGTGACCTGGCCGCCGTCCGCGGCGCGCAGGGTCACGTCCCGGTCGACGCGCAGCGCTTCCCGGTACGTCCCGGCCGCGACCCGCACTTCGCCGCCCGGCGCGGCGGCCGCCAGGGCCGCGGCCAGTGCGCCGGGGCTGCCCGGGGTCACATGGACGGTGGCGCCCTGGTGGCCGGTGGCGTCCGCAGCCGCCTGGTGGGTGGTCATCGGACGCCTCCCATGGGCGTGTCGGTGTCGGCGGCCCGGCCCTTGCCCTTGCGCGGGCGCTTGGTGTGGGCGTCGCCGCCCGGTCCGTCCGCGGCGTCGTGGCCACGCTTGCCGCCCGCGGCCGGGGCCGGGTCGTCGGCCACGGACCAGTGGCCGCCGTCCGGGTAGCGCACGGTGTCCGGGTCGGGCGTCCAGACGATCTCCACCGGGGGCGGCAGCCGCTTCTTCCCCGGCTTCGCGGGGGCGACGGTGGTCATGCTGCCGTCGGCGAAGGTGATGTGCAGCTCGCGGCCCAGGGCGTTGGCGTAGTACTGGAGCGCGAGATCCTCGGCCGTGTTCCTGGCGGGCCGGTCCGCGGAGCCGCCCAGGCCGTCGGGGAGGAAGTTCTCGCGGCGCAGCCGTCCGGTGGTCAGGGCGATGGACAGTTCCCGGCCGTTGGTCCCGTGCGCGACCGCGTCGTCGACCACGGCCTCGACACGGGTCTTGCTGACGGTGCCCCGGTATTCCAGCTGGGCCCGCACACCGCGCAGGAGGTCTTCCGCCGCGGGCAGGCCCAGCCTGCCGGGTGCGTTCTCGAAGGCGTGGAAGAGCGAGGTCGGCGGCGACGGGTGCGAGAGGTACACGATGGCGTAGTCGAGCTGCGCCAGGAACCGCGACGGGGCCTCGTTGTGGGCATAGGCGTGGGTGATGAGCCGCAGGTCCTCCTGGCGGATGCCGGCCCGTATCGTCGGGTCGCCGGGCAGCCCGGCGGACACGTTGAGGCCCAGCGGGTTGGCGTCCGTGCCCAGCCTGTCGCCCAGCCGCGCGGCGATCTCATGGGGGCGCTCCTGGTCCGGGCTCATGACCGGCCGCAGTGGGTGATCGCGGTCCGCCTCCTCCGGGGACAGCTTGAAGCGCTCCTCACGGATGTCCTTCAGCTCCAGCCCGCGCTTGGCGTCCTTGCTCTCGACCAGCCGCTCCACGTTCCCCAGCCCGGCGTGGTCCTGGAGCAGCTTCCCGCTCTTGCCGAAGAGCCCGGCCATGATCCGGGAGAGGTCGGTGGGGATGGCCGCCTTCTCGAACTCGGCGACGAAGGCGACACCGCGGTCGGGCAGGGTGTGGTTGCCCGCGGCGATCTGCCGCTGCGCCTCGCGGTCGGTGATGCCGTCGTCCACCCGCTTGAGCCAGTCGTCCTCGCTCTCGCCCGCCAGCCGTGGGAAGTCGTCCCTGGTCAGGCGCGGCAGGGTGGTGTCCAGTTCCCAGGCGTTGAAGGTGTTGAGCGCCAGGCTCAGATGCTGGTACTCGGCGCCGGCGTCGCCGAACCGCAGCGGCAGCCAGCCGTGCACCCCGGGCATGGTGTCCACCAACGTCGCGGTGGCGTCCACGAACAGGTTGGGCTCGGGCGCGTACGGCAGCAGCGGGTGGCCGCCGGCGATGCCGGTGCGGGCATCCATGTCCGCACCGATCCGCCGGTTGAAGGTGTTCCGGTTCTCCGGGGTGACCCGCAGTTCGCCGGGTGCGAGCGGGGTCGCCCGGGCCTTGCCCTTGCCCTTCGCCTCGGCGTCGGCCAGGTGCTGGTCGGTCTTGACCAGCAGCGGGTCGGGCAGGCCGTTGCCGGGCGGCTCGGGCACCCGGTAGCCGCCGGTCATCATCAGCGGGCGCAGCGGCTCCGCCGACGACGGCTCCCCCGCCCGCTCGACGCCGCGGATCTCGAACTTCTTGTCGAAGTAGTCGAAGACGTGCCGCCCGCTGGGCACGGTGTGCTCGAAGGTGTCGAAGTCCATGAAGGCGAAGTACGGGTGGGTGGCCCCGGCGCCGTCGACGCCGCCGGCCGTCATCGCGTGCACCATCGACCGGCTGGCCGGGCTGGTCATGACGGTGTTGCGGACGGTGCCGAACGGGAACGAGCCGCCGCGCCAGCCGACGCCGACGACGGCGATCGGGAAGTCGGCCCGCACGCCGTCCAGGGCGCCGCGCACCGCTGCGTTGATCCGGTCCATCTCGCCCGCCGGGCCGTTGACGCCGATGACCACGCCGAACCGCCCCCGGTAGCCGTCCGGCAGACCGGCGGTGGCCGCCCGCAGGAAGGCGTCGAGCTGTCCGCCGCCGATCTCGTCGTACTTGACGACGGCGTTGACGATGTAGGAGACCGGACGCCGCTCGCGGAGGCTGTCACGCAGGTTGCCCAGGTAGTCCCCGCCGGTCAGCGGCCGCTGGTCGAGCCCGTGCAGGTCCCGGAAGGCGGTGTTGCCGCGGATGTCGCCCGGCGTGGTGCCGCGGGTGAGGGCGTTGTCCCACCGCAGGCCGGGCATCGCGTGGTTGCCGCCCTGGCCCGAGGGCCCCGGCTGTACGTCGGTCATCTCGACGTCGTGCGACGCGGGGCGCGGGGACGGCGCGCCGCCGAGCGGCCCGACGTACTCGCCGGCCTGTGCGCGGTCGACGGCGATCGCGTGGTTGGCGTCGTCGATCTGCTGCTGTACGGCGTGCGGGTCCATGCCCAGCTCGCCGAGCCGTGCCTCGGCGTCGGCGAACTCGGCGCGCTTGGCGCGCAGTTCGTCCAGCGCGCCGAGGGCGCTGTCGGACAGCTTGGACGGGCCGGGCTGGTCCGCCTTGGGTACGAGCCGGTCCGCCGTGTCCTGGGCACGTCCCAGGTCGGACGACGCCCGCTGGTACTGCTCCCACGCGTCCAGCCGTGCCTGTGCCTCCGGCCCGCTCGTACCGCCGGTGACGATGTCGTGCCGGGCCTGGCCGCGGGCGGCCAGGCCGGTCCCGGGCTCGAAGCCGAGCCGTCCGGGCGGAGGCGTCGGGGTGAGAGAGGAGGCGGGCGGCGCGGGCACCTCGTCGCCCAGGTGCCAGTGCCCCGGGTGCGGGCCGCCGTGGTCCGGGACCCAGGTCAGGTACAGCGTCGGGCCCGGCTTGCGGGCGTCGACGCCGACCGTGTGGGTGGAGCCGTCCGCGCCCCTGATCTCCAGGGGGCGGTTGAACGCCTTGGCGTAGCGCTCCAGCATGATCTGCTCGATCGGGCCGATGTCCGTCACGTCCGGGCCGAGGCGTCCGGTGACCAGGCCGACGGACAGCGCGCGGCCGTCGAGGCCCCGGGCGTACACGTCGTGGAAGAGGTCGGTGAGGCCGTTCTTGCCCATCTGCCGCTGTACCTGCGTCAGGAGCGTCTGGGCGTCCGGGATCGCGCCGGGCACGGGCCGCGCGCCCTTCGGGCCGGTGCCCGCGGGCGGCTCCGGGAGGGCGCGCAGCAGCGAGTCGTGCGGCAGGCCGCCCGTGGGCAGGACCTCGGCGAGGACGTAGTTCTGCAGCCGCTTGTACGCCAGTTCCTCGGGGGCGGTGGCCACCGCGTGGCTGATGAACCGCTTGTCGGCGGGGACGATGCCCACCACGAGCCCGTCCGGCCTGCCCGGTACGCGGAGGGAGATGTTCAGGCCGAGGGTGTTGTGGTCGGCGCCCAGCCCGGCGCCCAGCCGCTCGACGGTGGCACGGGGGTGCTCGTTGAGCTCCGGACGCCGCCCGTCGATGCCGATGGGCTTGAGCGGATCGTCCTTGAAGCCCTGCTCCGGGGAGTTCCCCCTCGTCAGCTCCTCGCGGATGTCCTTGAACTTCGTGTCGTCCTTGGCGCGCGACAGGCTCGGGTCCAGGTCAAAGTTGTCCCGGGCGAAGACGTGCTCCACCACGTTCTTCGGGGTCAGGTGCTCCTGCGGCATGTTGCCGACGCCGCCGGCCTTGCCGTGCTTGTAGTAGCCCGACATCAGACGCGAGAGGTCGGTGGGGACGGCACCGTCGACGAAGTCGGCCAGGAACGCGGTGCCCCGGTCGGGCAGCACGGAGTTGGCGGCGGCGATCTCCCGCGCGACCGCGTTGCCCGGGACGTCCGGCAGGGTCTGGTCCAGTTCCCAGGCGTTGAAGTAATTGAGCCGCTCCCGCAGCCCCTTGTACTCACCGGTGCCGCCGCCGAACCGGACCGGCCTCCAGACGCCCTCGGCCAGCCGCACGTCGTCCACCATGGTGATGGCCGCGTCCACGAAGAGGTTCGGCTCGGGCCCGTACGGCAGCAGCCCGTGGAAGCCGGCCATCTTGGCGCGGATGCGCATGTCGGAGTCGACGACGGACGCGAACTTGTCCACCAGCTGCTGGGTGAAGACCATGCCCTCGGGCGTCTCGCCGCGGGTCTTGGTCGCCCGGACCAGGTCCACGGCCGAGCGGTCCACCTCGACGCCGTCGACGATCACCGTCTCGCCGGTCTTCGCGGGCACCCGGTAGCCGCCGGTCATCACCAGCGGGCGCAGCGGCGGGGTGTCGGGCACGTCCGGCACCGCCGCCGAGTCGTCGGCCGCCTTTCCCCCGGCACCCGTGTCGTCGGGAAGCTTCTTGGCCCAGTCGTCCACGGCCCCGCCCGGGCCCAGGTTCAGCTCCCGGTCGAAGTGGTCGAAGACGTGCCGGCCGCTGGGGACGGTGTGCTCGTACACGTCGAAGTCCATGAAGGCCCAGTACGGGTGGCTGGGGCCAGCGGCCCCGCCGCCGTGCATCATCGAGTGCGCCATCGACCGGGCCGCGGGGCTGGTCATGGTGAGGTTGCGGATGGTGCCGTACGGGAAGTTCTCGCCGTAGAAGGTGGTGGCCACCATCGCCAGCGGGTGGTCGAAGTGCACCGAGCCCAGGGCCTCGTCCATCGCGCGGTGGATGGCCGCGAGGTCCTCGGCCTTGCCGTTGACGCCGATCACCACGCCGAGGCGGCCGTCGTAGCCGTCCAGGCCGCGGGTGATGGAGTCGAGGAAGTCCTGGAGCTTGCCGCCGCCGATCTCGCGGTACGAGACGATGGTGTTGACCACGTAGGCCAGAGGGCGGCCCTCCCCCGTGCTCTTCCGCATCCAGTCCAGGTAGCCGTCGGCGGTGAGCGGCTGGTGGCCCGCGTACGGCAGGTCGCGGAAGGACTGGTTGACCATGGTGCGACCGGCCCCGTGGGTGCCCGGTTCGGGCCACAGGGCGTGCGGCGCCTCCGGGGCGGGGGACCAGTCGTGCGGTCCGACCGGCAGCGGCTCGCCGGAGTGCGGGGCGGGCGCGCCGCCGAGCGGCCCGACGTACTCGCCGTGCTGCGCGCGGTCGATCGCGATCGCGGTGTTCGCGTCGTCGATCTGCCGCCGGATGTCGTGCGGGTCCATGCCCAGATCGCCGAGCCGCGCTTCCGCGTCGGCGAACTCGGCGCGCTTGGCACCCAGGTCGTCCAGCGCGTCGACGGCCGCTGCGGACGGCTTGGACGGGCCCGGCCGGTCCGCCTTCGGTACGAGGCGGTCCACCTTCTCCTGGGCGCGGCCCAAGTCGTACGACGCCTGCTGGTACTTCTCCCAGGCGTCGAGCCGCGTCTCGGCCTCCGGGCCGCTCGTACCCCCGGTGACGATGTCGTCCCGTGCCTGGTCGCGGGCGCCCCGCCCGGTGCCGGGACCGAAGTCGAGCCGGTTCTCCGGCGTCGGACGCTGCGGGACGGGGCTGCTCGGTACGGGCTCGGGCTCGGCGATGTCGGCCTTGCCCTTGCCCTTGTCGACCGCCGGCGCGGGCTGCGGCTCCGCCACGCCGGTCTTCGCCTTGCCCGCATCGGCGGACGGGACCGCCTGCGTCTCCGGCTGAGCGTGCGGGACCGGCTGCGGCCGGGGGCCACCGTGCTCGCCGAAGATTCCGCCGGTGAGGGCGTTGACCTGGTTACGGGTGCGCTGGGCGTCGATGCCCAGCTCGTCCAGGCGTACCTCGGCCTGGGCGACCTCGGTGCGCTTGACGCCCAGTTCGTCCAGGGCCTCGGTCAGGGCGGGCGAGGGCTCGCCCTGGGCGGCGCCCGGCGGCGGGGTCAGCTCGTCCACCTTGCGCTCGGCCTTCCCCAGCTCCGACACCGCGTGCTCGTACCGGGCCCAGGCGTTGAGCTTCGCCCCGGCCTCGGGGCCGGTCGAGCCGCCGAGGATCAGGTCGTTGCGGGCGCGCAGGCGCTGGTTCATGGCAGCCGCGCCGGAGAAGCCGCCGAAGCGGTTGGCCGGGGGCGCGGTGACCGGCCCGGTTTCCTTGGGGCCCGGCGCCGGGGTGGGCGCCTCGGTCTTCGGCGCGGGGGCGGGAACCGGTGTGGGCGCGGGTTCGGTGCCCTTGACGATGGCCGGTACGGCGGCGTCCTCCGCCTTCGTCGGGCCGCCGCCCGGGTGGGCGATCAAGTCGAGGGCGCTGTGGTCGGCGGCACCGGACGCGCCCGCGCCGTCCAGGTCGGGACGGGCCGACACGCCGGAGGGGCCGGCGTCGGCGGTGGCGCTGTGGCCGGTGGCGCTCTGGCCGGTGGACGGGACCGGCTTGCGGTCGCCGGTGTCCAGCAGGCTCATCGCCAAGTCGTGTTCGTTTACGGCCGGTTGAGGCACAGCCTTGGCCGTGGTGACGGTGCCGGACGTCTTGGTGTTGACCGTGACATCCGGGGTCTTGATACCGCCGGGCACGGCGTCCGGGCCCTTCGCCCGCAACGGGCCGGGAAGATCGCCGGTCGCGCCGACACCCGTGGGCCGGATCGTTTCCGCACCACCGGGCACACCCGGCATGCCCTGCGTGCCGGGCAGCCCCTGGGCGCCGGGCAAATGCTGCGCACCCGCCGGGTTCGGCACCCCCGCCACGGCCTGTACGCCCGTCAGGTCCGTACGGGCAGGGCCGCCGGGCACCGTGTTCGCCAGGTCCTGCGCGGTGAACGTACGCGGCGGCGCCTCGCCGATGCGGACGCTGATGCCGTCCCCGTGGAAGCCGGTGACCGTCACATCGCCGTTGGCGAGCGCGTTCAGCTCGGGGAACGTCATGTCCTCCAGGGCCTCGCCGTACCCGATGGCGCCGCGGGCCATCGAGTGGCCGTCGCCGATGTCGTGGACGAAGCCGCCGTCGAAGGAGGCCTCGGGGACACGGACGGCGGGCGCGTCGGTGGCCACGTGCCCGAGCCCGGACGAGCCGTGGGCGTCCTTGAGCAGGTCGATGGCGGTGTCCCCGGACAGCAGCAGGTTGCTGTCCATGCGGACGTGACCGGCCTGGAAGTCCGTCTGGTGGAGGAGCCGGGTGGCGCCGGGGTTGTGGACGTCCGGCACGGTCAGCCCGCTGGTGTGGGTGGTCGTGCCGGGCATCTCGGGCATGGTGATCAGCCCGGGCCGGTCGAGGTGCAGGCCGGTGTGCGAGAAGGAACCGTTCGGCACGGTGATGCCGTGCGGGACGTTCCCGCCGATGTGCGCGACGGTCCCCTTCGGCGTGAGGTGGGTGAGGTTCCCCAGGTTGCCGGGGAAGGAGAAGTGCAGGCTCCCGGGGTTGAACGACCCCGGACCGCCCGTCATCAGGTTGGTGAAGTTGAGGTTGAAGTTCCCCACCCCGACCGGCCGGAACGCGCCGAGCCCGTCCGGGGTGAACGCCTTGATCCCGGTCGGTGTGACGGCTCCGGTGAAGCCGCCGAGGCCGCCGGGCCTCACCGGCGCGACGGGCGTCATGTGCACCCCGGAGAAGGAGCTGCCGTGCCAGCCACCGGGCGTGAAGTGCAGGCTCGACAGGTCCACGAAGGTGCCCGGCACGAAGTGCACGCCGGTTCCGCCAACCGGCCGGAACGCCCCCACCGCGCCGTTCACGTGGATGGTGCCGACGCCGTGGACCGTCGCGTCCCAGCGGCCCGCGTTGGCCAGCAGCTGTTGCAGTTCCGGCTGCGGGATGCCCAGCACCCGTTCGGCGAAGGCGAGCCGCGCGGCGCCGCCGAGGCCCAGGACGCCGAGTTCGGTGAAGTCCAGGGGCAGCACGGTGGCGATGCCGGCCCGTCCGAGCCGCCCGAAGTTGACCTGGAGGTACGCGCCGACCTTGGCCCAGTCGCCGGTGACGTTCTTGGTGACGTTCACCCAGTCCTTGACGACGGTGCCCGCCAGCGAGTCCCAGCCGCCCTTGGCCAGGTTCCCCAGCCCCTTGACGCCGTTGACGATGTTCAGGCCGGAGCCCGCGTGGAGGGCCAGGACGATGGGCGCCACCACGACCTTCGGCATGTTGTACAGCGAGGAGAAGTGGCCGATCTGCCCACTGATGCCCTTGCCGATGTCGGCGATGCCCTTGAGGCCGTTCTTCAGGACGCTGCCCAGGCCCTTGACGATGGAGGCGACCGGCAGGGCCTTGGTGGTGGGGAAGAGCACGCCGAGGAACGCGAGCCCGAGCTGGAGGCCGCTGGCCTTGCCCTGGGTGAAGTCGACGATGGTCTTGATGAGCAGGACGGCGTTCATGCCCCAGGCGAGGATCGCGAGGACGCCGCCGGTGAAGATGGCGATGACCGACAGGACGATGGTCAGCCACTCGAAGGCTTCCCAGAACAGGTCGCAGTCGCTGACCGGCTGGACCATCAGCGACCCGGCCGAGGTCAGCGCCTTGTCCAGGGCGCCGGCCGCGCTGCTGAGCGCGCTCTTGGCCTCGTCGGCCCGGTCCTTGTAGGTCTCCCGCTGCGGGTCGTCGTCGGCGAGGCCCTGGATGGCGGTCAGCGCCGCGTCGGCGTCGCTCTGCGCGTCGGTGACGGCGGTGGCGTACTTGCGCAGCGCCGCCTCGGCCTGGTGGAAGGACTCCTCGACATGGCCGACGAAGTTGTGCAGGTGGCCGTCGACCATGTCGCGCAGCTGGTCGGCGGTCTTGCCGATGAAGCGCTGACCGTCGCCGGCGGTCTGCTGAAGGGCCTTCAGGCCCTGGTTGATGGTGCCCGCGTTGGTGGCGAGGTCGCGCATCGCGTCGGCGATGGTGGTGATGGCCGCGGCGTCACCCGGGGTCGGGTCGCCGTCGAGGCCGAGAGCACCCCAGTCTCCGGGACGCGTAGCCAAGCCTGTTCCTCTCCCACGGTGGTTCCGTTCACAGGTGCCCCGGCCGGCGCGTCAGGCGCAGCGGCAACAGAAGACACCACACCTACGTTTACGTATCTGCGGCCCGATCGGTTCATCGTGTGAACGACATCACTTCGCCCCGCTTCCCCGGTGCCGGGGTGAACCGATCGGCTTCGAGTTGCGTTTGACCAGTGGAGACGGAAAGTGATCTCCGAGCGCGCGAAGGGTGTGACCGTGTCCGACATAGCCGTTGACTACGAGCTGCTCAACGATGTCGCGCAGAAGGCCGGCAAGCTCAAGGAAGAGGTCAAGCAGGCCCGCGAGAGCAAGCAGGAGTACTCCGTCGACGAGGTCGGCAGCCGGACGGCGGTCGCGGCGATCCGCAAGTACTACTCGACGTGGAAGGGCTCCTTCAAGCGCTCCGAGGAGAAGCTGGAAAAGCTCAAGAACCTCTACGACGGCGTGGCGAAGAAGTGGGCCGACTGGGACTTCGACCTGGCCAACAAGGCGGCCAAGCAGAGCGCCCAGATCTCCTCCGACCTGTGGAAGGCCCGCGACAAGGAGTGGAACGCCTGGCACGAGGCGGTCGAGCAGGCCAAGAAGGAACACCCGGACATCGACCCGTCCCTGCTGCCCAAGGAGCCCGAGAAGCCCGGTGAGCGCCCCCATGAGTGGACCACCGACGACGGGCACGGCAACAAGACCACCACGACGTACGAGTACGGGCCGGACGGCGAGCCGACGAAGATCACCACGACGATGGAGACCAGGACCGGTCTGAAGTCGACCGACACCACGAACTACCACCCCGACGGTACCTACGACTCGAAGTCGACGGACGTCTTCGGCAACGTCACGAACACCACCGGCACCTCGTCGACGACCGAGACGACGGAGCACAAGACCACCACGGACGACTTCACGAGCAAGACGAAGGACACCGAGGGCAACGAGAGCACCACGACCGGCACGACCACTTCGGTCACCGACCAGAAGACCGGTCACCGGGACACCAAGACCACGTACACCACCGTCGGTCCCGACGAGGACGGCAACGAGCAGACGGTGAAAGGTACGACCCACTCCTCCGTCGACCTCAACGGCCACGAGGTGACCACCACCATCGAGGTCAAGGAGGACGGCAGCGGCACCAAGACCGTGGTGACCGACGGCAAGACGGAGGAGTGGACGAGCGACGACGCCAAGGGGGACACCGGCTGGAAGCCGAAGAAGTCCGACGACTGACGGCCCCTCCCCCCGGCCCGGCGCACCCGGACCCCGTCCGGACGTTCCACCCATCCCCCCATCGATCCAGGGAGACAGCACCATGCCCGCAGGCAACATCAACATCGACTACAACGAGATCCAGCGCGTCTCCGGCGTGATGAACCAGGCCGTCAACGACATCAACCCGCTGCTGATCAGCACCAAGACCACCGTCGAGGGCCTGCTCGACAACGGCATGTTCATGCAGCAGAGCAGCCCGGCGCTGAAGGAGTCGTACACCAACCTCACCGCGTCGCTGCAGAAGGCCGTGGAGAGCATCAACTCCTTCGCCAACCAGTTCAACCAGATCAAGAACAACATCGAGAAGATGGACGCGGACATCGCGGCCGGCACCAAGAAGGCCGGCTGACCCCGGCCGTACGACACGACGGTGCCCCGCCACCGGACGCCAGGTCCGGTGGCGGGGCACCGTCGTGAGGTCAGCCCGCGTCCCCGTCGCGCAGCACCGTCTCCGGCACCAGCACCGACACCAGTGCGCCGGTGACCGGGTCGACGGTCAGGCCGCGGCCCGGCGTCGGGCGGCCGCGCAGCAGGTCGTACGGCACCCGTACGCCGAGGATGTCGCCCTCGCCCGGTGACTGCGGCGAGAGCAGCATGCCCTTGCGTACACGCCGCACCAGGCCCAGCCAGCCGATGCCGACCGAGGTCAGCGTCTCGGCGGTGGCGGCGGCGACCAGGCCGATGCCGCGGTCGCGTCCGGTGGTGGCGACCTCGCGCAGCGCCGCGTCGGCCGCGGGCAGCTGGGCGAGCAGGTCGGCGTCGTCCACCAGGACCACGGTGGGCCCCGGTTCGGCGTTCAGCGCCGCGGTGACCTCGTCGGCCAGCGGGTCGGGGTCCGTGATGACCACGGCCCGCGGGTGCCGGGCCAGGCCCCGCAGCGGCGATTCGCGCGGGGTGAGCGCGACCACCCGGGTGCCGCCCGCCAGCAGGGACACCGCGAGCGTGGTCAGCGCGGTGGACCGGCCGCTGCCGGGCGGGCCGCTGACGAGGAAGGACGGCGCGTCGGCCGCGAAGTCCACGCCGATGGCGCCCAGCTCGTCGCCGCCGACACCGATCAGGCCCCACAGCGGGCGCCGGTCGGCGGCCGGGACCTTCTCGTACGCGTCGGTGAAGGAGACCTGGCGGGGCAGGCTCATGACGCGCGCGGGGCGGCGGGCCGCGGGCAGGTCGCGGTCGCGCCGGGCGGCCCGCTCCCCGATCCGCTTGAGCGCCTCGGCCTGGTCGCGGCCCGTGACCGGCCCCTGCGTCGGCTCGCCGAGCAGCGCGACCTGTACCTCGATGCCGCTGCCGCCGCGCCAGCCGCGGCCCTGCGGGACGACGGCCGGCACCTGCTTGGGCGAGATGCCCGCCAGGCTGTACTCGTTGCGGTCGGACATCCGCAGCAGCAGCCGCTCGTCGTTGAGCGAGGCGACCTTGCCGGTCATCAGGGCCCGCTCGGACGTGGCGATGACGTGCAGGCCCATCGGCGCGCCCTCGCGGATCAGCGCGGTCAGCTCCTGTATCGGCCGGCCGTTGTCGTGGTCGCCGAGCAGGGCGGCCAGCGAGTCCCAGCCGTCGATCAGGACGACGACGTGCGCGGGGCGTTCGGCGGGCTTCAGCAGGGCGCGCAGTTCGGTGAGGTTGGCGGCGCCGTGCGAGGTGAGCAGTTCCTGGCGGGCGCTCATCTCGGCGGTGAGGCGGGTCAGCAGGCGGCCGAGCCGTTCCAGGTCGGCGCGCGGTACGACGGCGCCACAGTGCGGCAGTTCGGACAGGGCCGCCAGGGCGCCGCCGGCCGCGTCGATGCCGTACAGGTGCACGTCGGCGCTGGAGTGCCGCTGGGCCAGGGCGCCGCCGATGGTGCGCAGGACCTGGGAGCGGCCGGAGCGCGGGGTGCCCAGGACGTACAGGTGCCCGAAGCGGGTGAGGTCCAGCTCCAGGGGCTCCTGGCGCTGGGCGCCCGGCAGGTCGGCCACGCCCCACAGGACCGGCGCGAGGCGTCCGTCGGCCGGGTCGGGCAGCTCCGGCAGTTCGGCCAGGCTGACCGCGTGCGGCAGCGCCGGCAGCCACGGACTGGGCTGCCGCTCGATCTTCAGCTGTTCGGCGGCCTCCTGGACCGCGTCGACCAGGACCGTCAGGTCGGTGGCCGCGTCGCGCTCGTCCATCGCCTCCTGGATGGCGTCGAAGAGGTCCGCGGTCTCCTCGGCGGGCTCGGCGGCCGTACGGCCCAGCAGCGACCAGGTCAGTTCGCTGGTCCACACGTCCGCCTCGGACTGCGGCCCGGCCGGGGTGTCCCCGTCGTCCGCGGGCGCGGCCTGCGCGCCGTCGCGTACGGCGCCGACGAAGGCGGTCTGGAACGGCAGCACCGAGCGGTGCCCGACCCGGGCCAGGGCGCGGCCCGGGGTGTCGCTGGAGATGCTGACCGCGTCGTTGACCTCCAGGACGTCCTGGCTGTCGAGGGCGTCGGTGACGCGCAGCGAGATCCGCAGGTTGGTGTTGGCGCGGATGTCGGCGGTGACCACGCCGGCCGGGCGCTGGGTGGCGAGCAGCAGGTGCAGGCCGAGCGAGCGGCCGCGCTGGGCGATGCCGACCAGTCCGGGCACGAACTCGGGCACGTCGCGGGCCAGGGTGGCGAACTCGTCGATGATGAGCAGCAGCCTGGGCAGCGGGGCCAGCGCGGGGTCGCGGCGGCGCATCGCCCGGTATTCGGTGTGGTCCTTGGCGCCCGCGTCGGCCAGGATGCGTTCGCGGCGGGTCAGTTCGGCGGTCAGCGAGGTCAGGGCCCGCTCGACCAGGTGGCTGTCCAGGTCGGTGACCATGCCCAGCACGTGCGGCAGCCGCTCGCAGCCCGCGAAGGCGCTGCCGCCCTTGTAGTCGACGAGCACGAACGTCATCTCGTCCGGCCGGTTGACCGCCGCGAGGGAGGCCACCAGCGTCTGGAGGAGTTCGGACTTGCCGGCGCCGGTGGTGCCCGCGATCAGGCCGTGCGGGCCGTCCTTGACCAGGTCGAAGGTGACCGGACCGGTGTAGCCGGTGCCGAGCAGGACGCCGGTGGAGGCCGGGCGCTTGGTCCAGCGGGCGGCCAGTTCGGCGGCCTGCGGCGGCTCCAGGCCCAGCAGGTCCAGCAGCTTGACGCGGTCCGGCAGGCCGTCCGAGCCGTCCGGGGTGACGTCGCGTACGGGGGCCAGGGCGCGTCCGATCCGCTCGCACCAGCCGGTGTCCACCAGGTCGGGCCGGATGCCGGTGAGGTCGGCGCTGCCGGTACGGCGCAGCGTGACCTCGCGGGCGCCGACCGCGCAGACGGTGACGCACTCCTCGGGGAGCATCCGCTCCTCCTGGTCGAGGCAGATCAGGAAGACCCGTACGGCCGGGCCCTCCTTGAGCACCTGCACCACGCCGGGCACGTCGCGCAGCCGCCGGGCGCCGTCGAGGACGACGACGAGGTCCGGTTCGGCGAGCAGCGCGCCACCCATCGCGGACTCCCGCGCACGGGCCCGGGAGCGGATCGCGGAGACCAGTTCGGAGACCCGGTTGGCGACCGTCTCCGGATCGTTGCCGACGGTGACGGTGGGCCCGCCGGAGGGCGGCGCGGCGACGCCGCCCTCGCCGGGGCGGGCGTGCGGCAGCCACCGCACCCACTCCCAGGCGGACGCGCCCGCCGCGTCGGTGAGCACGGTGATCCGTACGTCGCGCGGGCTGTGCAGGATCGCGGCCTGCGCGACGGTCCAGCGGGCCAGCGCGCGGGCCGCGTCGGTCTCGCCGGAGATGCCGACGACCCCGTCCCCGCACAGGTCCACGCCGATCGGCATGTCCGGTATCTGCCAGTTGACGGAGCGGTGGTTGTCCTCGCGGGAGGCGTCCTCGATCGTCAGCAGCGACGCCTGGCGGACGGTGCCGACGCGCAGCAGCAGGTGGTCCGGGTGGCCGCGGCGGCGCTCCCACAGGCGGGCGCCGGGGCCGACGGCCCACATGCCGGCGGCGGCCGGGTCGGGTCCGGCGGCGACCCGCAGGCCGCGCTCGCGCTCGACCATGCCCTTGACGTCCTGCTCCAGCGAGGCGCGCCGGGCGCGGTAGTTGGCGACCGAGGTCAGGAAGTCGCGCCAGCCGCTGCGCTTGGTGCTGAGCCAGTTGCCGATGGCGAGCACCGGGCTGAAGAACGCGAACATCAGGTAGAAGTACGAGTGCAGGAAGACGACCATGCCGACGCCCATGAACATCGGCGCGATGACCACCAGCAGCGGGATGGTGCGCCGGGGCGGCGGCACCGGCGGCGAGGGCAGCGTGAACCGCTCCGGCACCAGCGGCGGCACGATCCGCGGCGGCCGGTTGAAGTCCAGGTACGCGCCGTCCTCGGAGGTGGCGACGGCGGCGTCCGCCTCGGTGGGCTCGGCCACCCGCAGCAGGTACTCGCCCAGCCGCAGTTCACCGCCGAGCGGCCACTCCGACCAGCCCGCCGGGAGCGGCTGGTGGGTGTCGGCGTACGGGTCGGGCAGTTCGGGCGGCGGCGGGGGCGGCAGCGGGGTCGCGTCGGCACGGGGCCGGGCGGGGGGCGGTTCGGGCACGGACAGGCCGACGTCGGTGCGGTGGCCGGCCGCGGCGCCGGTGCTCGCGGGCTTGCGGGCCGCCGGGCCGGGGTCCAGCAGCACCGTGCCGTCCGCGCGTACCGTGACGCGAATGCCCGTCGCGGGCACGTCCCGGCCGGTCAGGCGTACGGAACTGCCCGCCGCCGGGCCGATGGTGTGCGTACCGACGTCCAGCGGCCAGACGCGTCCGGCACCGCGCCCGCCGATCAGCTGGAGTTCCACGCGGGGCGCGCGGGGCAGCCGCTCGCCGTCGGCGGAGCGGGACGGCGGCGGCAGTTCGGTGCGCTCGGGGCCGTAGCCGCCGTCCGGGTCGGGCGGTACGGGGCCGCCGAGGCCCAGCGTCGCGCCGTCGCGTATCCCGCTGGCGGATATCGGCAGGTTGGCGGGCACTTCACGGTCGCCGAGGAAGAGCGCGGGCGGCGCGTCCTCGGCCGCGCCCTGGCCGGCGAGGCGCGCGGCCAGGGCGCCGACGGTGGTCGAGCCCGGGGTGTGCAGGACCAGGTCGCGCCGCTCGGGGGCGGCGTGCGGGGAGCCGGCCCCGGCCGCGGCGGAGGCTTCCGGGGCGGCCGGAGCGAGGGTGACGAAGAGTCTCACGGGGTTCGGGGAGTCCGTTCCTGGGGATCGCCGGTGGCGGCGGGGTCGGAGTCGGCTTCGGAGGTGCCCGCGGCGGACACGCCGGCCAGGCCGGGCGGCGCGGCGGCGGACCCGGGCTCGGCCAGGTCCGGCTCCGCGAAGTCCGGTTCCGCGAAGTCGGCGCCGGGAGCGGTGCCGGAACCGGGTGCCGGGGAGGCTTCTGCCTGGCGGGGAGCGGGCGCGGCCGGGGGCGGTGCCGGGGCCGGTGCGGATGCTCCCGCACCTGCGCCCGCGCCCGGCTCGGGCTCGGCGAAGTCGGCGTTCAGAGCGGCGGATTCGCGCGGTGCGCTGTCCTTACGGGGCGGCTGTGGGGGTGCGGCGGGGCCGGGCTCGGACGGGCGGACGGCGGCTGCCGGTTCCCGTACGGGCTCGGCGGAGTCCGGGGCGGGCCGTGGTTCCGCGAGGTCCGGGGAGCGCCCGGGTTCGGCGAAGTCCGGGGAGGGCTGGGCAGCGGCGAAAGGTTCCGGCTGCCGCGGTGCGACGGGTTCCGGCTGCCGCGGGCCCGGGGCGGGCTCTGCGTGCCGTACGGATGCGGGCTCCGGCTGCCGCGGGTCCTGGACCGGCTCTGCATTCCGTACGGATGCGGGCTCCGACTTGTGCAAGTCCGGCTGCACGGGCGGCCCGGCCGGGACCGTACCCGCAGCCATACCGGCCCCCGGCAGCACGCAATGCGGGGCGGCCTGCCGCCGCCGTACCGCGCGGGCCACCGCCGGGCCGAGCGCGGGCGATTCCACGTCCACGCGCGGGCCGGGGCCGAGCACCCGCCCGTCCGGTTCGGCGTGCAGGACCCAGCAGGCGCCGGGCAGCCGGCCGCCGACGAGCGCGCGGGCGCGTCCCCGCGCGCACAGGTCCGCGAGGCGTGCCGCCTGTTCGGGCGTGGGGGCCCAGCAGACCACCACCGGAACGGCCGTCGGGTCCGGGGTCTGGGCATCCGGCCCGGCGGCCGGTCCCTGGCCGGAAGCACCGGCGGCGAGTTCCGCGAGCACGTCGTCCAGCGGGCGGCCCGGGAAGCGCGGATGGACGCCCGCGGTGATCAGGACCGGCGGCCCGTCCGGCATCCGGTCCACCTGCGCGGCCAGCGCCTGGAGCACGCTGCGGGACACCTGCGGGTCGCCCTCGACGCCCAGCGCAGCGGGGCCGCGCAGCCAGTCGACGAGCACCACGCCCGGCACCTTGCGGTCCACGCCCAGGACGAGCGGCAGGCGTACGGCCCGGCCGTGGCCCGCGGGGCCCCGTACCGCGTCGGCCGGTGCGGACCAGGTCCACTCCCCCGGCTCGCCCGCCGCGTCCGTCCAGGGCAGGACCGGGCCGGCGGCACCGGCCGGGTCACGGCCCGCGATGACGACACGCACCCGGTCGCGGGTCTGCGCGAGCTGGACGGCCGGCGCGTAGCAGCCGTCGCCCGTGTCCGCGTCCGCGCGGTCCAGCGCGGCGCGCGCGGTGTCGTACGCGGCCGGGTCGGCGAAGTACGCGGCGAGCGTCCGGGCGCAGCGCCGGTGCCGCAGGTACGCGCGGAGCGGCGCGGTGAAGGCGCGCGCGGTCATCCGGATCTCCCAGGCGATCCGGCGGCAGGCGCGGCGGAAGCCGCCCTGTTTGCGCACGGCGCGGCCGATGAGCCAGAGGATCAGGACGAGCGCGACGAGGAAGCCGATGAGGATCAGCCAGGAGTTGCGGTCCGGCATGCCGAGGGCCAGCGGCAGCGGTGCGTGCGCCGCCGTGCCCGGCGGCGCCGCGTGGCCGACGCCGCTCATCCGCGCTCCCCGGCCTCGGGCGCGGCCGCCCGCCGCAGGTGGTGCATGGCGTGGTGCAGCCGGGACTTCACCGTGCCGGGCGGTATGCCCAGCGCGTGCGCCGTGTCGGGGCCGGAACAGCCGAGCAGGTATGTGTACACCAGAACCTCTCGATGGGGGCGGGACAGTTGGGCGAGCAACCCGACGACGTGCGTCCGCTCCACGACGTGCGCGATGTCGTCCGCGGGGCCGGCCGTCTCCGGCGGCAGCCCGGTCGGCACGGCCGGCCGGGAGCTGTCGCGCCGGCTCCAGTCGATCACGACGTTGCGGGCGACCCTGAACAGCCAGGGCAGTCCCGGTTCCCACCCGGCCTCGCGCCGGGTGTCCCGGACGCGCGTCACGTCGCTTTCCAGCCAGGCACGCAGCAGCGTTTCCTGGACGACGTCCTCCGCGCGCTGCGGGTCGGCGGGCAACAGGCCGGTGACGTACCGTAACAGCGGCTGGCGATGGGTCAGGACGAGGCGGGTGATGCGGTCCTCGGTGAACGGCCGCGTGGGCGGCGGGGGGACCGGCCCGGGGCGCTCCGGCGCGGCGGCAGGGCCTCGGGCCGAAGTCGCCGGTTCGGTCATCGTCGTGCTGCCTCAGGGGGTATCGGGACGCCGGTCCGCAGGCCGGGGGCGGGTGGTTGCTACTACCACGGACCACACCCTAATCAGCCGCCGCCGAGCGCGGCAAAACACCCGGGCAGCACGCCGGCACCCCGCGCCATACCCGGCCGGGCGGCCTGTGGTGCAACTTTGAACATTCGGCACCAATTCCGGCATCCACGCCCCCGACCAGGCACCTTCCGCTAGATCCAGCCGTCGAGCGACTTCATGAAGCCGTCGAAGTCGTCCCGGTGGATGACGTGCGCGGCGCCCTCGACCGTACGGACCTCGAAGCCGCGCGCCGCCACCCGCTCCTTGTCCGACTCCGTGAAGAGGAAGCCCTCCCCCGCCACCTGCACCAGGGAGGGCACGACCGCCCGCTCCGGTATGCGTTCCTCCTGGTGGCTGCCGGAGAGAGCGAGCGCGCTGGCCTCGTCCCAGGCGTCGATCGTCGCCAGTTCCAGCTGTACGTCGGCCTCCTCCCAGCGCGGGTTGAAGCTGCGCACCATCTGCGGGGAGGCGTGCTTGAACTCCGCGAAGAACGCGGTGTCCATCGGCAGCCGGGTGTTGCCGCGGGTCCAGGCCGGCTCCGAGTAGACGGCGCGCTTCGGGTTCAGCCGTTCCACGGCCAGCGACAGCGCCATCGCGCCGAGGGAGTGCCCCAGCGCCAGTTCGACGTTCGCGGGCAGGGTCTCCACCAGGTCGTCGGCGAACAGCGCGTCACTGTACGGGCCGCGCGGGCTCGCGCCGTGACCGCGCAGGTCGACGGCGATGACCCGGTAACCGTGGTCGGCCAGCGCCGGGCCCACCCGGCGCCAGGTGCGGTGGTCCGACATGATGCCGTGGACCAGCACCGCGACCCGCTCACCGGTCCCCCACTCGTGGGTGTGCAGCTGCATGACGGAACCTTTCTGCCATTTCCGGCGCCGCGGTCGGGCGGCGCACCGGTCGGTTCTTCCCGCACACGCCATTCTGCCCGTACGGGAAATGCCCGGACGGCCAGGAATCCGGCCCACCGACCGTGTCCGTCCGGGCCGGCCGGGCTGCCCGTCTCACAGCCAGTCGGCCTCCGGCGTGGCCTCCTGGAGAGCGCGCGCCGCGCCCGTACGGACCGGCTCGCCGTGCGCCACGCACAGGGTGTCCACGCCGGGCAGCGCCGCGAGCCGCCGGAACGAGGCGATGGCCGCCTCCCGGTCGACGTTGAGCGGGCCGAGCACGAGGGGGCCGGCCGGCCCCAGGCCCATGGTGTCGCCGGTGAACAGCACGCCGGCGGCGGGCAGATGGAGGACGATGCTGCCCGGCGTGTGGCCCGGGACGTGCAGGACGCGGGCCGGCTCCGGCCAGTCGTCGAGGGTGTCGCCGTCGTGGAGTTCGGTGTCCACCCGCACGTGCCGGAGCGGCGGCGTGCCCGCCTCGGCCAGTCCCGCCAGGACCTGTTCGTGCAGAGCCTGCTCCTTGGGGGTGGTGAGCGGCGGCGGCTCGGGGGCGGCGCCGCTGATGTACGGGGCGTCCGCCGCGCCCGCCAGGACCCGGGCGCCGGTGGCGTCCACCAGGTCGGCGGCCGAGCCCATGTGGTCGATGTGGGAGTGGGTGATCACGATCTGCCGCAGCGCGTCCGGGCTTCCGCCGATGGCGGTCAGCGCGTCCAGGATGGCGGGCGCCGAGCCCGGCACGCCGGTGTCGACGGCCGCGAAACCGCCGTCGGCAAGCCGTACGAGGTAGACGTGTCCCACGGGGAACGGCACGTACCAGATGCCGGGGGCTATCTGCTCGGGAGCGGTGGGGTCGGGGGCGGCAGCGGGGGAGGCGGGTGCGGTGTCCGAAGAGGCATCCATGATCGGGACGCTAACGGGTGCCCCCTCGCGGGGTCACCCGCTTTGCGCCCAGGGCGGATTGGGCCGACGGCGAACGTCCGCCGCCCCGTTATCCCTGCCGCTCCTGCTCCTGGAAGGCGGGCAGCGCGAACACCCGCTCCTTGGCGGGCTCGTCCATGAGCTCCACCAGCGGCAGCACCGCGTCCCACAGGTCGCGCTTCTCCACGTCCAGCACCATCGCGTCCAGCTCCGCGTCCGGCAGCTCCCCCGCCGCGTCCGCCACCGCCTTGCGCGACTCCGGCGGCAACACGCCCACCAGCGGCAGGAATTCCGCCCACAGCCCGGTCGCCACCACCGCCCGCACCACCCCGCCGAGCACCTCGGCGTCGCGCAGCGACGGCAGCGCGGCCACCGCGCGCCGGTCCTCCTCGGACAGCAGCGCCACCAGCGGAAGCAGCGCCTCCCACAGCCCCTGTTCGTGTGCGGTGCGCACCAGTCCGTCCAGCCGTGCGGGGTCCTGCCGGGCGGCCAGCGCCGCCATCCGGGCGCGCCGCTCGGGCCCGGCCAGCCCGGCCACGGCCAGCGCCTCGGGCCACAGTCCGTCCCCGGCCGCGGCCACCACGGAAGCCAGCCGCTCCTCCCGCATCAGGTCCAGGATGGCGTCGAGCCGTTCGGGCATGTCGATGAAGAACCCGACGCGCAGCACCACGCCGTCGTCGATGAGCTGGAGTATGCGCCGCAGGGCTCCCTCACGCAGATGGCCGACGAAGCGGCCCATCGTCAGGTGGTCGCCGCGCTCGGCGAGGGCGACGGCGATACGGACCACCAGGTCCTCGTCCAGCCGGTCGACGACCGCGGCGATACGGCGGGGGTCGAGGTGGCCGCAGGACTCGGCGGTAAAGGCGACCGGCAGCTTCTCGATGATGTCGGCGGCGCGCGCCGGTTCCAGCCGCCCGGCCACGGAGGCGGCGAGCCGCGGCCCGAGCGCCTTCTGCGAGATGGCGGCGGCGACCCCGGCCGGGACGAGTTTGGTGGCGGCGGCGATGCGGTCGAGCATGTCCGGTACGTCGTCGTAGAGCGCGTCGACGGTACGGGCACGGAGCTGCCGTACGTCCTCGGCGGGCAGCCCGTGCAGGAAGTCCAGCTGTTCCGGCAGCACGTCGAGCAGCTGGGCGATCTTCTGCGCCTCGGCGCGGTTGCTGAGCGTGTCCATGGGGGTCACCGTCCGGTCGGCGAAGTCGGCGGAAGCATCTGCGGAATCAGCAGGATCAGCGGAACAGGATGCGGCGTACGGGGCCGCGGGCGAGGGCGGGCACCAGCTTCAGGGCCTCTTCGGCCGCGTCGTTGAGGCCGGCGGCGTGGCTCTCGCGGCGGGCGCGTACCGCGCGCGCCAGAAGGGCGAGCTCTTCGGGTGCGGCGGCGGCGAGGCCGGGCGGCGGCGGTGCGCCGAGCGCTTCGGCCAGCTCGCGCAGGGCCGGGGAGTTCGGGCCCGCGCCGGCTTGTGCGTCTGTACCTGTACCCGTGCTTGTACCTGTACCTGGACGTGTACCCACCGGTCCTCCCGGGGTGCGGCTGCGTCGGCTGCCCAGCAGCGTCGTTCCGCGCTGACTTTTAGTCAATAGCGCGGACCGGACGAACCGGCGCTCCCAGGAATGTCACACCCTCCTGGGAGTTCACGTCACCGCCTAGGCTCGCCCGTATGAGCCCTTCCATCGCCACCAACACCCGCGTGGACCTCGACGGCCTGCTGGAGTTCGTCCGCCCCCGCCACCGCGCGATCCTGCTCACCCGCCGCTCCGACGGCACCCCGCAGGCGTCCCCGCTGACCTGCGGCGTCGACGACTCGGGGCGCCTGGTGATGTCCACGTATCCGGAGCGCGCCAAGGTGCGCAACGCCCGCCGCAGCCCGTCGGTGAGCGTGCTCGTGCTGTCGGACGACTGGAACGGCCCCTGGGTGCAGGTCGACGGCGAGGCGGAGGTCCTGGACGCGCCGGACTCGGTCGAGCCGCTGGTCGAGTACTACCGCAACATCGCGGGCGAGCACCCGGACTGGCACGAGTACCGCGCCGCGATGATCACACAGGGCAAGTCGCTGATCCGGGTGACGCCGTTGCGGTGGGGGCCGATCGCCAAGGGCGGCTTCCCGGCCCGCCTCGTGGAGGACGCGTAACCCATAAAGGATCGCGGAGGCGGGCGACGGGGTCGCGCCCGCCTCACGCACTCAACGGGTCCTGTACGCCCCGCCGTTGACGCCGATCACCTGCCCCGTGATGTGCCGCGCCCCCTCGGACGCCAGGAACGCGACCGTCGCCGCGATGTCCTCCGGGCGGCCCGCGCGGCCCGTCGCGGTCTGGGCGATCAACTGGGCGCGCCGCTCGTCGGCGAGGTGGTCCCGGAAGAACTCGGTGTCCTCGATATAGCCGGGCGAGACGACGTTGGCGGTGACGCCGCGCGGGCCGAGCGTGTTCGCCAGGTCGAGGTTCCAGGTGGTCAGCCCGGCCTTGGCCGCGCCGTACGCACCGAGCGAACCGGCGCCCCGGTCCGCGGCGATCGAGCCGATGTGCACCACGGCGCCGCCCGGGGCGAGCCGGGCCTCGACGGCCTTGGTGGTGAGGGCGGCGGTGAGCAGGTTGGCGTCGAGGTTGGCCCGGAAGGCGCGGGCGTACGAGGCCAGGTCGTCGCCCGGCGCGTCGTCCAGGTCGGTGTTGCCCCCGGCGTTGTTGACCAGGACGTCGATCGAGGCGGGCAGTTCGGCGAGCAGGCGGTCCAGCGCGGCGGGGTCGGTGTGGTCGCAGACGACCGCGCGGGCGCCGGTCTCCTCGGCGGCCTTCTCCAGGGGCGCGGGGCGGCGGCCGGTGATGACGACCGCGTCGCCCTGTGCGGCGAAGTGGCGGGCGACGGCCAGGCCGATGCCGGTGGCGCCGCCGGTGACCAGGATGGTGCGTGACATAAGGTAGCTCCCGACGTCAGTCATTCAGGTCTAAATTTAGATCTGAACGTAACATCCCCAGGAGGGCCCATGGCAAGCGCGGACGCCCCGTACCCGGTCCAGGAGATCGCCGACGCCTGGGAACGCGAGCGTCCCGGAACCCCCGTCTCGGCCATCGGGATCGTCACCCCCGTCTGGCAGCTGGCGAAGCTGCTCGGCGACGACCGGCGCCGGGTGCTGGCCCGCGCCGGGGTGGACACCGCCACCCTCGACCTGCTCAGCGTGCTGCGCCGGGCCGGTGAGCCGTACACCCTCAGCACCCGCGACCTGGCGGCGCGCTCCATGGTGACCGCCGGCGCCGTCTCCCAGCGCGTCGCGCGCGCCGAGCGCGAGGGGCTGGTGGTGCGCCGCGCGGGCGAGGGCCGCCCCCGTACGGTGTGGGTGGAACTGACCCCGGCGGGACACGCTCTCGTCGAGCAGACCGTGGACCAGGTGCTGCACCGGGAGGCGGAGCTGGTCGGCGGCCTGACCCCGGACCAGCAGGAACAGCTCAGGGAGCTGCTGAAGCTGCTGCTCCAGGACGTGCAGGCGCGGCTGGGCGACGACCGGATCACGCAGGTGGGCGAGTAGCGCGCACGGCGGGACCCGGGGCACCACGCGCCCGCGCCACCCGGACGCCGCGGAAAAGAGTGCGGCGCCTGGCCTCCGGTCGGGGAGGGGGACAGGCGCCGCGGTGTTCCGCACGTCGTTGTGCGGGACATTCATGAGCCGGGGGACGTCACACGGTCAGTGCGCGGTCCGTCGGCTTGATGGGGGCGGGCAGCGCGCTGGCGCCCGCGAGGTAGCGGTCCACGCCGCGCGCCGCGGAGCGGCCCTCGGCGATGGCCCAGACGATCAGCGACTGGCCGCGGCCCGCGTCACCGGCGACGTACACGCCGGGGACGTTGGTGGCGAAGTCCGCGTCGCGGGCGATGTTGCCGCGCGCGTCCAGCTCCAGGCCGAACTGCTCGACCAGGCCGTTCTCCTGGTCGGTGCCGGTGAAGCCCATGGCCAGGGTGACCAGCTGGGCGGGGATCTTCCGCTCGGTGCCCGGCTTCGGCTCCGGACGGCCGTCCTTGAACTCCACCTCGACCAGGTGCAGCCACTGGACGTTGCCGTCCTCGTCGCCCTCGAAGTGGGTGGTGGAGACGGAGTACAGCCGCTCGCCGCCCTCCTCGTGCGCGGAGGTGACCTTGTAGAGCATCGGGAAGGTCGGCCACGGCTGGTTCGGGTTCCGCTCGTCGCCGGGCTTGCCCATGATCTCCAGCTGGGTGACCGAGGCCGCGCCCTGGCGGTGCGCGGTGCCGACGCAGTCGGCGCCGGTGTCGCCACCGCCGATGACCACGACGTGCTTGCCCTCGGCGGTGATCGGGGAGACCGTCAGGTCGCCCTCCTGCACCTTGTTGGCGAGCGGCAGGTACTCCATCGCGAAGTGGATGCCGTTCAGCTCGCGGCCCGGGACCTTCAGGTCGCGGGAGGTGGTGGCACCGGCGGCGATCACGACGGCGTCGTAGCGCTTGCGCAGCTTGGCAGCATCGATGTCCCGGCCGATCTCCACCTCCGTACGGAACTTGGTGCCTTCCGCCCGCATCTGCTCGATACGGCGGTTGATGTGGCGCTTTTCCATCTTGAACTCGGGGATGCCGTAGCGGAGGAGGCCCCCGATACGGTCCGCGCGCTCGTAGACGGCGACGGTGTGGCCCGCCCGGGTCAGCTGCTGGGCGGCGGCCAGGCCGGCCGGGCCCGAGCCGATGACGGCGACCGTCTTGCCGGACAGGCGCTCCGGCGGCTGCGGGGTGACGTCCCCGCTGTCCCACGCCTTGTCGATGATGGTGACCTCGACGTTCTTGATGGTCACCGGCGGCTGGTTGATGCCCAGCACACACGCCGACTCGCAGGGGGCCGGGCACAGGCGACCGGTGAACTCCGGGAAGTTGTTGGTCGCGTGCAGCCGCTCGCTGGCGGCCGTCCAGTCCTCGCGGTACGCGTAGTCGTTCCACTCGGGGATGAGGTTGCCCAGCGGACAGCCGTTGTGGCAGAAGGGGATGCCGCAGTCCATGCAGCGCCCGGCCTGCTTGCTGATGATCGGCAGCAGCGAGCCGGGGACGTAGACCTCGTTCCAGTCCCGGACGCGCTCCTCGACGGGGCGGGTCTTGGCGACCTCGCGGCCGGTGGTCAGGAAGCCCTTGGGGTCAGCCATTGATCGCCGCCTCCATCATCTTCTCGTGGGTCTCGGACTCGGAGAGCCCGGCTCGCTCGGCGGCGTCCTTGGCGGCGAGCACTGCCTGGTAGGTGGCCGGAATGACCTTGCTGAAGCGGGTCAGCGCGGCGTCCCAGTCGGCGAGCAGCTTCTCGGCGACGGTGGAGCCGGTCTCCTCCTGGTGGCGGCGCACCACGTCGTGCAGCCACGCGCGGTCGGTGGCGTCCAGCTCGGTGGTCACTGCGGCGGTCAACTCACGGTTGACGTTGGCCGGGTCCAGGTCGATGACGTACGCGATGCCGCCGGACATACCGGCCGCGAAGTTGCGCCCGGTCTCGCCCAGGACGACGGCGTGGCCGCCCGTCATGTACTCGCAGCCGTGGTCGCCGACGCCCTCGGAGACCACCGTGGCACCGGAGTTGCGGACGCAGAACCGCTCGCCGACCTTGCCGCGCAGGAACAGTTCGCCGCCGGTGGCGCCGTAGGCGAGGGTGTTGCCCGCGATGGTCGAGTACTCGGCGAGGTGGTCGGCGCCGCGGTCCGGGCGGACCACGATCCGGCCGCCCGACAGGCCCTTGCCGACGTAGTCGTTGGCGTCGCCCTCCAGGCGCAGCGTGATGCCGCGCGGCAGGAACGCGCCGAAGGACTGGCCGGCCGAGCCGGTGAAGGTGATGTCGATGGTGTCGTCGGGCAGGCCCGCGCCGCCGAACTTCTTGGTCACCTCGTGGCCGAGCATGGTGCCCACGGTCCGGTTGATGTTACGGATCGCCACCTGGGCCCGTACGGGCTGCGCGGCCTCGGCGGTGTCCGCGGACAGCGCGTCGACGGCCAGCTTGATCAGCTCGTTGTCCAGCGCCTTCGCCAGACCGTGGTCCTGGGCGGTGATCTGGTGGCGCACGGCGCCCTCGGGCAGCTCGGGCACGTGCAGCAGCGGGGCCAGGTCCAGGCCCTGCGCCTTCCAGTGGTTCACCGCCCGGGCGGTGTCGAGCAGGTCGGCGTGGCCGATCGCCTCGTCCAGCGTACGGAAGCCCAGCTCGGCCAGCAGCTCGCGGACCTCCTCGGCGATGAACTCGAAGAAGTTGACGACGTACTCGGCCTTGCCGCTGAAGCGCTCGCGCAGCGTGGGGTTCTGGGTGGCGATGCCGACCGGGCAGGTGTCCAGGTGGCACACCCGCATCATGACGCAGCCGGAGACCACCAGCGGCGCGGTCGCGAAGCCGTACTCCTCGGCGCCCAGCAGGGCGGCGATGACCACGTCGCGGCCGGTCTTGAGCTGGCCGTCGGTCTGCACCACGATCCGGTCGCGCAGCCCGTTGAGCAGCAGCGTCTGCTGCGTCTCGGCCAGGCCCAGCTCCCAGGGGCCGCCCGCGTGCTTCAGGGAGGTCAGCGGGGACGCGCCCGTACCGCCGTCGTGGCCGGAGATCAGGACCACGTCCGCGTGCGCCTTGGAGACGCCCGCGGCGACCGTGCCGACGCCGACCTCGGAGACCAGCTTCACGTGGATGCGGGCCTGCGGATTGGCGTTCTTCAGGTCGTGGATGAGCTGGGCGAGGTCCTCGATGGAGTAGATGTCGTGGTGCGGCGGCGGGGAGATCAGACCGACGCCGGGCGTCGAGTGCCGGGTCTTGGCCACCCACGGGTAGACCTTGTGGCCGGGCAGCTGGCCGCCCTCGCCGGGCTTGGCGCCCTGCGCCATCTTGATCTGGATGTCGTCGGAGTTGACCAGGTATTCGCTGGTCACGCCGAACCGGCCGGACGCCACCTGCTTGATCGAGGAGCGGCGCGCCGGGTCGTACAGGCGCTCCGGGTCCTCGCCGCCCTCACCGGTGTTGGACTTGCCGCCCAGCTGGTTCATGGCGATGGCGAGGGTCTCGTGCGCCTCCTTGGAGATGGAGCCGTACGACATGGCGCCCGTCGAGAAGCGCTTGACGATCTCGGAGGCGGGCTCGACCTCCTCCAGCGGCACCGAGGGGCGGTCGGACTTGAACGAGAACAGGCCGCGCAGCGTCATCAGGCGCTCGGACTGCTCGTTCACCCGCTGCGTGTACTGCTTGAAGATGTCGTAGCGGCGCGAGCGGGTGGAGTGCTGGAGGCGGAAGACCGTGTCCGGGTCGAACAGGTGCGGCTCGCCCTCGCGGCGCCACTGGTACTCGCCGCCGATGTCCAGCGCGCGGTGGGTGGCGGCGATGCCGGTGGCCGGGTACGCCTTGGCGTGCCGGGCGGCGACCTCCTTGGCGATCACGTCGATGCCGGCGCCGCCGATCTTCGTGGTGGTGCCGTGGAAGTAGGCGTCCACGAAGGACTGGTCCAGGCCGACGGCCTCGAAGACCTGGGCGCCCCGGTAGGAGGCCACGGTGGAGATGCCCATCTTGGACATCACCTTCAGCACGCCCTTGCCGAGCGCCTTGATCAGGTTGCGGATCGCGGCCTCGGGGTCGGTGTCCTTCGGCAGGAACGTACCGGCGCGGACCAGGTCCTCGACGGACTCCATGGCCAGGTACGGGTTAACGGCGGCGGCGCCGTACCCGATGAGCAGCGCGACGTGATGCACCTCGCGCACGTCGCCGGCCTCGACGAGCAGGCCGACCTGGGTGCGCTGCTTGGTGCCGATCAGGTGGTGGTGCACCGCGGCGGTCAGCAGCAGGGACGGGATGGGCGCGTGCTCGGCGTCCGAATGACGGTCGGAGAGCACGATCAGGCGGGCGCCGTCCTCGATGGCGGCGTCGGCCTCGGCGCAGATCCGGGCGATCCGGGCGGCCAGTGCCTCGCCACCGCCGGAGACCCGGTACAGACCGGAGAGGGTGACCGCCTTCATGCCCGGCATGTCGCCGTCGGCGTTGATGTGGATGAGCTTGGCCAGCTCATCGTTGTCGATCACCGGGAAGGGCAGCGTGACGCTGCGGCAGGAGGCCGCGGTCGGCTCCAGCAGATTGCCCTGCGGGCCCAGCGAGGAGATCAGCGAGGTGACCAGCTCCTCGCGGATGGCGTCCAGCGGCGGGTTGGTGACCTGCGCGAACAGCTGGGTGAAGTAGTCGAACAGCAGCCGCGGGCGCTCCGAGAGGGCGGCGATCGGCGAGTCCGTGCCCATCGAGCCGATCGGCTCGGCGCCGGTCTTGGCCATCGGCGCCAGGATGACGCGCAGCTCCTCCTCCGTGTAGCCGAAGGTCTGCTGGCGGCGGGTGACCGAGGCGTGGGTGTGCACGATGTGCTCACGCTCGGGCAGGTCGGCCAGCTCGATCAGGCCCGCGTCCAGCCACTCCTGGTAGGGGTGCTCGGCGGCGAGCTGCGCCTTGATCTCGTCGTCCTCGATGATGCGGTGCTCGGCGGTGTCCACCAGGAACATCCGGCCGGGCTGCAGGCGGCCCTTGCGCACGACCTTGGCCGGGTCGATGTCCAGGACGCCGACCTCGGAGGAGAGCACCACCAGGCCGTCGTCGGTGACCCAGTAGCGCCCCGGGCGCAGGCCGTTGCGGTCCAGGACCGCGCCGACCTGGGTGCCGTCGGTGAAGGTGACGCAGGCCGGGCCGTCCCAGGGCTCCATCATCGTGGAGTGGTACGCGTAGAACGCCCGCCGCGCCGGGTCCATGGAGGTGCTGTTCTCCCACGCCTCCGGGACCATCATCAGCACCGAGTGCGGCAGCGACCGGCCGCCGAGGTGCAGCAGTTCCAGGACCTCGTCGAAGGAGGCCGAGTCGGAGGCGTCCGGCGTACAGACCGGGAACAGGCGCTCCAGGTTGTCGCTGTTGCCGGTGGCGTCGGCGAAGAGCTTGCTGGCGAGCTGCGACTCGCGGGCCCGCATCCAGTTGCGGTTGCCCTGGACGGTGTTGATCTCACCGTTGTGGGCGACGAAGCGGTACGGGTGGGCCAGCGGCCAGCTCGGGAAGGTGTTGGTGGAGAACCGCGAGTGGACCAGCGCGATGGCGGTCGCGAAGCGGCGGTCGGACAGGTCCGGGAAGAACGGCTCCAGCTGCCCGGTGGTCAGCATGCCCTTGTAGACGATCGTGCGCGCGGACAGCGAAGGGAAGTAGACCCCGGCCTCGCGCTCGGCGCGCTTGCGCAGCACGAACGCCTTGCGGTCCAGGGCCAGGCCGGTGTCCTTGCCGTGCTTGTCGGCGACGAACAGCTGGGAGAAGGCGGGCATCGTGGCGCGGGCGCCGTTGCCGAGCAGCTGCGGGGCGACCGGGACGACCCGCCAGCCGAGGACGTCCAGGCCCTCTTCGGACGCGATCGTCTCGATCCGCGAGACGGCGGCCGCGGCGTCCTCGGCCACGGAGGGCAGGAAGGCGATGCCGACTGCGTACGCGCCGGCCTCGGGGAGCGCGAAGGAGACGCTCTCGCGCAGGAAGGCGTCCGGAATCTGCAGGAGGATGCCGGCGCCGTCACCGGAGTCGGGCTCGGAGCCGGTCGCGCCGCGGTGTTCCAGGTTGCGCAGGACCGTGAGGGCCTGCTCGACCAGCGCGTGGTCGGCCTGACCGGTCAGGGTCGCCACGAAGCCGACGCCGCAGGCGTCGTGTTCGTTGCGGGGGTCGTACATTCCCTGCGGGGCGGGGCGCCCGTCCAAGGGCGACCAGGCGGCGCCGGCGCTGCCGGTGGTCGCGGAGTGCGTGGACGCGGAACGCATCGGCTCTCCCAACGTCGTCGTGGCATGTGGTGTAGCCGAGGGACGACGTTGGCCCTCCGCGAAATTTCGTGCAGGTTACAGGATGGCTCGCTTCTCGAAAAGCGGATAGAGCCTTCCAGCATGCGGACACCACTGGTGGCGGTGGACCGGGGACGCGGGCGGACGGATCGACCTCCGCCGGCGTCGTGGGCGTTGTTTCAGAGCAGGCGACATTGCCCGCAACGCTTGGGCCTTATGCCCGGCCCCCGGCAAAACGAAACCGCCAAGTAACGCAGTAATTATGCGCAGGCCCGCATAGCGCTGCACGGGGCGTCACCCTACGGCCGTACCGAACAGTGCGCCCAGGACGTACGTCACACCCGCCGCGGCGCCACCGAGGGCGAGCTGCCGCAGCCCGCTGAACCACCAGGACCGCGCCGTCACCCGGGCCACGACCGCCCCGCACCCGAAGAGCCCCACCAGCGCCAGCAGCACCGCGGGCCACAGCTGGGAGGCGCCCAGCAGGTACGGCAGCACTGGCAGCAGGGCGCCCAGCGCGAACGACCCGAAGGACGAGACGGCGGCGACCGTCGGCGACGGCAGGTCGGACGGGTCGATGCCCAGCTCCTCGCGGGCGTGGATCTCCAGCGCCTGCTCCGGGTCCTTCGACAGCTGCTTGGCCACCTCGCGGGCCAGCTCCGGCTCGACACCGCGCGACTCGTACAGCGCGGCCAGCTCCTCCAGCTCGTCCTTGGGGTGCTTGCGCAGCTCGCGCCGCTCCACGTCCAGCTCGGCGAGGACCAGCTCGCGCTGGGAGGCCACCGAGGTGTACTCGCCGGCCGCCATCGAGAAGGCGCCGGCGGCCAGCCCCGCGAGACCGGTGATGATGATGGTCTGCTGCGAGACCGCGCCGCCGGCGACACCGGTCATCAGAGCGAGGTTCGACACCAGCCCGTCCATCGCGCCGAAGACGGCGGGGCGCAGCCAGCCGCCGTTCACATCGCGGTGGGTGTGGTTGTCGCGGTGGGCTATGTGCGTGGGCGCCGAGGCGTCCATGACTTCCATGACGGACATGTAGGGACCCGTTCCCTTCTCGCGAGGTGTGGGCCGACTCCGGCGCTTCCCCCTCCAACACCTCGACGCTATGCGTCACTTACCCGTTCGCGCTAGCAAGGAAGGCCGAACTTACCTCTCTGACCTGCGGTTTTGCGGGGGCGGTGGCTGCGGGTGAGGGGCGGATCACAGAGGGCGGCGCGACGGAATACGGAAAGCCGCATTCAAGACTGCGGAAAACCTCAGTGCGGGCGGGGGTGCGGAGGCGGGATTCTGTAAACGTTTCCAGCAGGCGGTACGGGATGGGGGAGGGGGCGGCGGGGATGGGGCCGAGGGGGGTTGGTGGGGGTGCGGGTGGGTGGTCCGGTGGGGGTGCGGACGGGCTGTCCGGTAGGGGTGCGGGTAGGTGGTCCGGTGCGGGCGCGGAGCGCGGCGGGGTGCCGACGGTGGAGACGATCGCGGTGCGGGCCGGGGTGTCCATCGCCTCGGTGTCGCGGGTGCTGAACGGCCACGGCGCGCGCCCCGACACGGTCACCCGCGTCGAGCGGGCCGCCGCCGAGCTGGGTTACGTCCCCAACGCGGTGGCCCGGTCCCTCAAGGGCGGCCGCACCATGCAGGTCACGTTCGCCATGTCGGACATCGGCAACCCGGCGTACGTCTCGATGGTCCGTGAGATACAAGCCGTCATGAAAGCGGCGGGCTATCGCCTGCTGCTGCACTCCACCGACGCCGACGTCGAGGACGAACTCGCCGTCCTGCGCAGTCTCGCGGACCGTACGAGCGACGGGCTGGTCCTGTGCCCGATCCGGATCACACCCCGGCATCTGGACGCCCTCGCCCGGGCCGCGCGCCCGGTCGTCGTCATCGGCTCACTCCCCGGAACCCCGCCGCACGGCCCACCCGTGGACAGCGTCCGCACCGACTCCGTGACCGGCGCCGAGGCGGCCGTGCGCCACCTGATCGACACGGGCAGACGCCGTATAGCGTTCGTCAACGGCCCCGCCGACACGGTGCCCGGCCACAACCGCGCCCTCGGCTACCACACGGCTCTGGAGGCCGGCGGCCTCGCCCCGGATCCCGAGCTGATCACGACCACGGACTTCACCGTCGAGGCAGGCGCCGCCGCGCTGCACGGCCTGCTCGACGCCCGGCCCGACATCGACGCCGTCTTCTGCGCCAACGACCAGCTCGCACTGGGCAGTTCGCAGACCCTACACGCACGCGGCCGGTCCATCCCGGACGACGTGGCGGTGGCCGGCATGGACGACACGGTCCTCGCCCGCGCCGGCTGGCCACCGCTGACCAGCGTGGACCTCGGCTCGGCCGAGCGCGGCCGGACAGCGGCCCACATGCTGCTGGACCGACTGCGCGAGCCCACGGGCATACCTCGCGCCCCGGCGCGCCGGGAGATCGTGATGCCGCGACTGGTGGTCCGCGCGTCCTCGGCACCGGCCGCCGGGGCTGTGTGACGCCGAGGCCGTATGACAGGAGGCCACCCCCGTCCCGTATCTCCACCCGCGCCCGAACCCGCCCGAGCAGCGGCAGCCGCAACCGTCCGGACCCCGCAGATCGGCATGCACGGACCGGCATGCACGGACCGGCATGCACAGACCGCCCCCCACAGATCGGCACACCCACAGATCGGCACCCACATGAGCGCACTGCATCTTCCGCTCCCGCCTCCACCGCCCGCCCGGCGCCGCCCGCAGCTGCGCCCCGTCCCGCCATCCCGGCCCGCCGGGTGCACCACCGCTCTCCGGGAGCGTGCGCGCGGCGCGATGCTCGGTCTCGCCGTCGGGGACGCGCTCGGCGCTCCGGCGGAGAACATGAAGCCGTCGCAGATCCGCCAACGCTGGGGTCGCATCGAGGGGTTCGTGACGGACGACCCGGTCGGTACGGACGACACCGAGTACGCCGTCTTCTCCGGGCTGCTGCTCGCCGAGCACGGCTCGTCCCTCACCGTGGCGCACGTCGAGGCGGCCTGGCACCGGTGGATCGCCGACCTGGACGAAGGTCCGTTCCGCGGAGCGGGATTCAGCGAGCGCGGCACCCTGGAGAACCTGCGCCGGGGCCTGGCCGCCCCCATCTCCGCCCAGCACCGCCACGCCTGGAGTGACGGCCTCGCCATGCGCGCCGCCCCCTTCGGGGTCTACGCGGCCGGGCGTCCCGCCGAGGCCGCCCGGCTGGTCGCCGTCGACGGCACGGTCAGCCACGACGGCGAGGGCATCTACGGGGGCCGGGCGGTGGCCGCCGGAGTCGCCACGGCCATGGTCGCCGGGTCCACGGACGCCGTCATCGCCGCGGCGCTGTCCGTCATACCGGAGGACTCCTGGACCGCCCGCTCACTGCGCCGCGCGGTCGCCGCCGCCCAGTGCTCCCGGCTCACCCCGGGCAGCACCCGGCTCGGCACCGAGCGCGCGGTCCGCTCGGCCGTGGTCATCGGCGGCTATCCGTGGACGGACCTCGCGCCAGAGGCGGTGGGCCTGGCGTTCGGCGCGTTCGCGGCGTCCCGCGGCGACTTCACCGGCTCGGTGCTGACGGCCGTCAACATGGGCCGGGACGCCGACACGACGGCGGCGGTGGCCGGGGCGCTGGCGGGCGCGCTGGGCGGCATCGACGCCATCCCGAACCACTGGGCAGAGGCCATCGGCCCGGTCCGCGGCAGCTGCCTCCCGTCCATGGCCGGCTACCACGTCCTGGATGTGGCGGAGTTGCTCACTCCCCGGCCCGAGGAGGCGACTGCGTCATGAGCCAGGAGCCGCAACCGGGTTGGGAGCGCGGATCATCAAGCGGCGTTGCTGGGAAGGGCCTTGAGGAGCCGGGCGGTCGCCGTACAGCAGGTGCCGCCGAGCGGCGGCCCAGCGCGGTGGATCCGCCCGAGACGGAACCACCCGACACGCATCCGCCGCCTGACAGCGGTACGCATCCGCCCCCGCCCGGAGGCGGTACGGGCCCGGCACCGCCGGGGAGCGGTACGAACCTGCCTCCGCCCGGGAGCGGTACGCATCCGCTCCCGCCCGGAGGCGGTACGGGCCCGGCACCGCCTGGGAGCGGTACGAACCTGCCCTCGTCCGGAAGCGCCACGCATCCGCCTCCGCCTGGAGGTGGTACGCATCCGCCCCCACCCACCAGCAGTACCAATCCACCCCCGCCGGGAAGCGGTACCCATCTGCCCCCGCCCGGAGGCGGTACGCACCCGCCCCCACCCACCAGCAGTACCAATCCACCCTCAACCCCACCCGCAAGCGCGGAGCCGCGGGCGCCCCGCACTCGCCGTATCGCATCAGCCAACGACCCGACCACGACAGCCGAACCAGCCGAAGCGGCAAACGCATCCGCCGCGGCAGCGAACGGCGGCACCTCGTCCCCGCATCTCGCCCGATACCGGGCCACCGGTCCCCAGTCCGCCAACCTCCCGTCCCCCGGCCCCCCACCCACCACATCCCCACCCCCTACTCCCCCACCCAACCGCCCCACCGACCCCCTCCGCATCGAGGGGCTGCTGCTCGGGCTGGCCGCGGGAGACGCGGCCGGGTGGCCGGCCGCACGGCATCGGGCCGCGCGGATGCCGGAGTGGACGCGGCGGCTGACCCGTGAGCTGGACACCTTCGCGGAGCAGAACGCGACGACCACCCTGCCCGTGCCCATCGCGCTCAACCAGCCGCCCGAGCCGCTGCGCCTGGGCCCGTCGGACGACGCCGAGTGGGCCGCCTTCACCGCACAGGCCGTACTGACCGCCGCGGGCACGCTGCCCGGCGGCCCCGACCGGGACCGTCGGCTGCGTACCGCCCTCGACCTGGCGTGGCACGCGCTGGCCGACGAGGTCGCGGCGGCGGCCGAGCGGGCGCCCGAGGTGGAGTCGGCGGTGCTGCCGCTGCGCGCCCGGATCTCCGTACGGGCCGGGCTCGGCAACCTCGCCGCCGGGCTGCGCCCGCCCGCCACCGGCCACGACAACCCGCACTTCTTCGACGACGCCGCTTGTGTACGGGCCTGTGTGCTGGCCGTCGTGCACCCCGGCGATCCGCACGCCGCCGCGGAGCTGGCCGAGTTCGACGCCCGGTACACCCAGGACGGTGACGGGGTGCACGGCGCCCGCGCCATGGCCGCGGCGATCGCGGCGGCGCTCGGCGGCGCCACGGCGGACGCCTGCGCGGACGTGGCGCTGGAGCAGTTGCCCGAGGGTACGGAAATCCGCCGCAACGCCCTGCACGCCGTACGCCTGGCCCGCACCGTGGCCGCCGACCACCCGCGCCACCCCCACCGGCCGGACCACCCCGGCCACGCGTTCATCCTCGTGCCCACCCTGGAGCACGAGATCGTCGATCACGTCTACAGCTACGGCATCGCCGCGGCCGAGACCGTTCCCGTGGCGCTCGCCCTCGGCATCGCGGGCGGCGGCCGGCTGGCCGAGGCGGTACCGGCCGCCGCCTGCCTCTCCCGCGTCGCCGACTCGGCCCCCGCCCTCGCCGGTGCGCTGACCGGTGCGCTCGGCGGGGCGGCGGGCGTCCCGCGCACCTGGCGCGACGCCTGCCGGACCCTCTCGGGCTGCGCCCTCCCCCGGCTGGCCGGCACCGACCTCGTCGAACTGGCCGCACGACTCGCCCGTACGGAAACGACCACGCCGGAAGCGACCACCCGCGAAGCGACCGATCCGGAAGCGGCCGCCCCAAGACCGGCTGTTCCGGAACCGGCCACCCCCGAATCACCCGCCCGAAAGGACTGACCGGCCATGTCGAACCCCGCATCCTCCACCCCGCCCCTGGAAGACCGTGCCATCGGCTGTCTCCTCGGGGCCGCCGTCGGCGACGCTCTCGGCGGTCCTGTCGAGGGCTGCACGCCGGAGGAGATCGTGGCGCGGTACGGCGGCCGGGTCACCGGCGTCGTCGGCCCCTTCCACGCGGAGTGGCGTACCGCGCGGCCTCTCGCGCCGTACCACAAGGGCGACGGGCACGTCACCGACGACACCCTCATGACCCACGCGCTGGTGCGGGTCTACGAGAAGGTCCGCGACCACCTGGACGCGTACGCCGTCGCCGAGCACCTCGTACCCGACCTGATCGGCGCGCCACGCTGGATCCCCGAGCTGGAGGCCGAGGCGGTTCCGCTGCACCGCCTCTTCCTCGCGGAGAAGTGGCTGGTGACCCGGCTGCACTACGGTCACGTCGATCCGCGCGAGGCGGGCGTCGGCAACATCGTCAACTGCGGCGCCGCGATGTACATGGCCCCGGTCGGCATCGTCAACGCCGGTCATCCCGAGGGCGCTTACGCCGAGGCCGTGGACATCGCCGGTGCCCACCAGTCCTCGTACGGGCGGGAGGCCGCGGGTGTCTTCGCGGCAGCGGTGGCCGCCGCCTGCAAGCCGGGGGCCACACCCGCCTCCGTCGTCGAGGACGTGCTGCGCCTCGCCAAGGACGGGACGCGCGCCGCCATAGAAGCCGTGTGCGCCGCGGCCGCGCCGTACACGGACTTCGAGTCCGCGCTGGAGCCGCTGCGTACGGCCGTCGCGCCCTTCGACACCGTCGGCCCCGCCTACCGCGAACCGTCCCTCGGTGCGCGGCGCCCCTCCCGGCTGCACGCGATCGAGGAACTGCCCATCGCCCTGGGCATGTTGCTCGTCGGCGAGGGCGATGTCCGCCGTACGGTCCTGGGCTCGGTCAACTACGGCCGCGACTGCGACTCCATCGCCACCATGGCCGGCGCGGTCGCGGGAGCGCTGCACGGCGAACGAGGGGTTCCCCAGGAGTGGGGCGAGGCGGTCTCGCGGGCGAGCCGGCTCGATCTGCGGGCGACGGGTACGGCCCTTGCCCAGGTCGCCCGCGAGGTCTTCGCGCGGGACCGGCGGCGCCGGCTCGACCATGAGCGTGCCTTCACTGCGATCGGGGGTGCGTGATGGCCCGCCGGCAGCCGGGCGAGTCCCCGGACCAGCGGCCCGCGACGCTGCGCCTGACCTGGGTGCAGCCCGAGGATCTGATCGGGCACGAACTGCGGCAGGCCGCCGAGGACGGGCGTGACGCGTCGGCGGTCGAGGACCGGTGGCGGGCGGCGGGCGGGCATCCGGCCCCCGACCGGGCCGGTGCCTCCGCCCGCCCGGCGGACCCACACCTGCGCGCCCTGGCCGTGCAGTTGATGGACGAACTCGCCGCGCTCCCCTCCCCGTTGGCCGACGACGAACCCACCGACCTCCCCGCGATCAAAGCAGCCTGCCCCGCCTGGCCCTCCCTGCCCGCTCCCTCGCCCACACCCGGTCACCAGTCCCTACCCGGCTCCCCGCCCGCGCCCGGACCCCAACCTGCTCCCGGCCCCTCGCCCACACCCGGCCACCAGTCCCAGCCCGGCTCCCCGTCCGCGCCCGGTTTCCAATCCCCGTCCGCCCCCGCCCTCCAACCTGCTCCCGCCTCCCAACCCACGCCCGATCCCCAACCCGCCCCCCATTCCGCTCCCGGCCCCCTTGCCGCTCTCGGCCCCCACCCCTCGCCCGAGTCCCTCCGCCCCCGCCTGGAGGCCGCCTGGCTGGGGCGGGCGGCCGGGTGTCTGCTCGGCAAGCCGGTCGAGACGCTGCCGCTGGCCGGCATCCGCGCCCTCGCCCGCGCCACCGGCAACTGGCCGCTGCGCGACTGGTTCACGGAAGTCGGCCTGGACCCGGCCACCGCCGCCCGGTATCCGTGGCACGGCCACAGCCGCGCCACCTCGCTCGCCGAGACCATCGACGGCATGCCCGAGGACGACGACCTCGACCTCCCCGTGCTCGGGCTGCTCCTCCTCCAGCGGTACGGCCACGGCTTCCGCACCACCGACGTGGCCCGGCTCTGGCTCGACGAGCTGCCCGCGGGGCGGACGTTCACCGCGGAGCGCGTCGCGTACCGCAATCTCCTGGACGGCATCGAGCCGCCGCACACCGCGACCCACCGCAATCCGTTCCGGGAGTGGATCGGCGCCCAGATCAGGGCGGACGTCTTCGGCTGGACCCGCCCCGGCGACCCGGCCGGGGCCGCTGAGGCCGCCTGGCGGGACGCGACGCTCACGCACACCGCCAACGGCGTGTACGGCGAGATGTTTGCGGCGGCCACCATCGCCGCTGCGGCGGGCGGCCGTACCGACGTGCACGGCTGTCTGCGGGCCGGGCTCGCCGTCGTACCCGAACGGTCCCGCCTGGCCCGCGCCGTACGGTTCGGCATCGAGGCCGCGCGCGCCGAACCCACCGGGTCGGACGCCGGTTTCGCGGACGTCGTGGACCGGCTGCACCGCGCCTACGGTCACCTCCACTGGGTGCACGTCGTCCCGAACGCGGCCCTGCTCGCCGCCGCCCTCACCCACGCGGACGGCGCCTTCCCCGGCTCCGTGTGCCGGGTGGTGTCCGGCGGCTGGGACACCGACTCGAACGGCGCTACAGCCGGTTCGGTCGCCGGGCTCCTCGCGGGAGCGCCCGGCGCACTGCCCGCCCAATGGACGGCGCCGCTGCGCAACCGGCTCACCACCACCGTCAGCGACCTGAACGGCATCGGCTTCGACGTGCTCGCGGAACGGACGGCGGAACTGGCCGTCAGCCGTACCGCCACCGCGCGGACGGAGGACACCTGACCATGACCGCGAACGCGAGGACCGCCATGCAGCCACCACCACCCGACAACCGCCCGTCCACCGCCACCATCCACGAGTCCCAGGCCCCCGGCACCGGCCCCCTGACCGGCCTCCGTGTGCTCGACCTGGCCACCCTCTTCGCCGGGCCGCTGGCCGCCACGCTGCTCGGGGACTTCGGGGCCGAGGTCATCAAGGTCGAGCACCCACGGCGGCCCGATCCGTCGCGCGGCCACGGCCCCGCCAAGGACGGCGTCGGGCTGTGGTGGAAGCTGCTCGGCCGCAACAAGAAGACGGTCACGCTCGACCTCGCCTCGCCGGGCGGCCGGGACGTCCTGCTCGGCCTGGCCGCCACCGCCGATGTGGTGATCGAGAACTTCCGCCCCGGCACCCTGGAGAAGTGGGGCCTGGGCCCGGCCGAGCTGGCCGCCGCCAATCCGGGGCTGGTGCTGGCCCGGGTCACCGGGTTCGGGCAGTTCGGGCCGTACGCCCACCGCCCCGGCTTCGGCACCCTCGCCGAGGCGATGAGCGGGTTCGCCGCGCTGACCGGCGAGCCGGACGGGCCACCGACGCTGCCGCCCTTCGGGCTCGCCGACTCCGTCGCCGCGCTGACCACCGCGTACGCCGTCATGGCCGCGCTGCGCGGACGCGAGTCCACCGGCCGGGGCCAGGTCGTGGACCTGGCGATCATCGAGCCGATGCTGACCGTCCTCGGCGCGCAGCCCGTCTGGTACGACCAGCTCGGCCATGTCCAGCCGCGTACCGGCAACCGCTCCGCCAACAGCGCGCCGCGCAACACCTACCGCACCGCCGACGGCGCCTGGCTCGCCGTCTCCGCCGCCAGCCGGTCCGTGGCGGAGCGGCTGCTGCGCCTGGTCGGCCGCCCGGAGTTCACCGCCGAGCCGTGGTTCGCGACCGGAGCGGGACGGGCGCGGCACGCCGACGAGCTGGACGCGGCGGTGGGCGGCTGGATAGCGCGGCACGGCCGGGACGAGGTGGTGGCCGCGTTCGAGCGGGCCGAGGCGGCGGTGGCGCCGGTCTGCGACATCCGCGGGGTGATGGAGAACGAGCAGTACCGGGCGCTGGATTCGATCACCGAGGTGCCGGACGACGAACTGGGCACGATCCGGATGCAGAACGTTCTCTTCCGCCTCTCCGCGACGCCCGGCGCCATCCGCTGGGCGGGCCGTCCGCACGGCGCGGACACCGACGCGGTGCTGTCCGGTCTGCTCGGCCTGTCCGCGGAGCGGATCGCGGCCCTGCGCGCGGACGGTGCCGTATGACCGCCACCGCCGCCCCCTCCCCTGCCCCGGCCGCCGTCGTCCCGCCGCTGACCTGGCTGTATGTGCCGGGTGACCGCCCGGCGGTGGTCACCAAGGCGCTGGCCTCCGGGGCCGACGCGGTGGTGATCGACCTGGAGGACGCGGTCGCCGACGACCGCAAGTCCTACGCCCTGCGGGCCACCGCCGAACTCCTCACCGAACCGCGTCCCGTCGGCCCCGGCCCGGCCCCGGCGATCCACGTCCGGGTCAACGCGCTCACCGGCCCGCGCGCCGTGACGGAGATCCGGACGCTCGCGGGGCTGCCCGCCCTGGCCGGACTGCGGCTGCCCAAGGTGAGCGGGGCCGCCGACATCCGCCGTGCCGCGGCCTGGGCCGCGGCGGACCGTGCCGGTCACGCGGTGCCTCCGCTGTACGCGCTGCTCGAATCCGCCCTCGGCGTGGAGAACGCCTTCGCCGTCGCCACCGCGCACCCGGCGCTGTGCGGGCTGTCCCTGGGCGAGGCCGACCTGCGGGCCGAGCTGGGCCTACGGGACGAGGACGGACTCGGCTGGGCCCGCGGCCGTACGGTCATCGCCGCCCGCGCGGCCGGGCTGCCGCCTCCGCCGCAGTCCGTGTTCCCCGACATACGCGACACGGCGGCGCTGGCGCTCTCGTGCGCGCGGGGCCGGGCCCTGGGCTTCCTCGGCCGCGCCGCGCTGCACCCGCGCCAGCTCCCGGTCATCGAGCGGGCCTATCTGCCCACCGCCGAGGAGGTCGAACGGGCCCGGGAGACGGTACGGGCGGCGGCCGGTCGGCCCGGTGCCTGCGCCCTCCCGGACGGCCGCTTCGTCGATCCCGCGGTGGTCGCCGCCGCCCACCGCACCCTCGCGCTGGCGGACCGCCGGCCCCGGTGCGCGGTGGATCACCGACCACCCTACGAGGTCGATCACCGACCACCGTACGAGGCCGCCCCGTGAGCCCGGTGCGGGGCCGCCCCGGCAGCCCTCCGGACGCGGCGAAGGCCGCCCCGACCCCACCGGGTCAGGACGGCCTCCGTCGAGCAAGGGCAGCGCGCCGCCGTACGTCAGGACTCCTTGCCGCTCCGGCTCCCGGACCCGGCGTCCTTCGTCAGCTTCGCGGCGCCATTGGCCACGCTTTCCTTGTCGCCGTCCGCGTCCTTGGAGGCCCCGGCTTCCTTGGGGTTCTTCTCCCCTGCGCTCTGGGCGGCCTTGGCATCCGTATCCGCGCTCGCGTCCGTGTCCTTGCCGTCCGCCGCCGCGCCGTCCGTGACCGCGTCCTGCGCCCCCGGCTCGACGACCTCCTCGCGGCCCGGCACCTTCTTCGCCGAGATGACGATGTAGACGATGGACAGCACGAGGCCGATGAGCGCGGTCCACACGTTCAGGCGCAGGCCCAGGATGTGGTGGGCCTCGTCGACCCGCATGTACTCGATCCAGGCGCGGCCGGCGCAGTAGGACGCCACGTACAGCGCGAAGGCCCGTCCGTGTCCCAGCTTGAAGCGCTTGTCGGCCCAGATCACGAGCAGCGCGACACCGATGCACCACAGCGACTCGTACAGGAACGTCGGGTGGTAGGTGCCGCCGATCCGGCCGACGGACGGGTCGTCGCTGATCTTGAGCGCCCACGGGAGGTCGGTGGCGCGGCCGTACAGCTCCTGGTTGAACCAGTTGCCCCAGCGGCCGATCGCCTGGCCCAGGGCGAGGCCCGGCGCCAGCGCGTCCATGTACGCGGGCAGCGGGATGCCGCGGCGGCGGCAGCCGATCCAGGCGCCCACCGCGCCGAGCGCGACGGCGCCCCAGATCCCGAGGCCGCCCTCCCAGACCTTGAAGGCGTTGAGGGGGTGGCCGCCCTTGCCGAAGTACGGCTCGTACGTCGTGATGACGTGGTAGAGGCGGCCTCCGACGAGCCCGAAGGGCACGGCCCACACGGCGATGTCCGCGACCGTCCCGGAGCGGCCGCCGCGCTGGATCCAGCGCTTGTTGCCGAGCCAGACGCCGACGAAGACGCCGATGATGATGCAGAAGGCGTAGCCGCGCAGGGGAATCGGGCCGAGGTGTACGACACCCGTCGAGGGGCTGGGAATGAATGCGAGGTCCATGGCAGGGATGACGCTACCGCGCCAGGTGGGCGCGACGACAACCCACCCGGCTACGGCTGTGTAACGACCGTCACTGCCGGCGGTCGATTACGGGGACGGTCACGCGGCCGGGTAAAGCTGCCGCCGGACCGGGCCCGCCGGTCACGGAGCCGGGGGCCGGCCGTCCGTGTCCCTCCCGGTGTGCCCGGCACCGGCCCCGGCACTGTGCCCCGTACCGGCCCCGGCGCCATGCCCGGTTCCGGCACCCTGGCCCGCCCCGGCACCATGCCCCGCTCCGGCAGTCGTCCCCGCGCCCGCGGAGTGCCCGGACGCGTTGCCCGCCGAGGAGCCCGCCGAGGAACCTGCGGAGGAGCCCGCCGTGCCGCCGCCGGACTTCGCGCCGGACGGCTTGTCCCCGGGCGTGCCGCCCGCCCTCTTGTCCTTGGCGGCGTCCCGGACCTTCTGCTTGAGCCCGTCGGGGGTGAGGTTCTTGTCCTCCGCGAGGTTCTTGCCGTTGAGCAGGACGGTCGGGGTACCGCGGTGGCCGGAGTTGGTGAAGGCGGAGTTGGACTTGTACACGAAGTCCGTGTAGGTGCCCTTGTTGACGCACTGCGTGAAGGTGTCGCTGACCAGCCCGTTCACCTTCCCGGCCAGCTCGATCAGGTACTTCTTGTCCGAGAACCGGTCCTGCTGCTCCGGCGGCTGGTTCTCGTAGAGCACGTCGTGGTATTCGCGGAAGCGGCCCGCGTCCTGGGCGCAGAGCGCGGCGTTGGCGGCGGTGACCGACCCCTTGCCGCCCATGCTGCCGTCGATGATCGTCGCGAGGTGGTAGTCGGTCTTGAGCTGCCCGGCGTCCTCCAGTTCGTGGACGGCGCCGCGGAAGCCCTTCTCGAACTGGGCGCACGCGGGGCAGCGGAAGTCCTCCCACACGGTGAGCGTGGACGGGGCCTCCTTCTTGCCGACCGGCACCGCGGGCTTGTCGCTGTCCTGCGTGCCCTTGGGCAGGGCCACCTTGCTGCTGCCGGAGTCGTCGTCGCCCGAGGAGGCCGCCCATACGCCGATGCCGCCGGCGATGGCCAGCACCACCACCACGGCTCCGGCGACCTTCAGCTGCCGATTGCGGCGCTCGCGTTCCTTCTCCTTCTCGCGCTGGGCCTGCAGCCGTTCACGGGCGCTGTTCTTTTTGTCTTGATTGTTCTGGCTCACGCCCCTGAACAACGAAGCGGAGGGGCGCCGTCGCACCCCTCCGCCGCGTTCTTCGTCCTAACGAGGGACGCGCGTCAGCCGCGCTTGCGCACGCCCGCCGCCAGTTCGCCCGCCAGCTCGCGGACGCCCGCGAGGCCGGCTTCCAGATCGTCCCCGGCGTCCAGCAGCCGCTTGACGAAGGCCGACCCGACGATGACGCCGTCCGCGAACTGCGCGACCTCGGCGGCCTGTTCGGCGTTCGAGACGCCGAGGCCGACGCAGACCGGCAGTTCGGTGGTGGCGCGGGTGCGCCGCACCAGGTCCTGCGCTTCGCGGCCGACCGACTCGCGGGTGCCCGTGACGCCCATCAGCGAGGCCGCGTACACGAACCCGCTGCCCGCCTCGGTGATCTTCGCCAGGCGTTCGTCCCGGCTGCTCGGCGCGACCACGAACACGGTGGCCAGGCCGCGCTGTTCGGCGGCCGCGCGCCACACCCCGGACTCCTCGACCGGCAGGTCGGGCAGGATGCAGCCGGCACCACCCGCCGCGGCCAGGTCGGCGGCGAAGCGCTCGACGCCGTACGCGTCCACCGGGTTCCAGTACGTCATGCACAGCACCGGCGCGCCGGTCGCCGCGTGCACCTCGCCGACCGTACGGATGACGTCCTTGATCTTGACGCCGCCGCGCAGCGCGATGTCGTCGGCGGTCTGGATGACCGGGCCGTCCAGGACCGGGTCGCTGTGCGGCAGCCCGATCTCGACGATGTCGCAGCCGCCCTCGATCATCGCGGTGACGGCCCGTACGCCGCCGTCCACGGTCGGGAAGCCGGCCGGCAGGTACCCGACCAGCGCGGCCCGGTTCTCCTCCCCGGCCGCGGCCAGGGTGCTGCTGAGCAGTCGGACGTTGCCCGCCATCACTTCGTCCCCTCGTCGTGCGCGCCGAGCGCGGTGTCCGTGGCGTCGGTGTCGTCGGCCTCCACCGTGTCGTCGGCGGGCGCCCCGTACAGCCCGAAGTAGCGGGCCGCGGTGTCCATGTCCTTGTCGCCGCGCCCGGACAGGTTGACCAGGATCAGCCCGTCCTTGCCCAGTTCACGGCCGAGCTCCAGCGCGCCAGCCAGCGCGTGGGCGCTCTCGATGGCCGGGATGATGCCCTCGGTCTGCGAGAGCAGCCGCAGCGCCTGCATCGCCGCGTCGTCGGTGACGGCCCGGTATTCGCCGCGGCCGGTGTCCTTGAGGTAGGAGTGCTCCGGCCCGATGCCCGGGTAGTCCAGCCCCGCGGAGATCGAGTACGGCTCGGTGATCTGCCCGTCCTCGTCCTGGAGGACGTAGGAGCGGGAGCCGTGCAGGATGCCGGGGGTGCCCTCGGTGAGGGTGGCGGCGTGCTCGCCGGTCTCCACGCCGTGGCCGCCGGGTTCGCAGCCGACGAGCCGTACGGAGGTGTCCGGGAGGAACGCGTGGAAGAGGCCGATGGCGTTCGAGCCGCCGCCGACGCAGGCCACCGCGGCGTCCGGGAGGCGCCCGGCGCGCTCCAGGATCTGACGGCGCGCCTCGACGCCGATGACCCGGTGGAAGTCGCGGACCAGGGCCGGGAAGGGGTGCGGTCCGGCGACGGTGCCGAAGAGGTAGTGGGTGCGGTCGACGTTGGCGACCCAGTCCCGGAACGCCTCGTTGATGGCGTCCTTGAGGGTGCGGCTGCCGGATTTCACGGCGATGACCTCGGCGCCGAGCATCCGCATCCGGGCGACGTTCAGGGCCTGCCGCTCGGTGTCGATCTCGCCCATGTAGATGGTGCATTCGAGGCCGAACAGGGCGCAGGCGGTGGCGGTGGCCACGCCGTGCTGGCCCGCGCCGGTCTCGGCGATGACGCGGGTCTTGCCCATGCGCTTGGTGAGCAGCGCCTGCCCCAGCACGTTGTTGATCTTGTGCGAGCCGGTGTGGTTCAGGTCCTCGCGCTTGAGGAAGATCCGGGCGCCGCCGGCGTGTTCGGCGAACCGCGGCACCTCGGTCAGGGCGCTGGGCCGCCCGGTGTAGTTGACCATCAGGTCGTTGAGTTCGGCGGCGAAGGCCGGGTCCGCCTTGGCCTTCTCGTACTCGGCGGCCACCTCGTCCACCGCGGCGACCAGCGCCTCGGGGATGAACTTGCCGCCGAAGTCACCGAAGTAGCCTCCGGCGTTCGGGACCTGGCCGTCCGGGTCCGGGATGAAGAAGTCAGAAGACATCCGACGTACTCCTCGATGCGGGGCCTGCGCCCCGGAAGTGTGGACATACGGGCATCACGGTGTGCGGTGCGCCCTGCGCCCCCTCGCACGGATACGGCGCGGGTGGGCGGGGCCGCGGGGCGCTGCGCGTGCCACGGCCTGCGACGGTCCGTACGGGCACCCGGCCGCGAGGGCAGGGGGCGGGACGGAACGGCTCACAGGCCGACAAGGCGAGAACGAGCCGACGCCGGGGACGAAACCCCCGTAAGGGGATCAATCACCCGCGCTCGGCAACGAGCGGCTACAGCGCGCCGTGACGACGCCATCGCCGGCCGTTGATCTGGCCCGGCTCCGCGCCGATGTGATACCTGACCCGCCGCCCGCGCACCCGGCGCGCCGGCGCGCGGCAGCCGCGCGGCCGGCACCCGCGCCCCAGCGCCGCGTGCGGGTCGCGCGCGGCACCGGCCGCGGCGAGCACGCCGGCCGGGCCCGGGAGCGGTCCCGGGCCGGGGCGGTGGAGGCGGGCGGTGGTCATGGGAGAGGTCAGCCCCGTCCGTGCCGGATGGCGGGGTGCGAGCCGGCCGCGACCAGGTCGGCGACGGCGGTCTTCGGGTCCTTGCCGGTGACCAGCGACTCGCCCACCAGGACGGCGTCGGCGCCCTCGTTGGCGTAGGCGATCAGGTCGTGCGGCCCGCGGACACCGGACTCGGCGATCTTGACGATGTGGTCGGGGATCTCCGGCGCGATGCGCGCGAAGTTCCCACGGTCCACTTCGAGGGTCTTCAGGTTGCGGGCGTTGACCCCGATGACGCGCGCACCGGCGTCCACGGCGCGCTGCGCCTCCTCCTCGTCGTGCACCTCGACCAGCGGCGTCAGGCCGATCGACTCGGCGCGCTCGATGAGCGAGACCAGCGCCTCCTGCTCCAGCGCGGCGACGATCAGCAGCGCCAGGTCGGCGCCGTACGCACGGGCCTCCCACAGCTGGTAGGCGGTGACGATGAAGTCCTTGCGCAGGACGGGGATGTCGACCCGGGCCCGGACGGCCTCCAGGTCGGCGAGCGAGCCGCCGAACTTGCGCTGCTCGGTCAGTACGGAGATGACGGCCGCGCCGCCCGCTTCGTAGTCGGCGGCCAGGCCGGCCGGGTCGGCGATGGCGGCGAGCGCGCCCTTGGACGGGCTGGAGCGCTTGACCTCGCAGATCACCGTGACGCTGTCGCCCTTGAGGGCCGCGGCGCCGTCCTTGGCCGGGCGCGCCTTGAGGGCCCGCTCCTTGAGCTCGTCGAGGCCGACGCGCGCCTGCCGCTCGGCGAGGTCGGCGCGGACTCCCTCGATGATCTCGTCGAGCACACTCACGCGAGCGGCCTCCTTCTTGAGCGGTGGAGGGTGACAGCCGGCCTCGGACCGGTGTCGCCCTGTCAGGCTCTCCGATGGTATCCGGCAAGGGGCAAAGGTCTCACATCCGGTTGACGGCGGTCCCACCAGGTGGACGGCCACGGCTCTGACGCGTCCGCGAAACAGCAGGTCAGGAGTGTTTTATCGAGCCTCCATGACCGGCCTCGCCACGCCCGGCGCAGGCGCCTCACCACCCCCCTGCACGGCTGATCCGCTACGGGGACAGGCCCGCCCCGAACGGAAGATTGCGGACCACCGTGAACGCGAGCAGCAGCCCGCCCAGCGCCCACCAGTGGACCGCCCGGGGCCGCGGTCCCGCCGTGGGGCGGCCGCGTGCGGCCCGTACGGTCCAGGCCGCCCAGAAAAGCGCGAAGGCCACGTAACCGACGACTGCGAGAAGGTTCGCGCCCGCGGCCGTGACCGGATCGCCGTGCGCGACGGCGTACGCGCTGCGCAGGCCGCCGCAGGCCGGGCAGTAGAGGCCGGTCAGGTCGAGCAGCGGGCACACCGGGTAGTGGCCGGGTTCGTTGGGATCGACGGCGCCCACGTAGGCGAAGGCGGCGACGACGGCCGCCAGCGTGCCGAGCGGCGCCCGCAGCCGCCGGACGGGGCCGGGCACGGAAACTGGCCCGCTGACCGGGCCCACCGGTTCACTCACGTGCCGATGGTGCTGCCGTACGGGGATCGGCGCAGCTTGCGGGCCGCCGTCCGGGGGACGGCACGGCCGCCCGTACGGGAAACGGCGCGTCCCTCCGGCCCTCGTACGGGTGGTGCCGCCGGGCACCTCGCTCGTACGGGCCGGAAAGCCGCGCCGTCACAGGATCCGCTGCCGCCGGGCCGGGCCCGGCGAGGGAGTCAGCCCTCCTGGGGCCGGACCTTGGCCTGGGAGCGCGCCGTCGCGCCCTTCTTGCCCGCCTGGCCGAGGCCGGCCGCGCGCATTACGCCGCCCACCACGGCGCCGAGGCCGATCAGGACCATGCCCGCCCAGAACCCGGGCACGTTGGCCAGCACGGTGAAGGCGCCGGCCACGCAGAAGCCGATGAACGAGATGATGACGCCGGTCCAGGCGGCGGGAGTGTGTCCGTGGCCACTGCTCGACATGAGTGCTCCTCGTAGCTTTTTTCGCGCCAGAGTCGGGGCGCGGTGATCCCTCGTCTCCATTGTCCCCGATGGCCGGGGGGCGGCCACTACCGGGTCGGGTCCTCGCCCCGGTCCAGGGACTTCCACATCTCTTCCGGCCGGTCCGGGTCGGCGGCGGCCCGGCGGCGCGGGCCGCGGGGGGCGGCGCCGGCCCGCTCGTAGCGCCCGGACATCGCGGGCCACTGGCGCCCGTACAGCAGCGCCAGCACCCCGGCGATCAGCAGCAGGAGGCCGCCGACGACCGCGGCCCAGGGCCAGAAGGTGTGCGAGACGCCGTGCACGCCGGCATCGGACAGCCCGGTCGCGGTGGCGGCCTTCTCGCGCAGCGCCCCGGTGTCGGAGATGCCCAGGTACGCGCCGGCGACGATGCCCAGGCCGCTGAGGGTGAGCAGCGCGGCGACCGCGATCCGGCCCGCCCCGCGCACCGCGAAGAGGGCCACCAGGGCGGCGAGGCCGACGATGGCGAGCGCGCCGGGCACGCCCGTCACGTCCTGGCCCGAGGCGGTCTGCGGCAGCTCGCCCTGGGCGACGACGGCGGTGGCCCTGGCCCAGGTGCGGCCGGAGGCCAGCAGGACGACGGCTGCGCCGGCCGCGCCGGCGATCAGCGCGAGCGCCAGGCTCTTTCCGCTGCGCGCGGGCTTGGCCGGCGGAGCCGACGCGGATACGGTCGCGCCGGCACGGGGGTGGTCTACGGCAGTCACGTCTACCACTGTACGGAGACGCCGCGCCCGGCCGCCGCCCGCGGTGCCCTCACCCGGCGGCCGTCCGCCCTGGAGAGCCGCGGAGGCCCGCCTCAGACCCGGCCCGGGAAGCCCGCGGCGTCCCGCCTCAGGCCCCCAGCCCGTTGGCCGTGTGCACCGCCCGCAGCACCGCCGCCGCCTTGTTGCGGCACTCCGTGTCCTCCGCCACCGGGTCGGAGTCCGCGACGACGCCCGCGCCCGCCTGGACGTACGCGGTGCCGTCCCGCAGCAGCGCGGTGCGGATCGCGATGGCGGTGTCGGAGTCGCCGGCGAAGTCCAGGTAGCCGACGCAGCCGCCGTACAGACCGCGCCGGCTGGGCTCCAGCTCCTCGATGATCTGCATGGCGCGCGGCTTCGGGGCGCCGGAGAGGGTGCCGGCGGGGAAGCAGGCGGTGAGCACGTCGAAGGCGGTGCGGCCGGGCGCCAGGCGGCCGGTCACCGTGGAGACGATGTGCATGACGTGGCTGTAGCGCTCGATGGACATGAAGTCGACGACCTCGACGCTGCCGGGTTCGCAGACCCGGCCCAGGTCGTTGCGGCCGAGATCGACGAGCATCAGGTGTTCGGCGCGCTCCTTGGGGTCGGCCATCAGCTCGTCGGCCAGGGCCTGGTCCTCCGGGACGCTCGCGCCGCGCGGCCGGGTGCCGGCGATGGGGTGCAGCGTGGCCTGCCCGTTCTCGACCTTGACCAGCGCTTCCGGGCTGGAGCCGACCACGTCGACGCCGTCCTCGAAGCGCAGCAGGTACATGTAGGGGCTGGGGTTGGTGGCGCGCAGCACCCGGTAGACGTCCAACGCCGAGGCGGTGCACCCGGTTTCGAAGCGCTGGGACGGTACGACCTGGAAGGCGTCGCCCGCGCGGATGCGCTCCTTGATGTCCTCGACCGCCTCCTGGTACGACGCGCCGCCCCACTTCGCCGTGTACGGGGGCAGTTCGGACGGCGGCAGGGCCGCGGCGCTCGCGGGGGCCGGGCGGGCCAGGTCGTAGGCCATGGCGTCCAGGCGGGCCACCGCGTCCGCGTACGCCTCGTCCACGCCCGTCTCCAGGTCGTTGTGGTTGATGGCGTTGGCGATCAGCAGGACCGTGCCGTTCCAGTGGTCCAGTACGGCCAGGTCGGAGGTGAGCAGCATGGTCAGCTCGGGCAGCCCGAGGTCGTCCGCCGTGCTGTCGCCGATCTTCTCCAGCCGGCGCACGATGTCGTAGCCGAGGTAGCCCACCATGCCGCCGGTGAAGGGCGGCAGGCCCTGGCCCTCTATGAGGTCCCGCGGGGTGTGCAGGGCCTCGACGGTGGCGCGCAGCGCGGCGAGCGGGTCGCCTTCGGTGGGCACGCCGACCGGCGGGGTGCCCAGCCAGTGGGCCTGCCCGTCGCGCACGGTCAGGGTGGCGGCGCTGCGGACGCCGATGAAGGAGTACCGGGACCAGGTGCGGCCGTTCTCGGCCGATTCGAGCAGGAAGGTGCCCGGGCGTTCGGCGGCCAGCTTGCGGTAGAGGCCCACCGGGGTGTCGCCGTCGGCGAGCAGGCGCCGGGTGACGGGGATGACCCGGCGGTCCTTCGCGAGCGTACGGAAGTTCTCCAGGTCCGGTGTGGCGGTGCCGGTGGTTCCCGAGGTCATGGCGCGGAGCCTACTGCCCTTCGGTGAGCACATCCTCATCGAAGCAGGTGCGGGCTCCGGTGTGGCAGGCAGCGCCGACCTGGTCGACCTTCACCAGGATCGTGTCCGCGTCGCAGTCCAGGGCGACGGACTTCACGTGCTGGACGTGTCCGGAGGTGTCGCCCTTGACCCAGTACTCCTGGCGGCTGCGGCTCCAGTACGTGCAGCGGCCGGTGGTGAGCGTGCGGTGCAGCGCCTCGTCGTCCATCCAGCCGAGCATCAGCACCTCGCCGGTGTCGTACTGCTGGGCGATGGCGGGGACCAGGCCGTCGGCGTCGCGCTTGAGGCGGGCGGCGACGGCGGGGTCGAGCTGGGAATCCAGGACGCGGCTGCTCATGGCTCCATTGTGCCGTGCGGCGGGTGCCCGGTGTGCCGGGTGCCGCCCCGGTGGCGCACGCGGCGGGCCGGCGTACGGCATGCTGCACCCATGACCCGCCAGCCGCCGCCTCCGGACGCCGATCGCACGGCGAAGGTCGCGTCGGTGGTGCTGCTCGCGATCTTCGTCGCCGGGCTGGTGGTCGCCGCTGTCCTGCTGCTCAGCAGCTGAGGCCGTACGGCCGCGGGCCGCGCCGTCCGGTGACGCGATCCGGACGCACCCGGCACGGCAGGGCCGCGCGGCACCGTGGCACCCGTCGATCCCCGGCCGTAGGCTGGCCCCATGTCGACCCATGCGAACCGCGAACGGCTGTTGCTGGCGGACCTGCTGGAGGGCGCCGGGCCCGACGCGCCGACGCTGTGCGAGGGCTGGAAGACCCGCGATCTCGCCGCCCATGTGGTGGTGCGCGAGCGGCGCGCGGACGCGGCCGGCGGTCTGCTCATCAAGCCGCTGGCGGGCCGCCTGGAGCGGGTGCAGCGGGAGTTCGCCGCGAAGCCGTACGACGAGCTGGTGCGGCTGATCCGGACCGGTCCGCCCCGGATGTCGCCGTTCGCGCTCAAGCAGATCGACGAGGCGTCGAACACCGTCGAGTTCTATGTGCACGCCGAGGACGTACGGCGTGCGCAGCCGGACTGGACGCCGCGCGAGCTGGACCCGGTCTTCTCGGACGCGCTGTGGTCGCGGCTGGAGAAGATGGCGCGGGTGCTGGGCCGCAAGTCGCCGGTGGGGCTGGTGCTGCGCCGCCCGAACGGCCAGACCGCGGTGGCCCACCGCGGCACCCCGGTCGTCACGGCCACCGGCGGGCCGGGCGAGCTGGTGCTGTTCGTCTACGGGCGGCAGTCGGCGGCCGATGTCGAGCTGGACGGGGACAAGGACGCGGTGGCCAGGGTGCTGGAGGCCCAGCTCGGGCTGTGAGCCCGGGGTGCGCCGGTCGCACCCCGGGCCCTCCCCCCGGGGCCCCTACCGTGTCCGCGCGATCTCGTAGAGACCGCCCGGCTCCTGGAGTTCCAGCGCGCGCAGCCGCCGGTAGTCCTCCTCGATCTGCCGCGCGTCCTCGTGCAGGAGGTAGCAGACGCCGGGCGAGGTCGCCGAGTCCACGGTGGGGCTGAGGTATTCGCCCGCCCGTACGCCGAGGAAGTGGTCGGCGTACGAGGGCAGCTCGCGCAGCCGCTCGAAACCGTCCAGGGAGAGCAGCCGGCCCGCGAACGGGGAGATCAGCGAGACGTAGCGCAGGCCGGTGCGCGGCTCGGCCGGGACCGCGGCGCGGGCGGCGAAGGCGGCCGGGTCGCTGCCGGCCAGGGCGGCCAGTTCCACATGGTTGGTGCCGAAGCAGCGGCTGACCACGTGCGGCAGGATGCTGCCGGCCAGCCGGGCGCCGGTCTCGATCAGGACGGGCCCCTCGCCGGTCAGCATGACCTCCGAGTGCGCGGGCCCGTACCGCACGCCGAGCGCGTCCAGAACGCCCAGGAGGTACGGCCTGAGGGCGGCGGCAGCGGGATCGTCCGCGGCCAGCGGCTCCTCGTAGTCGTAGATCGCCGCCCCGCCGCGGCCGCGCCGCTTGTGGTAGCGCCAGATCTCCGCGATGTGGTGGCGTCCCGCGACGCTGACGGTGTTGGCGAAGTACTCGGTTCCGGCCAGGCGTTCCTGGAGGACGACGGTCTTGTTGCGGGCGCCCTGGATGTTGGACGAACCGAGGATGTGGTTGAAGGCGGTGCACAGTTCGACCGGATCGGCGCAGAAGAAGACGTTGTCGGTGCCCGCGCTGTCGGCGGGTTTGACCACCAGCGGCCACCTGCCGTGCGCCCGCGCCCATGCGTAGGCCGTGTCGAAGCGCGAGGTGCGCAGGGTGTCGGGGGCGCGCAGCCCGTGGGCCCGTACGGCCATGGCCATGTCGTACTTGTCGCGCCGCACCCGCCGCTCGTCCGGGGCGTTCCCGGGCAGGCCGAGGTGGCGGGCGAGGGTGTCGGTGAGGTCGACGGCCGTCTCGTTGCCGGGCAGGACGAAGGCGGGAGCGGACGGGCGGACCGCCTCCAGCAGGGCCTCCAGGTCGCCGTCGTACAGCAGGGTCTCGGTGAAAGCGCCCTGCGGGAAGGTGCGCTGGAGGTAGTCGGGGATGTCGGGTGAGCTTTGCACATGGACGCACTTGACACCGCGTTCGGCGAGGACGGCCGGCAGGAAGCGGCCGGTGGAGTAGGCGTCAACGATCAGACACTGCATGGAGCTTGCCTTCCTGGACCGCCGCGGCCGGGGGCGCGCCCCGCCGGGCCAGCAGCCCGAACGCGATGAAGACGGTGATCACGGCGATGCCGGCGGTCGACGGCACCGAGAATGTCAGCCGGTCGTCGGCCGGCTGGATCAGCAGGGTCAGGCCCGGGGCCAGCGAGCAGATCATGGAGGCGGTCATCGGAGTCACCTTCCGCACCCCGATCTGCACCAGGTACGCGGGGATCGAGACGCCGATGACGGCCACCACCGCGCCCGGCACCAGCGCCCGGCCCAGCTGCTCGGTGCCGGAGAACGCGGCCAGCGTCCAGCCGACGGCCGCCACCAGGGCGAACCGCAGGCCCATGACGGTGGGCACGTCCACCCCGGCGGCGCCCAGCCGGGCGGAGAAGACGACGTTGGCGGCCCCGCCGGCGCCGGAGGCGACCGCGGCGCACAGGCCCAGCGTCATGGCCAGAGCGGCGCGGTCCCCCACGCCGCTGTGGCCGTCCAGCGACGCCCAGACCAGGCCGGCCAGGGTGAGCAGGATGCCGAGCGCGGAGAGGAGTTCGCCCGGCAGGACGCGGTCCCGCTTCCACCACAGGACCTGGAGGAGGACGGTGCAGGCGGGGCCGATGGCGATGGACACGACGTTGGCGACGGCCGGTTCCATGAGCTTGAGGGCGTACAGCAGGGTCAGCCAGGTGACGGCCGTGGTGATGTTGAGGACGACCAGGTCGGCGGCGTGCGCCCGGATGACGGCCCGCAGCCGGGCCGGACGCAGCCGTACGACGGCGAGCAGGCAGAAGAGCGCCCCGGTGAGCGTGAAGGCGACCGCGGCCACGCTCCCCGGGTCCACCTGCTGCAGGCGCTCCGAGGCGAAGACGTCCACCAGCGCGGAGAAGAGACTGAAGACGAACAGCGCGGCCACGGTGACTCCTCAGGGACGCGGGCGCGGCCCGAAGACCGCCTCGCCGACGCGGACCGTGGTCGCGCCTTCCGCCACCGCGGTCTCGAAGTCGGCGCTCATCCCCATACTGAGCTCGCGCAGGCCGTGTTCGGCGGCCAGTGCGCGCAACAGCCGGAAGTGCGGGCGCGGGTCGCCGCCGTAGGGCGGAATGCACATCAGGCCGACGACGGGCAGCCCGTACGTGCCCACGCACTCCTTGACGAACGCGTCCACCCCGGCGACCGGCACCCCGCTCTTGTGCGGTTCGTCGCCGGTGTTGACCTGCACGAAGCAGTCCGGGCGGCGGCCGGTGCGCTCCATGGCGGCGGCCAGGGCCGCGGCCAGGCGGGGCCGGTCCAGGCTGTGCAGGACGTCGAAGGCGCCGACGGCCGCCGCGGCCTTGTTGGTCTGGAGCGGTCCGATGAGGTGGAGGCGGGTGCCGGGGTAGCGCTCCTGTAGGGGCGGCCACTTGCGCTGGGCCTCCTGTACGCGGCTCTCGCCGTAGTGGCGGTGGCCGGCCTCCAGGGCGGCGGTGAGCGCGGGCGTGCCGTGGAACTTGCTGACGGCGACGAACCGTACGTCCCGGGGCGCCACCCCGGCCCGCTCGCAGGCCAGGCCGAGGCGGCGGGCGACGGCGGCCAGGCGCTCCGCGATACCGCCGTGCTCCGCGGTACCGCCGGGCTCCCCGGTGGCCCGGCGGTCCGCGGCGTCCGGGTCCCCCACGGCCCGGCGCTCGGCGGTCATGCGTCCGGCTCCGTGCGGTACCGGTTGTACCGGCCGTCCCAGATGCTGAAGTACTTCCAGGCGGAGTCGAACAGCACGGTGACCACGACCTCTTCCGGCGGAAGCGTCCTGGCCAGCCGCTGGGCGGCGAAGATGTTGCCGCCCGCGGTGGGCCCGACGGGCAGGCCCTCCTCGGAGATGAGGCGTTTCATGGTGCTCCAGCCGTCGTCGCCGGTGATCAGTTCGACCTCGTCGACGAGTTCCTCGCGCAGGTTGGACGGGACCTTGCCCGGGCCCAGGCCCATCAGGTTGTGGGTGTGGTGCTCGAAGGGCAGGCCGTTGCGCTTGGCGTACAGGGCGGCCGAGCGGTCCACCTCGACGGCCCATGTGCGCAGGCCGGGGTGGGCGCCCTTGAGGACGTCGGCGATGCCGGTGAAGGTGCCGCCGGTGCCGAGGGAGCAGATGAAGTGGCCGGGGGTCCGCCCGGCCGCGCGCAGATCGGTGACGATCTCGTGGCCGCAGGAGCGCCAGGCGCGCCAGTTGAGTGCGTTGGTGGACTGGTCGAGGAAGTGGCTGCCGGGGTTCTCGGCCGTGTAGCGCCGGGCGGTCTCCTCGCCCTCCAGGAGGAAGCCGTCCGCGGAGGTCTCGACGACCGTGCCGCCCCATGACGCGATCTGTTTCCTGCGTTCTTCGGTCATGCCCTCCGGCATGACGATGACGACGCGATATCCGCGCTGTGCGCCGACCCGGGACAGCGCGGCGCCGCCATTTCCGGTCGAGCATTCGACCAGGGTCATTCCGGGACTGATCGTTTTGGCCTTCTCCAGTTCGTCGATCATATAGGAGAAGACCCGGTCCTTGTGGCTTCCGGTGGGATTGCGGAATTCACACTTGGCGAATATCCGGGCGGCTCCCGGCTCGGCAATGCGGCATAGTTCGTACAATTCCGTGCGGCCGGTCTCGGCGCCGGGATCGGTCGTGCTCACACAAAACTCCTCGGGCGTGCCTGAACGGTTGTGCTCCGGCGTGCGGGAAAGTGACGGAAAGGACCAAGAAGGTGCGTGCGCCGGCGTGCGGCGCTGTTTTCCCGCGGCCTCAGCCCAGGACGTTGACGCGCCCGGTGCCCGGGTCGACGGCGATACGGATGACCGAGCGGACCGCGATGCCGAAGCACTCGGCGATCCGCTCGCGGCCGCCGTTCTCCGGCTTCTCCACCGCCACCAGCACTTCCTCGACCCGTGCGCCGGCCTTACGGACGGCCTCGATCAGGGCGATGAGGGTGCCGCCGGTGCTGATCGTGTCGTCGACGATCGTCACCCGGTCCCCCGGTTCGACGCCGTTGATGTAGAGCGTGCCCGTGAAGTATTCGCTGTCGACGGGCACCGAGATGCCATGGCCGCTCAGGTCGTAGGTGTACCAGCGGGCCACCGCGAGCGGCAGTCCCACGGCCAGCGACACCGCGCTGCCAAGGATGGCGCCCTTGTCCTCCTCGACCAGGATCTTCCCGGCCTCGAAGTCCCCCAGCTCGATCAGCCGCCGGGTCGCCTCCGCGAGCACCTCGGGGCGGAGTGCGGGTGATTGGTCGGTGAATTCGTTGACGGTGGTGATGTGCCGTCCGGATTTTACGGTCGGCGCTCCCGCGTACACGTCTTCCAGCAACATCGGCATTTCTGGATCTTCCCCCCGTAAACCCATTGCGCTGCCGCCGATTCGGCGAATGCAGCTGTTTTAGCGCCGCAAAGGTAGAAAGCGCAATGGTCACCCCTGCTTCTGCCCGAAAACGGTCTGTTCGCCCTGGGACCCCTGTGTCGCACGCCGGTTCACGCCCCCTGCCACCTGCGCGCCGCTCCGCACGACCACGCGCCCCCTCCCTCTCCGCGTGGCTGAAAATCGCCCCTTAAAGGGAATCAAAAAGGGTCGCTAACGCGCCAGGCTTCGTAACCCGCCAGACAACTCCAGCCCCAGATGCGCCATGAGAATGCGCGTGAGCTCCCGGGCGGCCCGCGGCGGCGAGACATCTCCCCGGTGGGCCACCGAGATCACCCGGTGCATGTCCGGGGTGGCGAAGCGGGTGACGCGCAGTCCGGAGCGTTCGGCGACCATGCTCGGTACGACCGCGACGCCCAGCCCGGCGCGTACGAATCCCAGTACCGCGTCCATCTCGCCGCCCTCCACGGTGAAGACCGGTTCGAAACCGGCAGCGCGGCAGGCCGCCACGGTGAACTCCCGCAGGTCGTAGCCGCGCCGGAACATCGCCAGCGGATGGTCCCGGAGGTCTTCGACGCGCATCCGGCGCCCGCGCCCCGCCGGGGCCGGGTGGTCCGGCGCCGAGACCACGACCAGTTCCTCCCGCAGCAGTTCGGCGGTGGCCAGCGCCGGGGCCTGCTCCGGCAGCGGGGTGATGATGAGCGCGAGGTCCAGCTCGCCGGCCGCCAGGACCCGTACGAGATCCTGCGAACCGTCCTCGTGGACGACCAGGTCGACGCCCGGGTAGGCGGCGTGGAAGACGCTCAGCACGTCCGGGACCAGGCTCGCGCACAGGCTGGGCGGCGCGCCGAGCCGCAGCCGGCCGCGCCGCAGCTGCGCCACCTCCTGCACCTCGCGCCGCGCTGTCTCGGTGTCGGCGAGGATGCGCCGGGCCAGCGGCAGCAGGGTGCGGCCCGCGTCGGTGAGGGTGATGTGGCCGCGCGCCCGGTGGAACAGCTCGGCGCCCAGCTCCCGCTCCAGGGCCCTGATCTGCTGCGACAGCGAGGGCTGTGCGACGTGCTCGCGTTCGGCGGCGCGGGTGAAGTGGCGGGTGTCGGCGACCGCGGCGAAGTAGCGGAGCTGCTGGAGCTGCATACGGCCGATGATAGGCGTCGATAGCCAAAGGCTATGGAGATGAGCCGTTCCATGTCTTGGACTGATGGGCCGGTCGGTCCCTACCGTCGGGACCCATGGCACTGGACACCCGGACGGATCGGCGGCCGTCCTTCGCGGGCCTGCTGTGGCACTCGACCGTCGGCAAGAAAACCGCGATGGCGGTCAGCGGCGTGGTGATGCTGCTGTACCTGGTCGCGCACATGATGGGCAACCTCAAGATCTTCTTCGGTCCCGATGAGCTCAACGGCTACGGGCACTGGCTGCGGACCGTCGGCGAACCCTTCCTGCACCACGAGTGGTTCCTGTGGATCGCGCGGGTGGTGCTGCTGGCCGCCGTCCTCACCCACGGGGTCGCCGCCTTCCAGCTCAGCCGCCGCGACATCAAGGCGCGGCCGAGCAAGTACGTCCACAAGAAGGCGCGCACCAGCTACGCCACCCGCACCATGCGCTGGGGCGGCGTCATCCTCGCGCTGTTCATCGTCTGGCACATCCTGGACCTCACGACGCTGACGGTGAACCCGCGCGCCGAGGCCGGCCACCCGTACGAGAACCTGATCGCGTCCTTCGACCGCTGGCCCGTCACCACGCTCTACATCGTGGCGATGCTCGCCCTCGGCCTGCACATCCGGCACGGATTCTGGAGCGCCGCGCAGACGCTGGGCGTGGGCAGCGCCGCCCGGGACCGGGTGCTCAAGACCGTCGCCAACCTCCTCGCCCTGGTGCTGACGGCGGGCTTCGTCGCGGTACCGGTGGCCGTCGTGACCGGAGCAGTGAGCTGACCATGACCACGTACACCGATTACCGGACCGGGGAGCCGGTCGCCGACACCAAGGCGCCCGAGGGCCCGGTCGCCGAACGCTGGGACACCCGCCGCTTCCGGGCCAAGCTGGTCAACCCGGCCAACCGCCGCAAGCACACCGTCATCGTCGTCGGCACCGGCCTGGCCGGCGGCTCCGCGGGTGCCACCCTCGCCGAACAGGGCTACCACGTGGTCCAGTTCTGCTACCAGGACTCGCCGCGCCGCGCCCACTCGATCGCCGCGCAGGGCGGCATCAACGCGGCGAAGAACTATCGCAACGACGGCGACTCCGTACACCGCCTGTTCTACGACACCGTCAAGGGCGGCGACTTCCGGGCCCGCGAGTCCAATGTGCACCGCCTGGCGCAGATCTCCGTGGAGATCATCGACCAGTGCGTGGCGCAGGGCGTGCCGTTCGCCCGGGAGTACGGCGGCCTGCTGGACACCCGCTCCTTCGGCGGCGTCCAGGTCTCCCGTACGTTCTACGCCCGCGGCCAGACCGGACAGCAGCTGCTGCTCGGCGCCTACCAGGCGCTCTCCCGCCAGATCGCCGCCGACAACGTCGAGATGCACCCGCGTACGGAAATGCTCGACCTGATCGTCATCGACGGCCGGGCGCGCGGCATCGTCGCCCGCGACCTGGTCACCGGCCGGATCGACACGTACTTCGCGGACGCCGTGGTGCTCGCCTCCGGCGGCTACGGCAACGTGTTCTACCTGTCGACCAACGCCATGAACTCCAACGCCACCGCCATCTGGCGGGCCCACCGGCGCGGCGCGTACTTCGCCAACCCCTGCTTCACCCAGATCCACCCCACCTGCATCCCGCGCACCGGCGACCACCAGTCCAAGCTGACGCTGATGAGCGAGTCGCTGCGCAACGACGGCCGCATCTGGGTGCCGAAGGCCAAGGGCGACACCCGCCCGCCCGCCGAGATCCCCGAGGCGGAACGCGACTACTACCTGGAGCGGATCTACCCCTCCTTCGGCAACCTCGTCCCCCGCGACATCGCCTCCCGCGCCGCCAAGAACGTGTGCGACGAAGGACACGGCGTCGGGCCCGGCGGCCAGGGCGTCTACCTGGACTTCGCGGACGCCATCGCCCGGATGGGCCGCAAGGCCGTCGAGGAGAAGTACGGCAACCTCTTCGACATGTACGAGCGGATCACCGCCGAGAACCCGTACGAGGTGCCGATGCGGATCTACCCCGCCGTGCACTACACGATGGGCGGCCTCTGGGTCGACTACGACCTCCAGACCACCGTGCCCGGCCTGTTCGCCATCGGAGAGGCCAACTTCTCCGACCACGGCGCCAACCGGCTCGGCGCGTCCGCCCTCATGCAGGGCCTGGCCGACGGCTACTTCGTCCTGCCGTCGACGATCAACGACTACCTGGCCCGCAACCCCCACCACGACGAGGTCACCACCGACCACCCCGCCGTCCAGGAAGCCCTGGCCCAAACCGAGGACCAGCTCAACCTCCTGCTGTCCATCGACGGCGACCGCACCCCCGACTCCTTCCACCGCGAACTGGGCGAGCTGATGTGGGAGCTGTGCGGCATGGCCCGTACGGAGACCGGCCTGCGCAAGGCGCTGGACCGCATCCCGCAGATCCGCGAGGAGTTCTGGCGCCGCGTCAAGGTGCCCGGCACCGGCGAGGAGCTCAACCAGTCCCTGGAGAAGGCCAACCGTATCGTCGACTACCTGGAACTGGCCGAGCTGATGTGCCTCGACGCGCTGCACCGCGCCGAGTCCTGCGGCGGCCACTTCCGCGAGGAGTCGCAGACCCCGGACGGCGAGGCCGCCCGCCGCGACGAGGAGTTCTCCTACGCCGCGGCCTGGGAGTTCACCGGCACCGGCACGGCTCCCGTCCTGCACAGGGAAGACCTGGTCTTCGAGTACGTCCACCCCACCCAGCGGAGCTACGCATGAAGCTCACCCTGCGCGTCTGGCGCCAGCGCGACGCCGGCGCCGAAGGCGGCATGACCACCTACGACGTGGACGGCATCTCGCCCGACATGTCGTTCCTGGAAATGCTCGACACCCTCAACGAAGAACTGATCCTCAAGGGCGACGACCCGGTCGCCTTCGACCACGACTGCCGCGAGGGCATCTGCGGCGCCTGCAGCCTCGTCATCAACGGCGAAGCACACGGCCCGGAGCGCACCACCAGCTGCCAGCTGCACATGCGCTCCTTCCGGGACGGCGACACCATCGACGTCGAGCCGTGGCGCGCGGCGGCCTTCCCCGTCGTACGGGACCTGGTCGTCGACCGCTCCGCCTTCGACCGGATCATCCAGTCCGGCGGCTACATCACCGCGCCGACCGGCGCCGCGCCCGAGGCGCACGCCACGCCCGTGCCGAAGCCGGACGCGGACACCGCCTTCGAGCACGCCGAGTGCATCGGCTGCGGCGCGTGCGTGGCGGCCTGCCCGAACGGTTCGGCGATGCTGTTCACCTCGGCCAAGGTCAACCATCTCAACGTGCTCCCCCAGGGCGCGCCCGAACGCGAGTCGCGGGTCCTGGACATGGTGGCCACGATGGACGAGGAGGGCTTCGGCGGCTGCACCCTCACCGGCGAGTGCGCCACCGCCTGCCCCAAGGGCATCCCGCTGTTCAGCATCACCAGGATGAACCGGGAGTACGTACGGGCGGCCCGCAAGGGCAGGCGGTGAAACGGCCGCGGTCGTCCGGAACCCGGTGGGCCGCCCGCCCCGCTCAGTCGAACGCGCCGTGCCGGCGCAGCCAGGCCATCGGGTCCACGGCGGACCCGTAGTCCGGGGTGGCCCGGACCTCGAAGTGCAGGTGCGGTCCGGTGACGTTGCCGGTGGCACCGGACCGCCCGATGCGCTCCCCGGCGCCGACGCTGCTGCCTTCCGCCACCCGGATCTGCGAAAGATGCGCGTACTGCGTGTACGAGCCGCTGTGGTGCCGGATGACGACCTCGTACCCGTACGCGCCGCCCCAGCCGGCCTTCACCACGGTCCCGCCGCGGGCGGCGCGCACGGCGGTCCCCACCGGCACGGCGAAGTCCTGCCCCGTGTGCGCGCGGGCCCAGTGACTTCCCCCGGCCCCGAACCCGGCGGTGAGCGCGCCACCGCTGACGGGCCGTACGGCATCACCGGCCGCGGCCCGCACGGCGGGCCGCTCGGCGGAGCGCGCGGCGCGTTGCTTCGGTTTCGCGGCCGTACCGCTCAGCTTCAGTTTCGTACCGACCTTGATCAGGTCGGGATTGCCTCCGACCGCTGCGCGATTGCTCGCATACAGCTTGCTCCAGCCGCCCTCGACCCGGTGCTTCGCGGCGATCTCGGAGAGGCTGTCGCCGGGGGCGACGGTGTACGTCCCACCGTCCGCCGCGGAGGCGACGGACGCGCCGACGACCGGCAGCGCGAGAGTGGCCGCCGCGGTCGAGGCGCGGGTCAGTAATCGCCCCGCGCCACTGCGGCGACGCGGGGCTCGGTGACGGCCGGTCGGCGAAAACATCATGGCGAGGTTTCCTTCCGGTGGGCATCCGGGATCCGAACGCGAGAACGGTAGGGAGCCCCCGACCATGAACACAAGCACCACGCGGGAATCGGGCAGCGACTGACCCGATAGGCCCGTTACGCGCCCGGGTTCCGCCTTCTCCCAGCCCCGTTCACGTTTCCTCGCCGTCACTCGGACGCAACCCGGCCTCGAACAAGCCGTGTGCACCGGTGCGTACTTGTCCCCCGGCACGACGCCTCTGCCGCCTGCCGCGCGCAACGCTTTCACAGACGGCCTTGCGCGCCATCCTCTCTACCGGCACACCCAATTCCTCGGCCTCGGCATACAGTTCGGCCAGTTCTTCCGCGGTAAAAGCAACCGTGATCGCAGGCATGCCCGCAGGCTAGGGCACCGCACGGTGCGCTCGTCCCCCTACCGCCGTCACGGGGGACCGGGCGGACATGCGTTCTCCCGCCTCAGGCATCCGGCCGCTCTCTTCCTTGATGCCTCACCGGTACGCCACGGTGCGCACACGCGCCGAGGCGCCCTCCACCGGGATGTGAAGGGCGCCTCGAACCCGCATGAACCAGGGTCGGATCACCGCACCGGATGCCCCGCCCCCCGCAGCGTCTCCTTCACCTCGCCGATACGCAGGTCCCCGAAGTGGAACACCGAGGCGGCCAGTACCGCGTCCGCGCCGGCCTCGACCGCCGGGGGGAAGTCGGCCAGGCGGCCGGCGCCGCCGCTGGCGATGACGGGGACGGTGACGTGTTTGCGGACGGCGGCGATCATCTCGGTGTCGTAGCCGTCCTTGGTGCCGTCGGCGTCCATGGAGTTCAGGAGGATCTCGCCGGCGCCGAGGTCGGCGGCGCGGTGGGCCCATTCGACGGCGTCGATGCCGGTGCCTCGGCGGCCGCCGTGGGTGGTGACCTCGAAGGAGCCGGTCTCGGTGCGGCGGGCGTCGACGGACAGGACCAGGACCTGGCTGCCGAAGCGTTCGGCGATCTCGCGGATCAGGTCGGGGCGGGCGATGGCGGCGGTGTTGACGCCGACCTTGTCGGCGCCGGCGCGCAGGAGTTTGTCGACGTCCTCGGGCGTGCGGACGCCGCCGCCGACGGTGAGGGGGATGAAGACCTGTTCGGCGGTGCGGCGGACCACGTCGTAGGTGGTCTCGCGGTTGCCGGAGGAGGCCGTGATGTCGAGGAAGGTCAGCTCGTCGGCGCCCTCCTGGCCGTAGATCTTGGCCATTTCGACGGGGTCGCCGGCGTCGCGCAGGTTCTTGAAGTTGACGCCCTTGACGACCCGGCCGTTGTCCACGTCCAGGCAGGGGATGACTCGGACCGCCAGGGTCATGTGCTCGTGGCCTCTCTGAATGCTTCGAGTTCGACTTCGACCAGTACGCGCGAGTCGGCGAAGCCGGAGACCACGACCAGGGTCGCGGTGGGCCGTACGGCGTCGAAGAGTTCCTTGTGGGCGCGGGCCGCCGCGTCCACGTCACGGGCGTGGGTCAGGTACATACGGGTGCGGATGACCGCGTCGGCGCCGAGCCCGAACGGCTCCAGCGCCGCCAGCGCGTTGGAGAAGGCGACCTTGGTCTGCTCGTACGGGTCGCCCTCCCCGTACAGCACGCCGCCGACCAGTGGCATCGTGCCGGCGACCAGGACGCGGTCGCCGGCCGCCACGGCGCGCGCGAATCCGATCTCCTCTTCCCAGGGACTGTCGGTCTGCGCGCGCTCGATGGTCATGACGAAACGGCCTCCAATGCCTCTTCCAGGGTGAACGCCTTGGCGTAGAGCGCCTTGCCCACGATCGCGCCCTCCACGCCCTCCGGCACCAGTGTGGCGATGGCGCGCAGGTCGTCCAGGGAGGAGACGCCGCCGGAGGCGACAACCGGCCGGTCCGTCGCGGCGCAGACGCCCCGCAGCAGTTCCAGGTTGGGGCCCTGGAGGGTGCCGTCCTTGTTGATGTCGGTGACGACGTAGCGGGCGCAGCCCTCGGAGTCGAGGCGGGCCAGCGTCTCGTAGAGGTCGCCGCCGTCGCGGGTCCAGCCGCGGCCGCGCAGCGTGGTGCCGCGGACGTCCAGGCCGACGGCGATCTTGTCGCCGTGCTCGGCGATGACCTTGGCGACCCACTCCGGGGTCTCCAGCGCGGCCGTACCGAGGTTGACGCGCTTGCAGCCGGTGGCGAGCGCGGCCTCCAGGGAGGCGTCGTCGCGGATGCCGCCGGACAGTTCGACCTTGATGTCCATCGAGCGGGCCACCTCGGCGATCTGCGCGCGGTTGTCGCCGGTGCCGAACGCCGCGTCGAGGTCGACCAGGTGCAGCCACTCGGCACCCGCGCGCTGCCAGGCCAGCGCGGCCTGCAGCGGGTCGCCGTACGACGTCTCGGAGCCGGACTCGCCGTGCACGAGGCGGACCGCCTGGCCGTCGCGGACGTCGACGGCGGGGAGGAGTTCGAGCTTGCTCATCGCGGAGGGTCCTAGAGGGTCTGGGTCCAGTTGGACAGCAGCTGGGCGCCGGCGTCGCCGGACTTCTCGGGGTGGAACTGGGTGGCCCACAGCGGGCCGTTCTCGACGGCGGCGACGAACGGCTCGCCGTGCGTGGCCCAGGTGACCTGGGGTGCGCGCATGTTGGGGTTGCCGACTTCCAGCTCCCAGTCGCGTACGGCGTAGGAGTGCACGAAGTAGTAGCGCGCGTCGGCGGGCAGCCCGGCGAACAGGCGCGAGCCCTCGGCGGCCTGGACGGTGTTCCAGCCCATGTGCGGGACCACGTCGGCCTTCAGCGGGCCGACCGTGCCGGGCCACTCGTCCATGCCCTCAGTCTCCACGCCGTGCTCGATGCCACGGGAGAAGAGGATCTGCATGCCGACGCAGATGCCCATGACGGGGCGTCCGCCGGCCAGGCGGCGACCGATGACCCAGTCGCCGCGGGCCTCGCGCAGGCCCTTCATGCAGGCGGCGAAGGCGCCGACGCCGGGGACCAGCAGTCCGTCGGCGTTCATCGCCTTGTCGTAGTCACCGGTGATCTCCACCTCGGCGCCGACGTGGGCGAGGGCGCGCTCGGCGGAGCGGACGTTGCCGAAGCCGTAGTCGAAGACGACGACCTTCTTCGCGGGTGCGGTACTCAATTCCACACATCCAGACGGAGAATGCCGGCGGCCAGGCACATGGCCGAGCCGATGCCCAGCAGGACGAGCACGCTCTTGCCCATCCCCTGCTTCCAGAAGGAGTAGAGCCCGCCGAGCAGGAAGAGGCCGAGCACGATGAAGACGGTGGACAGGCCGTTCACAGCGCTCCCTTGGTCGAGGGGAGGATGCCGGCGGCGCGCGGGTCGCGTTCGCTGGCGTAGCGCAGCGCGCGGGCCAGCGCCTTGAACTGGCACTCCACGATGTGGTGGGCGTTGCGGCCGTACGGCACGTGGACGTGCAGGGCGATCTGCGCCTGCGCCACGAAGGACTCCAGGATGTGCCGGGTCATCGTGGTGTCGTACGTGCCGATCATCGGCGCGATGTTCTCCGGCTCGGTGTGCACCAGGTAGGGGCGGCCGGAAAGATCGACGGTCACCTGGGCCAGCGACTCGTCCAGCGGGACGGTGCAGTTGCCGAAGCGGTAGATGCCGACCTTGTCGCCGAGGGCCTGCTTGAAGGCGGCGCCCAGCGCGAGGGCGGTGTCCTCGATGGTGTGGTGGGTGTCGATGTGCAGGTCGCCGTCGGTCTTGACCTTGAGGTCGAAGAGGCCGTGCCGGCCGAGCTGGTCGAGCATGTGGTCGTAGAAGCCGACGCCTGTCGACACGTCCACCTGGCCGGTGCCGTCGAGATCGATCTCGACGAGCACCGAGGTCTCCTTCGTGGTGCGCTCCACGCGCCCAACGCGGTTCATCGGTTCTCCTTCAGTACTGCACGGACCGCGTCGAGAAACGCGTCGTTCTCGGCCGGGGTTCCCGCGGTGACCCGCAGCCAGCCCGGTACACCGTTGTCACGGACCAGGACGCCCTGGTCGAGGATGGCCTGCCAGGTGGCGTGCTGGTCCTCGAACCGCCCGAACTGGACGAAGTTGGCGTCCGAGTCGACCACCTCGCAGCCGATGGCGCGCAGCTCGTCCACCAGCCGGTCGCGCTCGGCCTTGAGCTGCTCGACGTACTTCAGGAGCGTGTCGGTGTGCTCCAGGGCGGCGAGCGCGGTGGCCTGGGTGACGGACGAGAGGTGGTACGGCAGGCGGACGAGCTGGACGGCGTCGACCACGGCGGGGTCGGCGGCCAGATAGCCCAGGCGCAGGCCGGCGGCGCCGAACGCCTTGGACATGGTGCGCGAGACGACCAGGTTGGGGCGGCCCTCGATCAGCGGGAGCAGCGAGGGGCGGTGGCTGAACTCGCCGTACGCCTCGTCCACCACGACCAGCGCGCCGCCGGTGTCGGCGCGGGCCGCCTGCGCGGCCTCGTACAGCGCGAGAACCGTTTCGGCGGCGACGGCGGTGCCGGTGGGGTTGTTGGGCGAGCAGATGAAGACCACGTCGGGCCGGTGCTCGCCGATGGCCGCGACGGCGGCCTCCACGTCGATGGTGAAGTCGTCGTTGCGCGGGCCGGAGAGCCAGCCGGTGCCGGTGCCGCGGGAGATCAGGCCGTGCATCGAGTACGAGGGCTCGAAGCCGATGGCGGTGCGGCCGGGCCCGCCGAAGGTCTGGAGCAGCTGCTGGATGACCTCGTTGGAGCCGTTGGCGGCCCAGACGTTCGCGGCGGTGACCTCATGGCCGCCGGTGCGCGTCAGATAGGCGGCCAGCGCCGTGCGCAGCTCGACCGCGTCCCGGTCGGGGTAGCGGTTCAGTTCGCGGGCGGCCTCGGTGACCCGCTCGGCGATCCGCCGCACCAGCGGTTCGGGCAGCGGGTACGGGTTCTCGTTGGTGTTCAGGCGTACGGGGACGTCCAGCTGCGGCGCGCCGTACGGGGACTTGCCGCGCAGCTCGTCCCGGATGGGAAGGTCGTCGATCTTCGTCACGTGCTCGCTCACTCGCCCTGCGGGATCTTCCAGTCGAACCTTGCCTTCAGCGCCGCGCCGTGGGCCGGGAGGTCCTCGGCCTCGGCGAGGGTCACCACATGGTGGGCGACCTCGGCCAGCGCGTCGCGGCTGTAGTCCACGACATGGATGCCGCGCAGGAACGACTGGACGGACAGGCCCGAGGAGTGGCAGGCGCAGCCGCCGGTGGGCAGCACGTGGTTGGAGCCGGCGCAGTAGTCGCCGAGCGAGACGGGGGCGTACGGGCCGACGAAGATCGCGCCGGCGTTGCGGACGCGGGCGGCGACCGCGGAGGCGTCGGCGGTCTGGATCTCCAGGTGCTCGGCGCCGTACGCGTCGACCACCTTCAGGCCCTCGTCCACGCCGTCCACCAGCACGATCGCGGACTGCCGCCCGGCCAGCGCGGTGCTGATCCGCTCGGTGTGCTTCGTCGCGGCCACCTGGGTCTTCAGCTCGGTCTCGACGGCGGCGGCCAGTTCGGCCGAATCGGTGACCAGGACGGCGGCGGCGAGCGTGTCGTGCTCGGCCTGGCTGATCAGGTCGGCGGCGACGTGCGCGGCGTCGGCGGTGGCGTCCGCGAGGACCGCGATCTCGGTGGGCCCGGCCTCCGCGTCGATGCCGATCCGGCCCTTGAGCAGGCGCTTGGCGGCGGCGACGTAGATGTTGCCGGGGCCGGTGACCAGGTTGACCGGGCGGCACTCCTCGGTGCCGTACGCGAACATCGCGATCGCCTGGGCGCCGCCGGCCGCGTACACCTCGTCCACGCCGAGCAGGGCGCAGGCGGCGAGGATGGTCGGGTGGGGCAGGCCGCCGAACTCCGCCTGCGGCGGGGAGGTGACGGCGACCGCGTCGACGCCCGCCTCCTGCGCGGGCACGACGTTCATGACCACGGAGGACGGGTAGACGGCCAGGCCACCGGGTACGTACAGGCCGACACGCTCGACCGGGACCCAGCGCTCGGTGACCGTGCCGCCGGGCACGACCTTGGTGGTGACGTCGGTGCGGCGCTGCTCGCGGTGGACGATCCGGGCGCGCCGGATCGACTCCTCCAGGGCGGCTCGTACGGCCGGGTCCAGCTCCGCGAGCGCGCGCTCCAGCGCCTCGGCGGGCACCCGTACGCGCTCGATGGCGACACCGTCGAACCGATGGGCGTACTCGATCAGCGCGGCCGTCCCACGATGGCGCACGTCCTCGCAGATGGGCCGCACCTTCTCCAGGGCGGCTTCCACGTCGAACTCGGCACGGGGCAGCAGGTCGCGCAGGGCGGCGCCCTCGGGGAGGGCGTCACCGCGCAGATCGATTCGGGAGATCACCCCTCCAGTGTCTCAGACCCGTTCCCGGGCGCGGCCGCCCGTATCAGTCGGTGATACACAGCACCGCGGACCGCGCGGACCCCACCGGACCTGGCGGAAGACCGGCCGGAACCGGACCTCACGGTTCGTGTTGAGCCGGTCACTCAGCGGGAATGGGGCTCGTACGGGCGTACGGAGTGACGGGGCTGACGCGCGGGACACCGGGCGTACGGGAAACCGCTGGACGCGGACGCCCGTACGCGGGACCGTACGGACCCGCCCGGGGGAGCGGGAGACACGGGGAACAGCGGGGAAAGGGGGACATCAGGTGGCCACGCCGGAGGAGGGCGACGCGCCGGCGGAGCTCATGCTCAACCCGGCCGAATGGAGCATGTGGCAGGCGTTCCGCAACGGCAGCACCTGCGATCTGCGCACCGGCGACCCGGCCAGGGACGACCCGCACGGGCAGTTCCGGTGGGGCCCGGACCGGCGGGTGCGCGCCCGCATCCTGGCGCTCCTGCTGCTGGAGGGGCCGCCGGCGCAGCCCGGCCGGGTCTCCGCGCTGAAACTGGCGGGTGCGTACATCACCGACACTCTCGACCTTGCGGGCGGCACGATCAAGCCATTCGTGGAGCTGCGCGACTGCCGCTTCCAGAACGAGATCGTGCTGCCCGAGAGCCGCTTCACCACACTGCGCATGGTGGGCTGCGCGATACCCCGGTTCGAGGCGGCCCGGCTGCACACCGAGGGCGATCTGCACCTGCCGCGCTGCGTCGTGCGCTCCGGCATCCGGCTGACCGACGCGCACATCGGCACGGACCTGCTGCTCAACCAGACGGTGGTGCACAAGGACCGGCAGGGCCGGTCGGTGATGGCGGACGGGCTCACCGTCGCCCAGGACCTCCAGGCCGAGATGATGGAGTCCTACGGGGAGCTGTCGCTGCGCGGCGCGACGATCGGCGTGTCGCTGAGCCTGCGCGGCAGCCGGCTGAGCAACCCGTACGGCCGCCGCGCCCTGAACGCCCCGCAGATGACGGTCGAGCGCACGCTGTACCTGACCGGCGCGGGCCTGGCCAACTCGCCGTTCTCCAGCACGGCCGCCACTCCCCCGTACGGCATCGCCCACACCCCCACCCGGGGCACCCGCCTGCAGCGCTTCGAGTGCGAGGGCGGGATGCGGCTGGACGACGGGCGGTTCGGCGACGCCGTCGACTTCGAGCAGGCGCGCTTCATCATGGAGCCCGACCAGGAGCTGTCGCTGCGCCGCATCCAGACCCCCGAGCTGCGCTTCCTGGGCGAGCGGCCGCAGCGCGGGCGGGTCATCCTCTCCGGCGCCCGGGTCGTCAACCTGGTCGACAAGGCGGCGAGCTGGCCGGGGCTGGGCGGGCTGTGGATGGCGGGCTTCACCTACGAGACGCTGATCCCCCGCGGGCACTTCCCGCTGTCCCGGCGGGTGGAGTGGGTGGCCGCCGCCACACCGGAGTACGCCCCCGAGCCGTACGAGATGCTCGCCGCCGCCCTGCGCCGCAGCGGCGAGGACTCCGACGCGCGTGAGGTGCTGCTCGCCAAGCAGCGGCGGCGGCGCGAGACGCTGCCGCTGGCCGCCAAGGCGTGGGGCGTCCTCCAGGACTGGACGGTGGCGTACGGCTACCGTCCTGGGCGGGCCGCGGTGTGGATGGCGTTCCTGTGGGCGCTCGGCACGGTCTACTTCGCCCAGTACCCGCCCCCGGCGCTCAAGCCCGGCGAGGCGCCGCCCTGGAACCCGTACCTCTACTCCCTCGATCTGCTGCTGCCGGTGATCGACCTCTACCAGGGCTCGTCGTGGAAGCCGGACGGCGCGTCCCAGTGGGTGGCCGCGATCATGATTCTGACGGGCTGGGTGCTGGCGACGACGGTCGCGGCGGGCGCGTCACGGCTGCTGCGGCGGCAGTAGGAGCGCGACGGCGCCCGCTCCAGGGGCCGCCCGGCCCTCGTACGAGGGCCGTTGTCCCCTGGCGCCGGGCGCCGGATCGCGGGCCGCGAACCACACCCGTCTCCACAGGCTCTAGGCTTACGGGCTGTGACCTCCGTGCGCCTACCGCTCTTCCCGCTGAACTCGGTGTTGTTCCCGGGACTCGTCCTCCCGCTCAACGTATTCGAGGCGCGGTACCGGGCCATGATGCGCGACCTGCTCGCGCTCCCCGAGGACGAGCGCCGGTTCGGCGTCGTCGCGATCCGCGACGGCCGCGAAGTGGCGCCCTCCGCCCCCGGCCTGCCGGACAGCACGGCGATGCCCGCCGGCGGGCCCGGCGCCGGCTTCGGCCCCGACCCGATCAGCGCCTTCCACACCGTGGGATGCGTGGCGGACGCGGCGACCATCCGCGAGAAGAGCGGCGCCCCCGGCACCGGCCTCGCGTCCGACGAGAACGCCGAGGCGGAGGGGACGGCCCCCGGCACCGGACCGGACGCCCCCGGGTACGAGGTGCTGGCCACCGGCACCACCCGCTTCAAACTGCTGTCGGTGGACGCCTCCGGCCCGTACCTGATGGGCGAGGTGGAGGAGCTGCCGGAGGTCGAGGGCGAGGGCGCCGGGGCGCTGGCCTCCGGTGTCACCCGGGCCTTCCGTACCTACCAGAAGCGGCTGGCCTGGGCGAACGAGCGCACCCTGGCCGGCGGCCAGGACCTGCCCGATGAGCCGTCGGTGCTGTCGTACCTGGTCGCGGCCGCCGCCGTGCTCGACATCCCCGCCAAGCAGCACCTCCTGGAGGCGCCGGACACCGCGGCCCGGCTCACCCGGGAGCTGGAACTCCTTCGCCAGGAGACGGCGGTGATCGGTAAGCTCCCGTCGCTGCCCGCGGTGGACCTGACCCGGCACCCCACCAGCCCGAACTGAGCACGCGGGCGGCCGTCCCGTCCGTAGCCGTACCGACCCGTGCCCGTACCACCCCGAAAAGTCTTACGAGGGCGACGACCATGTCCAAGAAGCCGAAGCGGACCAAGCAGGCGAAGAACGGGAAGCAGCCGGCCGGCGCCGGGGGCACGCCCGCGACGGTCGCCCTCACCGAGGCGGGCGTCGACTTCACCCTCCACGCGTACGAGCACGACCCGGCCACCGCGTCGTACGGCGAGGAGGCCGCCGAGGCGCTCGGCGTCTCCCCCGACCAGGTCTTCAAGACGCTGCTCGCCGAGGTGGACGGCGCCCTGACCGTCGCCGTCGTGCCGGTCTCCGGCTCCCTCGACCTCAAGGCCCTGGCCGCGGCGGCCGGCGGCAAGCGCGCCGCGATGGCCGACCCGGCCGCGGCGGAACGCAGCACGGGTTACGTACGCGGCGGCATCTCGCCCCTCGGCCAGCGCAAGCGGCTGCCCACGGTCATCGACGCGTCGGCCACCGCGCACGCGACGGTGTGCGTGTCGGCCGGGCGCCGCGGGCTGGAGGTCGAGCTGGCCCCCGCCGACCTCCAGGAGCTCACGCAGGCGACGCTCGCGGAGATCGCGCGCGGCTGAGCGCGGGCGCGGCCGGATGCGTCCCGTACGCCCCGGCCGTCACCGTGCGAGGTCTTTACGCCTCCCGCTTCCTCCGCTACGACCCGTGGAGGAGGTACGCCCATGTCGAAGAAGACCCGCAAGCGGAAGTGGCGCATCAAGAAGGGCAAGGCCAATCACGGGCGCCGGCCCGCCTGAGTGACCGGGACGGGCCCGCGCGCTTCGCGGGCCCGCTCCCGCCGTCCGACGACGGCCGGGGCCCCTCCGTCAGCTGTCCGACGACGGCGGCGGGGGCGGCGCCTGATGGGGCCCGGTGGCCCAGTCCGACATCGGCGGCTCCGGGTCGCGGGGGCCGAAGAACCCGGTCACGAGCAGGTGGGTGACCATCGCGGCGACCGGCCAGGCGAGCAGCGCGCCCTTGGCCTGGAGACGCAGCGGCGCGTCGAACGTGACGCCCTTGCCGACCTCCGCGGCCCGTGCCGCCAGGTCCGACGTCGGGCCCATGTACATACCGAGCCGCCAGGCCACCACTGAACCGAGCAGCCCGCCCACCGTCAGCGCCACCACCAGCGGGATGCCGCCGCCCTTGCGGTAGAAGAAGGCCGCCAGCGCGCACAGCACCCCGAAGCCAAGGCCCAGCAGGACGAACGTGCCGTCCCCGCCGATGGACTCCTCGCCCTCGCTGTTCTTGAGATAGACATTGCCGCTGCCGTCCGCGATCAGCGGGACGTGCGGCGCCAGCCACGCCCACAGGACGCCCAGCAGCGCTCCGCACACCGTCGCCACGATCGCGATCAGCGCCGCCTCACGCAGCTCCCGGCGGAACTCGGCCCGGTCCTGCACGGCGGTCCCCTCGGTGGTCGAAACGGCGTTCGCCCCCTGGGCTGTCCCGGCCGAAGCGGCCCAGGGGTCGTACGCGCGCTCGGGCGGCTGGTTCTCGTGCGGTCGGCCGTCGGACGGCCCGTCCTGGGACGGCTGATCGTTGGGCGGCGTCTGTGGTGCGGTCACCCCGTCATCGTGCCAGGTGGACACGGTGCCGTCGGCGGGAGGCCGGGGCCGCGACCGGTTCCCGCCGGTCTGCCCGCACCCGTCCGGCCGGCTCCCGTGATCCGCCGGGTCCGTCACCGTACGGCCGCCCGGCGGTACGCCCAGGCCGCCACCGCCAGCGACAGCACGCCCACGGCCGCGCAGACGCCCAGGTCCGCGACGACCGCCAGCCAGTCCGGGTGGGCGTCGAAACCACGCGCCAGGGCCTCGACGCCGTACGTGGACGGCAGCAGGTCACGCGCGTACGAGATCGGCGCGGGCAGCCCGGCGGCCGGCAGCACGCCCAGCAGCAGGGCCGCGGACATGCCCAACTGGCCGCACAGCGTGGCCAGTTCGGGGCGGGGCGCGAGCAGGCCGAGCGCGGCGCCGAGCCCCGCGAGGGCGGCACCGGCCAGCGGGATGACCGCGATCAGCACCCACAGGTGCGCCATCGGCAGCTGGAACAGCAGACAGCCGGTCACGGCCGTGACCACCGTGCCCGGCGCGGTGAACGAGGCGTACGCGGCGGCCGCGCCGAGCACCACGGCGGCCGGCGGCACCGGCAGCGTGGCGTAGTGGTCGAGCCCGCCGCCGGCCCGCAGCTGACCGAAGTACTGCGCCAGCAGGTTCAGCGCCACGAACGCCACGACCAGCACGCTGGAGCCCGAGACGACGGCCCGTGCGGCGTCGCCGCCGTCCACCACGCCGCGCATCAGGACCATGATCCCGATGGACTGGAAGGTCGCCACGAACAGCAGCGGGATACGGGCCACGCGGGCCCGCGACAGCTGGGCAAGGTAGACGGCACTCAGCGCGGGGAACAGGCGCGCCCGGGGCGCCAGCGGGGCCACGACGATGCCGGTCACGTCCTCGGCACGAGTCGCCTCCCCGGTCCCGGTCGCAGCCCGGGCCACCGTCTCCGCCGCCGTCCCCGGCACCGCGTCCGCCTCGGCGGGAACCACGCTCACGCCTTCACCAAGCCTTCCTCCGTACGGCCCCCCAGCGCGAGATACACATCTTCCAGGCTCGGCGTCGCGAGCGTGAAGTCGTCCAGCGCGGCGAAGGCCGGGCCGGCCGTCACGGCCGCCACCGCCTCCCGCGCGCGGTCCGGCGGCAGCCGCAGCGTCCAGCGCCGCCCGCTGGCCCGCGCGGCCGCGCCGAGCGCCGCCACCTCGGGCACGTCCAGCGGCGCCCGCTCCCGCCACACCAGCTCCAGCCGGACCTCTTCCCCCACCAGGCCCTTCAGCCCGCCGGGCGTGTCGCAGGCGATGACCCGGCCGCGGTCGATCACCGCGACCCGGTCGAGCACGCTCTCCGCCTCGATCACGTTGTGCGTCACGAGCAGCACGGTGGCGCCGCGGTCCGCCCTCCGGCGGTCCACGGCCGCCCACACGGCGCGGCGCGCCACGGGGTCCATGCCGGTGGTCGGCTCGTCCAGAACCAGCAGCGGACGCTCGCCGACGAGTACGGCGGCGAAGCATGCGAGGCGGCGCTGGCCGCCGGAAAGCCGCTTGAGCGGGCGCCCGGCGATATCGTCGAGCCCCAGCTCCCCCACGACCGCGTCCCGCTCCGCGCGCGCGTCCCGCGCCGTCAGGCCGCGCAGGCGGCCGGTGGTCTCCACGGCCAGCGCGACGGTCATCTCGTCCAGGGCACTCGACTCCTGCCCCAGATAGCCGAGCAGCCGCGCCGCGCGCTCCGGATACCGCACGAGGTCGTGCCCCAGCACGGTGACGCTGCCGGAATCCGGGCGCAGCAGGCCGGTCAGCTGGCGCACCAGGGTCGACTTGCCGGCACCGTTCGGGCCGAGCAGCCCGAAGATCTCGCCCCGCCGTACGTCCAGACTGATCCCGTCACTCGCCCGAACCGCCGGCGCCCCCGCCGCCCCTCGCCGCCCGCGCACCGCGGGGTACGTCTTGACCAGGTCCCGCACGGCACACACCAGCTCGCCGCACTCCACCCGCTTCGCACCCATCCTCACGACCCACGAGCCTACGCGTCCCCCCGGCCTGCCTCTCGTTCACCCCCTGTGGGTGGGTCGGCTGTTGGGGGGTGGTGGGTTTGCGGTGCTGCCCGGTGGGGGTGCGGTTGCCCCGGTGGGGGTTCGCCTTGACGCTTCGGGTTCGGTGGGTGGGGCTCGGGGCCCCGCAGGGGTCACTCCTCGGCGCCTGGAGCGGCCGATAGGTCGGACGCAACCGGGGCTTCGGTCGCCTGCGGGGAGACCCCTACGTGTCCCCGAGCCCGCGCCGTGGGCGGCTTTCCCGCCGCCGTGGCGGGGGTCTTTTACAGACCCCTGGCGGCCGGACCCATGCGGCCCCCTCCGCACGACGCGGAGCCGCCCGGGCCCTGCGCCTACGCAAGGGCGAGCTTCCGCTCATGGGGGGGGGCGCGCACCAGGCTTCTTTCCCCCTCCCCCCACCGGCCCGCACACGCCACACCGACGGGAGGGGGTGTGCAGGGGGACACTCCCCGCAGGCGACCGTTACATGGTTGCGTCCAGACATGACGGCCGCTCCAGGCGCCGAGGAGATGACCCCCTGGGCACCCCCGCCCCACGACAAACCCCATGCGTATCCGCGCGAAGCGCGGGCCAGGACCCCCTACTCCCCCACGGGAACCCCGGCCGCGGTCCGCAAATCCACTTCCCGCCAAAACCCGGCCCGAATCGCATACCGATCATGCTCATCGATCTGATCATCCTTATGCGCAAGCAGCCCGAACCGAGCCGCATACCGCAGCAACTCACCATCGATCCGATGCGGAATCCGGGGATACTCCGTAGAGATCTGCTGAAGATGCGCCGCATCGGACAACCGCTCCGTCCAGCGGCGAGCGAACACCTGCCCCACTTCGAACGGATCACCGCTGACCGCCGTGATGTCCTCCTCACGATCCGCCCACCGCTGCTCCGCACTCGTGAGCTGGGCCAGCGTCGGCAGGGACGCGGTTTCGGGGGGTTCGCCGACGGGGCCGCCGCGCTCGACCCAGCCCTTGTCGGAGGACCACCGCAGCGTCGCGCTCGGTACGGGCGCCGGCGTCGCGGTGGCCCCGCTGGGCCCGGCGCCGGGGCCGCGGTTGAGGCCGGCAAGATCTTTGGGGGTGGGGACGGGAGCGCCCCGGCCACCGGCCGGCCCGCTCTCGCCGTCCCGTTCACCCGCGCCCGACCGGGCGCATGTACGTGCGGGCCGAGCCGTACCGTTCGTACCGTTGTGCTCGTGTCCACCGCCCCGCTCCGCCTCATGCGCGGCGGACGCCGCGGCCGCCGCGGCGGCGACGGCGGATTCGGGCAGCGGGGCCGAGAGGATCGCGGCGATCTCGGGCCGCGGCGCGGGCGGCGGCGCGCACGGTCCGCCGAGTTCCTTCAGGCGTACGGCGCGGGTGATCCACTCCCGGTCGAGCACACGCCGCTCATCGGCCTCGGCGACCAGGTCCTCGGACTGGTTGTAGTCGCCGTCGGCCGCCTGGACGGCCCACAGGTGCACGGCGACGCCGTGTTCCTTGGCGGACATCAGGCCGGGCAGCAGGTCGCCGTCGCCGGTGACGAGCACGATGTCGGAGCAGGCGCGGTTGCGCGCCAGTTCGGTCAACTCCGCGTGCATCGCGGCGTCGACGCCTTTCTGGGCCCAGCGTCCGTCGCTTCGGGTCAGGGCGCCGAGCCGGACCGTGACGCGGGACATGACGCGCAGCCGCCGGTGTTCGGGCTGCGGTACGCGGTCGGGCGCGCCGTCGAACCAGTAGATGCGCAGCAGCGGCCGTTCCGTGTCGGCCTCGGCGCGCTGGCGCAGGCCCTGGATGAGCTCGGCGTGATCGACGGTGATCCGGGAGCGGGTGGGCTCTCCGGCGAGCAGGCTCGCGGCGGCGCCCAGCAAGTATCCGGCGTCCACCAGGACGACGCAGCGATCCACGTTCCACCCTCTTCCCTGAGGTGCTGAAGTCGGACGCCCCCCGGCTCGGCCTGTGGCACGAGGTTTTCCTACGGCTTTCCTTCGAGTCTGCCCGACCGTACGGGGGTTAACTGCCCGAACTCGATCATCGGCGTGGCGGATTCGCCGCCGAAGGCGAACACACCACGTGACGCACCGTATGACTGACGGTAATTGTCCAAAATGCGCCCCTCGACGTCGCGTGTAAGCCTGGTCACGGCCCCGATCCCAGGATCCCCCTCAGGAGGCACGATCATGGCCAAAAACAAGAATCGCGACCGCAATCAGCAGCAGAAGGGTGCGCAGGCCGCCGAGCGCGGTCGCGAGGAAGCACAGAAGTCGGCGATGGAGGCCCAGGCGTCGGCCCAGACGTTCGAGGCGTCCCCGAGTGATGTCGCCCGTAAGCACCAGCGGCGTTTTGGTCACAACTGATCGCTGCCGCGCGGCAGTAGCAGCAGAGGGGCGCACCCGTCCGGGGTGCGCCCCTCTTCGCGCTCCATGCGCCACCGGGTCGCGCCCCCGGACGGCGCCCCCGACTTTGTTCCCGGGGTGAATAAATGCGAGGGGCGGGCAGCCTCGGCCGCCCGCCCTCACCGGCTCACCCCGCCAGGCAGGACGGGCCCAGCAGCACCTTCAGGTCGCCGAAGAGCGACGGATCGGGCGTGACCCGGTGCCGGTCGAGCCGGAGCACCGTCGTCTTGCGCGTGCCCTGGAGCTTGATGCGGACCTCGGTCGCGCCGCGGTGGCTGGTGAGCACCTCGCCGAGCTTCTCGACCAGCGGCGGGGTGACCTTGACCGTGGGGATCGTGATCGTCACGGGCGCGTTGGCGCCGGCCTCGGAGAGGTCGGGGACCATCATCTCCATGGCGACCAGCCGCGGGATGTCCTCGCGCTTGTCCAGCCGGCCCTTGACGAAGACCACGGTGTCCTCGACGAGTTGGGTGGACACCAGCTGGTAGGTCGCCGGGAAGAACATGCACTCGATGGAGCCGGCCAGGTCCTCGACGGTGGCGATGGCCCACGCGTTGCCCTGCTTGGTCATCTTGCGCTGGAGGCCGGAGATGATGCCGCCGATGGTGACGATCGAGCCGTCGGAGTAGTCGCCGCCGGTCAGCTGGGAGATCGCCGCGTCCGCCTTGTCGGACAGCACATGCTCCAGGCCGAACAGCGGGTGGTCGGAGACGTACAGGCCGAGCATCTCGCGCTCCTGCGCGAGCAGGTACGTCTTGTCCCACTCGATGTCGGAGAACTCGATATCCAGACCGAAGCCGGGGCCGTCGTCGGAGCTGTCGTCGCCCATGCCGCCGAAGAGGTCGAACTGCCCCTCGGCCTCCTTGCGCTTGACCTGCACCACGTTGTCGATCATGGCTTCGTAGTGCGCCATCAGGCCCTTGCGGGTGTGCCCCATCTCGTCGAAGGCGCCCGCCTTGATCAGGGACTCGGTGGTGCGCTTGTTGCACACGACCGCGTCGACCTTGTCGAGGTAGTCAGGGAAGGAGGCGTACTTCCCCTTGGCCTTGCGGCAGCGGATGATCGAGTCGACGACGTTCTGGCCGACGTTGCGGACGGCGGTGAGGCCGAAGAGGATCACGTCGTCACCCTGGGCGGCGAAGTTCGCCAGCGACTCGTTCACGTTCGGCGGGAGCACCTTGATGCCCATGCGGCGGCACTCGTTCAGATAGACCGCCGACTTGTCCTTGTCGTCGCGCACCGAGGTCAGCAGCGCGGACATGTACTCCGCCGGGTAGTTCGCCTTCAGATAGGCGGTCCAGTACGTGACGAGGCCGTACGCGGAGGAGTGGGCCTTGTTGAACGCGTAGCCGGCGAACGGGACCAGCACGTCCCACAGGGCCTGGATCGCCTGGTCGCTGTAGCCGTTCTTGCGGGCACCGGCCTGGAAGATGGTGAAGTTCTTCGCCAGTTCCTCGGGCTTCTTCTTGCCCATGACGCGACGGAGGATGTCGGCCTCGCCGAGGCTGTACCCGGCGATGATCTGGGCGGCCTTCTGCACCTGCTCCTGGTAGACGATCAGGCCGTAGGTCAGGCCGAGGGTCTCCTTGAGCGGCTCCTCCAGCTCCGGGTGGATCGGGGTGATCTCCTGGCGGCCGTTCTTGCGCTCGGCGTAGTTGATGTGCGAGTTCATGCCCATCGGGCCCGGGCGGTACAGGGCCGATACGGCGGAAATGTCCTCGAAGTTGTCGGGCTGCATCTGGCGCAGCAGCGAGCGCATCGGGCCGCCGTCGAACTGGAAGACGCCGAGGGTGTCACCGCGGCAGAGCAGTTCGAAGGTCTTGGGGTCGTCCAGCGGGACTTCCAGCAGCTCCAGGTCGACGCCCTTGTTCGCCTTCACCATCTTCAGGGCGTCGTCCATGATGGTGAGGTTGCGCAGGCCCAGGAAGTCCATCTTCAGCAGGCCGAGCGACTCGCACTGCGGATAGTCCCACTGGGTGATGGTGACGCCGTCGGTGTGCCGCACCCAGACGGGGGCGTGGTCGATGATCGGCTCGCTGGACATGATCACGCCGGCCGCGTGCACGCCCATCTGCCGGACCAGGCCCTCGACGCCCTTGGCGGTGTCGATGACCTTCTTCACGTCCGGCTCGTTCTCGTACATCGACCGCACCTCGCCCGCCTCGTTGTAGCGGGGGTGCTGCGGGTTGGTGATGCCGTCCAGGTCGATGCCCTTGCCGAGGACGTCGGCGGGCATGGCCTTGGTGATGCGGTCGCCCATCGCGTACGGGTAGCCCAGCACGCGCGCGGAGTCCTTGATGGCGTTCTTCGCCTTGATCTTGCCGTACGTACCGATCATGGCGACCTTGTCCTCGCCGTACTTCTCGGTGACGTACCTGATCACCTCGACGCGCCGACGCTCGTCGAAGTCGATGTCGACATCGGGCATGGAGACGCGCTCGGGGTTCAGGAACCGCTCGAAGATCAGGCCGTGGGTGACCGGGTCGAGGTCGGTGATGCCCATGGCGTACGCGACGATCGAGCCGGCCGCCGAGCCACGGCCGGGGCCCACCGCGATGCCGTTGCGCTTGGCCCACATGATGAAGTCGGCGACCACGAGGAAGTAGCCCGGGAACCCCATCTGGATGATGACGTCCATCTCGTACTCGGCCTGCTTCTGGCGGTCCTCGGGGACGCCGCCCGGGTAGCGGCGCTCCATGCCGCGGCGGACCTCCTCCTGGAACCAGGTGACCTCGGTGAAGCCCTCGGGGATGTCGAACTTCGGCATCAGGTCGCGCTTCTCGAACATGCCGGTGGTGTCGATCTGCTCGGCGACCAGGAGGGTGTTGCGGCAGCCCTCCTGCCAGGCGTCCGAGGAGTCGATGGCGTACATCTCGTCCGTGGACTTCAGGTAGTAGCCGGTGCCGTCGAACTTGAAGCGGTCCGGGTCGGTGAGGTTCTTGCCGGTCTGGATGCACAGCAGGGCGTCGTGGGCGGTCGCCTCGTGCGCGTAGGTGTAGTGGGAGTCGTTGGTGACCAGCGGGGGGATGCCGAGCTTCTTGCCGATCTCCAGCAGGCCGTCGCGGACCCGGCGCTCGATCTCGATGCCGTGGTCCATCAGCTCCAGGAAGTAGCGGTCCTTGCCGAAGATGTCCTGGTACTCGGCCGCCGACTTCAGGGCCTCGTCGAACTGGCCGAGGCGCAGCCGGGTCTGCAGCTCACCGGAGGGGCAGCCGGTGGAGGCGATCAGGCCCTCGGACCACTGGGAGATCGTCTCCTTGTCCATCCGGGGCCACTTCTGCAGCCAGCCTTCCTTGTACGCGTCGGAGGAGAGCTTGAAGAGGTTGTGCAGCCCGGTCTTGTTCGCCGCCCAGATCGTCTTGTGGGTGTAACCGCCGGAACCGGAGACGTCGTCGCGCTTCTGGTGCGGCTGGCCCCACTGGATCTTGCGCTTGGTACGCCGCGACTCGGGCGCCACATACGCCTCGATGCCGATGATCGGCGTCACACCGGTCTTCTGCGCGGTGTGGAAGAAGTCGTAGGCGCCGTGGAGGTTGCCGTGGTCGGACATGGCGATGTGCGTCATGCCCATCTCCTTGCACGCCTCGAACATGTCCTTCAGCCGCGCGGCACCGTCCAGCAGGGAGTACTGGGTGTGCACGTGCAGATGCGTGAAGGGCGGCTTGGCCACGGTGGACGACCTCCGGACGGGGAGTGGCGGGGATTCTCGGGACGGTCTCGAAGTCTACGACCCTCCACCGACAACGAGAGCGGTCGCCGCGCCCCGCGGGCGGCGGCCGGGCACCCCTGAGTAGCCTCGGCCGTTGGAAGAGACGGCACACCCGTCTGCATCACCTGCCCCAGGAGGCACACCGCGATGTCGTCCCAGCACGTCCCGGCGCCGGACGCCGATCGGCGCGGCGAGGAGATCCTCGCCGTCTTCGACACCGCCTTCGGACAGCTGCTCGCCGCCGACCCGGCGGCCTTCCGCGTCAAGTTCCGGAAGATGGCCGCGTCCGCCTTCGCCTTCTACCGGGGCACGGCCTGCCTCTTCTACCACGACCTCCAGGCGCAGGACGGCGGCGCGGGCAGCGGCCCGTACGAGGACGAGCAGACCGGCCAGGTGTGGATCCACGGCGATCTGCACGCCGAGAACTTCGGCACGTACATGGACGCCACCGGCCGGCTGATCTTCAACGTCAACGACTTCGACGAGGCGTACGTAGGCCCCTTCACCTGGGACCTGAAGCGCTTCGCCGCCTCGGTGGCCCTGCTCGGCTACGCCAAGGCGCTGAGCGACGGGCAGATCGGCGAGCTGGTGGGGATCTACGCCACCGCCTACCGCGAGCGCATCCACGCGCTGGCGACGGGGGCCAAGGACGACGATGTGCCGCCCTTCACCCTGGACACGGCCGAGGGCCCGCTGCTGGGCGCGCTGCGCATGGCCCGCTCGCTGACCCGCTTCGGCCTGCTGGACTCGATGACCGAGATCCGCGACTTCGAGCGGCGCTTCACCGAGGGCGGCGGCACGGTCGAGCTGGACGCGGCGACCCGCTACAAGGTCCTGGCGGCCTTCGACGGCTATCTGGAGACGCTGCCCGAGTCCAGCCTGACCCGCCCGGACTCCTACCGGGTCAAGGACGTGGTGGGACGCCGCGGCATCGGCATCGGCTCGGCGGGCCTGCCCTCGTACAACATCCTGCTGGAGGGCAACAGCGACGCCCTGGAGAACGACGTCGTGATCTACATGAAGCAGGCGCAGACCCCGGCGGTCTCGCGGCACATCACCGACCCGCGGGTGCGCGGCTACTTCCAGCACGAGGGCCACCGCACGGTGATCTCGCAGCGCGCCCTCCAGGACCACGCCGACCCCTGGCTGGGCTGGACCGAGCTGGACGGCGCCGGGCAGCTGGTCGCCGAGATCTCGCCGTACGCGGTCGACCTGGACTGGTCGGACATCGACGACCCGGAGCAGATCGCGGCGGTCGTCGCGGACCTGGGGCGGGCCACCGCGACGATGCACGCCGCCGCGGACGACGAGAGCGGCCACTCCCTGGTGCCGTTCTCCACCGAGCGCGCCATCGACGCGGCGATCGCCGCCGACGAGGAGGGCTTCGGCCGGCTGCTGGTGGACTTCGCGCACGCGTACGGGGCCCGGGCCCGCGCCGACCACCAGATCTTCGTGGACCTCTTCCGCAACGGACGCATCCCGGGGCTGTGAGCCTGCCCACCGGGTGAGCCGGGTCACGGGGTGCGGCGGGCCCGCACGGGGCCGGGGCGAGAGTGCGCGGCAACGTGTTCGCGCCTCTTAGTCCCCGCTTACACCGGACCATGGCAGACTCGCTGCAATGGACATCTCGGCGGCACACCTGCGGGCACTGCGCGCGGCGCTCTTCACGGCGCTGTGCGTGACGCTGTCCGCCGCGGGCCATGTGCTGCTGTCCCGGATGCCGCTGCCGCTGACCCTCGTCGCCGCCCTCTCGGCCGCCGTCTTCACCGTCGCGTACGCGCTGGCCGGCCGGGAGCGCGGCTTCTGGCGCATCGCCGCGCTGCTCGTACCGCTGGAGCTGGCCGCCGACACGGTCTTCTCCGCAGGTCAGCACACCTGTTACGGACGGGCCGGCGGGCCGGTCACCGGTCCGCTGCGCTCCCTGGGCGTGGACCTGCTGTGCGGTGGCGGCAATGTGGGCACGCCGCTGGCGCACCTGTCCGGTGACGATCCGGCGCCCGTCTCGACCTGGCTGCTGCTGCTCGCCGTGCACGTCGCGGTGGGGTTGCTCGCGGCGGCCTGGCTGCGGCGGGGCGAGGCGGCGCTGGCCCAGTTGCTGGGGGCCGTGACCGCGTTCGCGTTCCGGCCGCTGCTGCTGGCGGTGGCGGTCGTCCGGGCGCTGCCCGTACCGCACCGCCCGGCCGCCCGGCCCACGCGCAGCGAACCGGTACCGCGGGCCGTCCCCCTTCTCGTGCACTGCGTCGTACGGCGTGGACCGCCCTGTTCCCTCGCCGCGTAGCCTTCGGGCCGCGGCTCACCGGACAGGCACCCGTTCACACCTTTCCCAGGAGCAGGACAGTCATGAGCAACCGCAACAGCCAGGCCAACAAGCAGGCAGCCCGCGAGCGGCTGCGCGTCGAGCGCGAGCGGCAGAAGAAGAAGGAGAAGGTCCGCCGGCAGCTGACTGTCGGCGGCGCGATCGTCGCCGTGCTGGCCATCGCGGGCGGCATCGGTGTCGCCGTGGCCAACTCGGGCGGCGGCGATTCGGGCGGCGGCGCCGACAAGTGGGCCAAGGCCGCGAGCGCCAAGCTGGTGCAGCCGGCCAACACGTCGGGCAAGAACGGCCTGGACATCGTCGTCGGCAAGAAGGACGCCAAGCACACGCTGACGCTCTTCGAGGACGCCCGCTGCCCCGGCTGCGCGGCCTTCGAGCAGAACGTCGGCGAGACGGTCCAGAAGGACATCAAGGCGGGCAAGTACAAGGCGTCCTTCCACCTGGGCACCTTCCTGGACAACAACCTCCAGGGCACCGGCTCCAAGAACGCGCTCAGCGCGATGGGGGCCGCGCTCAACGTGAGCCCCGACGCGTTCCTGAAGTACAAGGAAGCGCTGTTCTCGAAGAAGTACCACCCGGAGGAGACCGGCCCGGACAAGTTCGCCGACAACGACTACCTGCTCAAGGTGGCCGACACGGTGCCGGACCTGAAGGGCAACGCGAAGTTCGAGAGCGCCGTGAAGGCCGGTACGTACAACCGCTGGGCGCTGGAGATGTCGGAGAACTTCAACTCCTTCAAGGACGTCAAGAGCACGCCGACGATCAAGCTGGACGACACGGTGCTGGGCACCGACTCGCCGAACGGCAAGGTCGCCCCGTCCTCGCCGGACGCCTTCACCGCGGATGTCGACAAGGCGATGAAGGGCTGACCGCGCACGCCTCTTCCTGAGCGCCCTGCCCGGAGCCCCGGACCGACGCCCCGGTCCGGGGCTCCGGCGTTCGCCGATGCCAAATCTTGACCCGGCGACTCGCCGTGCCCATGGCAGACTCCGGGCATGGAGCGGACCGGGGCACGGCCGGGGGCGCCCTCGGGTGTCCCACTGCGCGCGGTACGCGCCGCGGTGTTCGCCGCGCTGTGCCTGACGCTGTCCGCCGCCTCGCACGTCCTGCTCACCCGCACCCCGGTGGCGCTGACCACGCTCGTCCCGGTCGGCGTCGCGGTGTTCGCCCTCGCGTACGCCCTGGCGGACCGCGAGCGCGGCTTCCGGCACATCGCCGGGCTCCTCGTGCCGGTGGAACTGGCCGCCGACACCGTCTTCACCTCCGGCCAGCACACCTGTTACGGGCAGGGCGGCGGCCCGGTCACCGGGCCGCTGCGCTCGGTCGGCGTGGACCTGCTGTGCGGCGGCGGCGATCTGGGCGCGGGCAGCTCCCCTCCCCTTCGGGCCATGGAAGACGCCCCGGAAGGTGCGGCGGTGCTCCCCTGGCTGCTGCTCGCCGCGCACATCGCCGTCGGGCTGCTGGCCGCGGCCTGGCTGTGGCGGGGTGACGCCGCGCTGGACCGGCTGCTGTACGCCGTACGGGCCTGCGCGTTCCGGCCGCTGCGGCTCGTGGCCGCCGCGTCCGCCGCCGGTCCGTGCGCGGTACGCCGCCGGGTTCGCCCCCTGCGTCCGCTCCCCCGGCCCCGGCCGCTCCCCCGGCTCGGCCACTGCGTCGTACGGCGCGGCCCGCCCCGGCCCCGGACCGCCGCGTACTGACATGCACGTACCAAAAGAACCGGGACAGGGAGTCGGGAAGCACCATGAGCGACCGCAACAGCCAGGCGGGCAAGCAGGCGGCCCGCGAGCGGATACGCGCCGAGCGTGAGCGGCAGAAGAAGAAGGAGAAGGTCCGCCGGCAGCTCATCGTGGCGGGCACGGTGGTGGGCGTCCTCGTCGTCGCCGGCGGGATCGCCTTCGGCATCATGAAGGCGAACGAGCCCACCGGGTGGGAGGCGGCCAAGGAGGCCGACCTGGTCAAGCCCGCCAACACCGGCGGCAAGAACGGCACCGAGATCGTCATCGGGAAGCCGGCGGCGAAGGAGACCCTGGAGGTCTTCGAGGACGTCCGCTGCCCGGCCTGTGCGAGCTTCGAGCAGAGCGCGGGCCCGGCCCTCCTGAAGGGCATGGAGGACGGCCGCTACAAGATCCGCTTCACCATGTACACGTTCATCGACGGCGGGCAGGGCGGCGAGGGCTCCAAGAACGCGCTCAGCGCGCTCGGCGCGGCCCTGAACGTGAGCCCTGAGGCGTTCCTCAAGTACAAGACCGCGCTGTACTCCGAGAAGAACCACCCGGAGGAGGCCGACGACGCGTACGCCAAGGACGCGAAGCTGCTCGCGGTGGCCGACCAGGTGCCGGAGCTGAAGGGCAACGAGAAGTTCCGGACGGCGGTCAAGAACGGTACGTACGACCGCTGGACGATGGAGATGACCGCGCTCTTCGGCCGCAAGGGCGTGACCGGCACGCCGGCGTTCCTGCACGGCGACAAGAAGCTCAAGCTGCCGCCGGTCCCGCAGCAGCAGATGACCAAGCAGCAGTACTACGAGCTGGCCACCGCCAACTTCAACAAGATGATCGACGACGAGTTCGGTCCGGCGAAGAAGGAGGGGGGCGAGCAGAAGAAGGACGCGGCGCGGTAGCCGCGGCCGGTTCGGCGGACGGCGGTTTACGGCTCGGCGAACTTTGTGCCGCGGGCCTCCCCTCCTGCCCTACGCGACAGTATGGTCATCGGCCGTGACCGACCATGACCAGATATCCCGCCGTACCGCCGTCACGGCCGCAGCCGCCTCCGCCGCCCTGCTGCCCTTCGCCACCGCGGGCCCCGCCCACGCCGCCGGGACGCGTGCCACCGGCCGGACCCGCGCGGGCACGCCGCAGGTCTTCCAGCACGGCGTGGCCTCCGGCGACCCGCTCCCGGACGGCGTCCTGCTGTGGACCCGCGTCACCCCCGAGCCCGGCGCGGTGCCCGGCTCGGGCCTCGGCCGGGACACCACGGTGGGCTGGGAAGTGGCGGCGGACCAGGACTTCGGCTCGGTGGTCGCGCGGGGAACCGCGACCACCACGGCCGCGGCCGACCACACCGTCAAGGCCGATGTACGCGGTCTGGCGCCCGCCACCACCTACTACTACCGCTTCACCGTCGAGGGCACCCGCTCGCCCGTCGGCCGCACCCGTACCGCCCCCGCGCACGACGCCAAGGCCCCCAACGTCCGCTTCGGCGTGGTCTCCTGCGCCAACTGGGAGGCGGGCTACTTCTCCGCTTACCGGCACCTCGCGGCCCGCCGCGACCTGGACGCGGTGCTGCACCTCGGCGACTACATCTACGAGTACGCGACCGGCGGCTTCCCCTCCCCGGGCAAGGTCGTACGGCAGCACTCCCCGAAGCACGAGATCATCACGCTCGCCGACTACCGCACCCGGCACGGCGTCCACAAGACCGACCCCGATCTCCAGGCCCTGCACGCCGCGCACCCGATGATCGCGATCTGGGACGACCACGAGTTCGCGGACAACGCCTGGTCGGGCGGGGCGGTGAACCACACCCCGGGCACCGAGGGCGACTGGGCGGACCGGATGGCCGCCGGCAAGCGCGCCTACTTCGAGTGGATGCCGGTACGGACCTCCGTCGCGGGCACCACCTACCGCCGGCTGCGCTTCGGCAAGCTGGCCGATCTGCACCTGCTCGACCTGCGCTCGTTCCGCGACCAGCAGGCCGGGGTGGGCAGCGGGAAGGTGGACGACCCGGACCGTACGATCACCGGGCGGGCCCAGCTGGACTGGCTCAAGGCCGGGCTGGAGCGCTCGGACACCGCCTGGCGGCTGGTCGGCACGTCCGTGATGATCTCCCAGGTCGCCTTCGGGTCCGTACCGGCCCATCTGCTGGCGCCGCTCGCCGAGCTGCTGGGCCTGCCCAAGGAGGGCCTGGCGGTCAACACCGACCAGTGGGACGGCTACACCGACGACCGGCGCGAGCTGCTGACCCACCTGCGCGACCGGGGCATCGGCAACACCGTCTTCCTGACCGGCGACATCCACATGGCCTGGGCGAACGAGGTGCCGGTCAAGGCCGCGACCTACCCGGCAGCGCCGCCGGTCGCCACCGAGTTCGTGGTCACCTCGGTGACCTCCGACAACGTGGACGACTTCCTGCACGTCGCCCCGCACACCGTCTCGCTGGCCGGTGTCGCCGCCGTCCGGGCCGCCAACCGCCACGTGAAGTGGGTGGACATGGACTCGCACGGCTACGGGGTCCTGGACGTGACGGCGGAGCGCACCCAGATGGACTACTTCACCATCTCCGACCGCACCGACCCGCACGCCACCACCGCGCCGGCGCGCTCCTACCGGACCCTCTCGGGCACCCAGCAGGTGGAGCGGGTCCGGCAGCCGGTGCGCTGACCCGCCGCCGGGCCCGGCACCACCGTTACAGCGAGTCGAGGAAGCCGAGGGCGACCTTCCAGGCGCTCTCGGCGGCCTCCGCGTCGTAGTCCGGCAGGTCGGGGTCGGTGAACAGGTGCCCGGCGCCCTGGTAGCGGTAGACCTCCACGTCCGCGCCGGCCCGCCCCATGCGCAGGTACCAGGCGTTCAGCCAGTCGTGCGGCTCGAACGGGTCCGGGTCCGCGACGTGCAGTTGTACGGGCAGCTCGTCGACCGCCGCGTCGTCGGCGATGTCCGAGGTGCCGTGCATCAGCAGCAGCCCGCGCGCCTTGTCGTCCGCCAGGGCCAGGTTCTGGGCGACCGCGCCGCCGAAGGAGAAGCCCGCGTAGACCACGCCCCGGTCGGAGTACGGGGCCACGGCCACCACCGCGCGGCGCAGCAGCTCGTCCTTGCCGATCTCGTCCTTGATCACCACGCCGTCCTCGACGGTCTCGGCGGTCCGCCCGCCGAAGAGGTCCGGCACGACGACCTCGTGCCCGGCCTCGCGCAGCCGGTCGGCGGCGGCGTGCACAGCGGGTCGCAGACCGCACACCGAGTGGAACAGAACAACCGTCGAGGGTTTCGCGGACGGCGCGGACGGCGAGGCGGGCGAAGAGGCCACTGAGTTCACTTCCCTGTCATTGAATCGCACTTTCACCATCGTGCCAGTTACGGTCGGGAGGAACCGGCACGAAGCTGACCACAACTAGGAGGACCGAAGTGTCCATGGAGGACGTGCTTCGTCCGCTCATCGTCGTCGGCGGCTCCATAGTCGTGACGCTCATTCTGGGCTGGCTGGTCGATCTGGCACTGCGCCGGGCCGACACCGCCCGCCCCGACACGCCACTGTGGGGCCTGCTGCGGCGCTGCCGGGTCCCCCTGCAAGTCGTGCTGGTCACCGCGCTGCTGCGCGGGTTCTACGACAGAACCGGCGTGGCGTTCATCGAGGACCACGAAGCCGGTCTCGGCCAGGTCCTCTCCCTCATACTGATCGCGGCCACCGCCTGGCTCGCCATCCGCGCCGCCGCGGCCATCGTGGAGTCCTCGTACTCCCGCTACGCGGCGGGCGCGCGCGACGCCGCCCGGGTGCGCCGGGTCCGTACCCAGGTCACCCTGATCCAGCGGGTGGTCACGGCGATCGTCATCGTCGTCGCGGCCGCCTCGATGCTGCTGACCTTCCCCAGGATGCAGACCGTCGGCCAGTCCATGCTGGCCTCGGCCGGTCTGGTCGGCATCGTCGCCGGTGTGGCGGCGCAGTCCACGCTCGGCAACCTCTTCGCCGGCCTGCAGATCGCCTTCGGCGACATGGTCCGCATCGGTGACACCGTGGTCGTGGACAAGGAGTGGGGCACGGTCGAGGAGATAACCCTGACCTTCCTGACCGTACGGACCTGGGACGAGCGCCGGATCACCATGCCGGTGTCGTACTTCACCAGCAAGCCGTTCGAGAACTGGTCGCGCGGCGGCGCGCAGATGACCGGCACCGTCTTCTTCCACCTCGACCACGCGGCGCCGGTGGAGAAGATGCGGCACCGGCTGCACGAGATCCTGCAGAACAGCGCCGACTGGGACGGCCGCGGCTGGAGCCTGGTGGTCACCGACACCACCCCGACCACGATCCAGGTACGCGCCCTGGTCACCGCCCGGGACTCGGACGCCATCTGGTCGGTGCGCTGCGAGGTCCGCGAGCGGATGATCGACTGGCTGCGCGCCGAGCACCCGTACGCGCTGCCGCGGGTCGTCACCGCCGCCGCTCCGGACGGCGGGGAGAACGCCGCCCGGCTGGCCGACGGGCAGCGGACCCCGGGCACCCTGGACAAGGGGCCGGGGCTGGACGGCTGACGGGCCGGGGGCGACGTCGCCCTTACGGCAGCGGCGCCCCCCGCAGGCTGCGCATGTCGAGCTGGCGCAGCACCCGGTCCACGATCTCCGGGTCGGCACCCGGCTCGCTGCGCGCCGACAGCACCTCGTGGCGGGCGGCGGAGAGCATCTCGCTCTGGATGCGCTGCACCTTCTTCATCCGGGTGATGCGCTTCTCGAAGTGCTCGCGCCGGTCGTCGTCCACGATGTCCGGCGCGATGCGGGCGCCCATGTCGTACGCGCGCCGGGCGAGCTGCTCGCTGATCTCCTCCGGCATCTCCTCGACCTCGAGGATTTCCTTCAGGCGCCGCTTGGACGCCTTGATCACCCGCAGCGCCAGCTCGTGTTCCAGCTTCTCCTCGGCCTCCGTGTCGGCCCGTACGCGCAGCTTCTTGACCAGCGTGGGCAGCGACAGGCCCTGGACGACGAGGCCGGAGAGCACCACCGCGAAGGCGATGAAGAGGATCTCGTCGCGGGCCGGGAAGTCCGCGCCGCCGTCGATCTGGTACGGGATGGCCAGCGCCAGCGCCACGGACGCCACGCCGCGCATCCCGGACCACCACATGATCACGGTCTCCCGCCAGCTCAGCGGGATGTCCTCGTCGAAGTCCCGGCGCTTGTGCATGCGCTTGGCCAGCCAGGCGGCGGGCAGCAGCCACAGCAGCCGGACGCCCACCACGACCACCACGATGGCGGCGCCGATGCCGAGCATCTCGCCCCAGCGGCCGGACGCGGCCTTGATGACGTTGTGCAGCTCCAGGCCGATCAGGCCGAAGGCGACGCCGGTGACCAGGGTGTCGACGATCTCCCAGAAGGTGTAGCCGGCCAGCCGGCCCATCACGTCGTCGGCGTCCACCGCGTACTCGGCCAGGAACAGCGCGGTGGTCAGCACCGCCAGCACGCCGGAGCCCTTGAACTCCTCGGCCAGGACGTAGGCGACGAACGGCACCAGCAGCGTCAGGCCGATCTGCAGCGTCGGGTCGCCCAGCAGGCCCATCAGCTTGTTGGCGGCCCAGCCCAGCACCAGGCCGACCGCTATGGCGACCACCGCGGACAGCACCAGCGAGCCGACCGCGCCGGGCACCGAGAAGGAGCCGCTGACGGCCGCGGCGAGCGCGACGTGGTAGAGCACGATCGCGGTGACGTCGTTGAACAGTCCCTCGCCCTCCAGGATGGAGACCATGCGGCGGGGCAGCCCCAGTTTGCCCGCGACGGCGGTCGCGGCGACCGGGTCCGGCGGCGCGACCAGGGCGCCGAGCACCACCGCCGCGGCGATCGGCATACCGGGGACGACGGCGTGCGCGACGGCGGCGACGGCGGCCGTGGTCGCGAAGACCAGGGCCACCGCCAGCAGGAAGATGGGCCGGATGTTGGCCGTGAACTGCCGCCAGGAGGTGCGCTGCACGGCCGCGTACAGCAGGGGCGGCAGCACCAGCGGCAGGATGTACTCCGGCGGCACCTCGACGTTCGGTACGAACGGCAGCAGCGCCAGCACCGCGCCCGCGAGCGTCATCAGGACCGGCGACGGCAGGCCCAGCCGGTCGCCGACCGGGACCATGACCACGGCCCCGAGCAGTAGGACGAACATCAGGGCCAGCTGGTCCACGGTGGCGCGCTCCGGGGTCGAAATCGATCACGTTCCGCCCCAAGCCTGCCATGGAACGCGCAAAAACCGCTCGGACGAGCGTTCCGGCCGCTCGTCCGTCCGGCCTACCCCCGCGCCCGTGCCTCAGGCCGCGCGGATCAGGCGCTCTCCGCCCGCACCCGGTCCAGGGCGCGCTGGAGATCGTCCGGATAGGCGCTCTCGAACTCCACCCAGCGGCCGTCGGCCGGGTGCTCGAAACCGAGCTGCACGGCGTGCAGCCACTGGCGGGTGACGCCGAGGCGCTTGGCGAGCGTCGGGTCCGCGCCGTAGGTCAGGTCGCCGACGCACGGGTGGCGGTGGGCGGACATGTGCACGCGGATCTGGTGCGTACGCCCCGTTTCCAGCTTGATGTCCAGCAGGCTGGCGGCGCGGAACGCCTCGATGAGGTCGTAGTGCGTCACCGACGGCTTGCCTTCGGCCGTCACCGCCCACTTGTAGTCGTGCTGCGGGTGGCGCCCGATGGGGGCGTCGATCGTGCCGCTGAGCGGGTCCGGGTGGCCCTGCACCAGGGCGTGGTAGCGCTTGTCGACCGTACGCTCCCGGAACTGCTGCTTGAGCAGGGTGTACGCGCGCTCCGACTTGGCCACCACCATCAGGCCCGAGGTGCCGACGTCGAGGCGGTGCACGATGCCCTGGCGCTCGGCGGCGCCGGAGGTCGAGATCCGGAAGCCCGCGGCGGCGAGCCCGCCGATGACGGTGGTGCCCGTCCAGCCGGGACTGGGGTGCGCCGCGACGCCGACCGGCTTGACGATCACCACGATGTCGTCGTCGTCATGGACGATCTCCATGCCCTCGACGGGCTCCGCGACGATCTCCACCGGTGGCGCGGCCTGCGGCATCTCCACTTCCAGCCAGGCACCGCCGTGCACCCGCTCGGACTTCATGACTTCGGCGCCGTCCACCCGGACCTTCCCGCCGGCCGCCAGCTCGGCGGCCTTCGTACGGGAAAAGCCGAACATCCGGGCCAGCGCGGCGTCGACGCGCTCGCCCTCCAGGCCGTCCGGTACGGGCAGGGTGCGGATCTCGGGAATCGTGCTCACCCCACCGAGTATGGCAGTCCCCGATGACACTCCCGCCGGGGACCGTGCGCCCGGCGGACCTTCGGGCCAGTCAGTCCTTGTGGACCGTGCCGTCCGGGTCCAGGCCGCGGAAGGACAGGATCACGATCAAGATGCCGCCGCAGACGATCGCCGAGTCCGCGAGGTTGAACACCGCGAAGTGGGTCGGGGCGATGAAGTCCACCACCGCGCCCTCGAAGACGCCCGGCGTACGGAAGATCCGGTCGGTCAGGTTGCCGAAGGCGCCGCCCAGCAGCAGGCCGAGCGCGATGGCCCACGGCAGGCTGTAGAGCTTGCGGGCCAGCCGCGCGATCACCACGATCACGATCACCGCGATCAGGCTGAGGAAGATCGTCAGCGCCTCGCCGATCCCGAAGGCGGCACCGCGGTTGCGGATCACCTCCAGGCGCAGCAGCGAGCCGATCACCTCGATCGGGGCGTGGTGCTCCAGCTTCGCGACCACCAGCGCCTTGCTGCCCAGGTCGAGGAGGTAGACGACGGCCGCGACCAGGAGCAGCGCGGCGATCCGCCGCTTGCCCCGGCGCGCGGTGGCGCCCGCCTGCGCTTCCTGCTCCAGCCGCTGTTCCCGCGGCGCCACCCGGTCGCCGTCGCACCCGGGTCCCGGCACCGCCGCCGCTTCCGGCCCGGATTCGGGACCGGTCTCCGGCGTACCGGTGATGCGCTCCGCCTCTGCCACGTTGTGAGCCCCTCAGCCCGTCGAGTCCGCACGCCAGGCCGCCCCCGGCTGAGGACGAGAGTACGGCACAGGCGTGCGGACACCGCCGGTACGGGGGCCATCGGCCTCGGGTGATGTCCCCGCGCCCGGCCGGACGGCCCGTCCACCGGGCCGCCCGTCACTGGCGCCGTTCCTGCTTCTGCTTGCACTCCACACACAGCGTGGCCCGGGGAAACGCCTGCATACGGGCCTTGCCGATCGGCTTGCCGCAGTTCTCGCACAGGCCGTACGTGCCCGCGTCCAGCCGTTCCAGCGCGCGCTCGGTCTGCAGCAGCATCTCGCGCGCGTTGGAGGCCAGCGCCATCTCGTGCTCGCGGGTGATGTTCTTGCTGCCGGTGTCGGCCTCGTCGCCGGTGCCTTCACCGGTGTCCCGCATCAGCCCGGCGAGCGCGTTCTCGGACGCCTCGATCTCGGCACGCAGCCGTGACACCTCGGCGTGCAGTTCCGTACGCGCCTCGGCGACCTCCGGCGGGGTCCAGGGGTCCTCACCGGGCCGTACGGCCAGCTCGCCGGGGGCCGCCGCAGCGCGCGCCTTGGGCACCGCGCCCGCCGTCCCGTCCTGCTCCGCCTCGGCGGTCGGTGCCCCGCCCGGAGTCTGCTTCTCCACCACCGTCTTGGCTCCCGTCTTCTTCGCCGGCACCGCCTTCCCGGCGGGTGCGGTCTTCTTGGCCGCCTTCCTCGGCGCGGCCTTCCCGGCCGGGGGCTTGCCGTTCGGAAGGGGATCCCCGGCCTCCTCCAATGCCCTGGCGGCCGCCGTCTTCCTGGCCGCCGTCTTTTTCGCAGGCGTCTTCCCGGCCGCCTTCTTGGCCGTCTTCTTGGCCGCTTTCCGGGCCTCCGGCTGCTCCGGCGCCCCGTCCGGCGCATCCGGTTCGGCCTCCGTGCTCATCGCCGCGGCGGCGGACACCCGCTTCTTCGCCGCCGGGCCCGGCTTGCCTGCCGCGGCCTTGCCGGCAGCCGCCGTGCTCTTCTTCCCGGCGGTCTTCTTCGCCACCATGGCCGCGACCCCTTCACGTATGTGATCATGCTCGCGAATCGTGACCGGAACGATAAATCGCCTCAAGGCACGCGGCAACGGGACGCACCGCCCTTTCCCACCCGGTCTCCCCACGCGGGAGCCCGGTCTGCATCCGTTGTGCCCCCCTGCCCGCCCGGTAATCCGCCAGCCCACGGCGCGCGTGGTCGCCGGCGCGGCCCGCCCGCCGCGCGGGCGCCGACTCCCGCGCCCTGCGTATCGCCATTCGGGTCACGCCCTCGGCGCCCGCTACCTCACTCGGCGCAGCCCGGGAAACCGGTCGGCCCGCACCCCCGGTGCCCCGTACACTGGGGGAAGCGAAAGGCGCGGATGGGACGAGTAGCGTCGTACGCAGCCATCAGCGATCCGGGGACGGTGCGAGCCCGGAGGCGTGCACGACGTGAAGATCAGCCCGGAGCCGCCGGAAGAAAGCCGCACGCAGCCCCGCGGCGAGTAGAACCGGCCTCGCGACCCCAATGAGGGGGCGGTGGAGCGCTCACCGCCAAGGAGGGTGGTACCGCGGGAGTGCAGACTCTCGTCCCTCCGGACGGAGAACGCAGCAGGTGTCCGCCGGAGGAACGCCCCGATGTCACAGCCTCAGTACCGCCAGGTACCCGCCCAGGTAGACCTGCCCGCCCTCGAGCACGCGGTGCTCGACTTCTGGCGCGAGCAGAAGGTCTTCGCCCGAACCCTCCAGCAGTCCGAGGGGCGGCCCGAATGGGTCTTCTACGAAGGCCCGCCGACCGCCAACGGCATGCCCGGCGCCCACCACATCGAGGCCCGCGTCTTCAAGGACGTCTTCCCCCGCTTCCGCACGATGCGCGGCTACCACGTCGGCCGCAAGGCCGGCTGGGACTGCCACGGCCTGCCGGTCGAACTGGCCGTCGAGAAGGAGCTGGGCTTCAACGGCAAGAAGGACATCGAGGCGTACGGCATCGCCGAGTTCAACGCCAAGTGCCGCGAGTCGGTGACCCGCCACACCGACGCCTTCGCCGCCCTGACCACCCGGATGGGCTACTGGACGGATCTGGACGAGCCGTACCGCACCATGGACCCCGACTACATCCAGTCGGTCTGGTGGTCCCTCAAGCAGATCTTCGACAAGGGCCTGCTGGCCCAGGACCACCGTGTCGCCCCCTGGTGCCCCCGCTGCGGCACCGGCCTGTCCGACCACGAGCTGGCCCAGGGCTACGAAACCGTCGTCGACCCCTCGGTCTTCGTGCGCCTGCCCCTCACCTCGGGCCCGCTGGCCGGCGAGGCGGCCCTCCTGATCTGGACGACCACCCCCTGGACCCTGGTCTCCAACACGGCGGTCGCCGCCCATCCCGACGTCACCTACGTGGTGGCCACCGACGGCCGGGAGAAGCTCGTCGTCGCCGAGCCCCTCCTCGAAAAGGCCCTCGGCGAAGGCTGGACCGCCACCGGGCAGTCCTTCACCGGCCGCGAGATGGAGCGCTGGACCTACCGCCGCCCCTTCGACCTGGTCGAGCTGGAGGACGCCAACTTCGTCGTCAACGCCGAGTACGTCACCACCGACGACGGTACGGGCCTGGTCCACCAGGCCCCGGCCTTCGGTGAGGACGACCTCAAGACCTGCCGCGGCTACGGCCTGCCGGTCGTCAACCCGGTGCGCCCCGACGGCACCTTCGAGGAGGGCCTCGCCCTCGTCGGCGGCCAGTTCTTCAAGAAGGCCGACGAGCGACTCGTCGCCGACCTCGACGCCCGCGGCCTGCTCTTCCGGCACCTCGCCTACGAGCACAGCTACCCGCACTGCTGGCGCTGCCACACCGCGCTCCTCTACTACGCCCAGCCGTCCTGGTACATCCGCACCACCGCGGTCAAGGACGCCCTGCTGCGCGAGAACGAGCACACCAACTGGTTCCCGGAGTCGGTCAAGCACGGCCGCTTCGGCGACTGGCTGAACAACAACATCGACTGGGCGCTCTCCCGCAACCGCTACTGGGGCACTCCCCTGCCGATCTGGCGCTGTGCCGAGGACCACCTCACCTGCGTCGGCTCCCTGGCCGAACTCACCGAACTCACCGGCACCGACCAGTCGGACCTGGACCCCCACCGTCCGTACATCGACGCCGTCACCTTCGCCTGCCCCACCTGCCAGGGCACCGCGACCCGCGTCCCCGAGGTCATCGACGCCTGGTACGACTCGGGCTCCATGCCCTTCGCGCAGTGGGGCTACCCCTACAAGAACAAGGAACTGTTCGAGAAGCGCTACCCCGCGCAGTTCATCTCCGAGGCGATCGACCAGACCCGCGGCTGGTTCTACACCCTCATGGCCGTCGGCACCCTCGTCTTCGACAAGTCCTCGTACGAGAACGTCGTCTGCCTGGGCCACATCCTCGCCGAGGACGGCCGCAAGATGTCCAAGCACCTGGGCAACACCCTGGACCCGATCCCGCTGATGGACCAGCACGGCGCCGACGCGGTCCGCTGGTTCATGGCAGCGGGCGGCTCCCCCTGGGCAGCCCGCCGCGTGGGCCACGGCACCATCCAGGAGGTCGTCCGCAAGACGCTCCTCACCTACTGGAACACGGTCGCCTTCCAGGCCCTGTACGCCCGCACCTCCACCTGGGCCCCGAGCGCGTCCGACCCCGCCCCGGCCGACCGCCCCCTCCTCGACCGCTGGCTGCTCAGCGAGCTGAACGCGCTGACACAGGGCGTCACCGACGCGCTCGAAAGCTACGACACCCAGCGCGCCGGCAAGCTCCTCTCCTCCTTCGTCGACGACCTCTCCAACTGGTACGTACGCCGCTCCCGCCGCCGCTTCTGGCAGGGCGACAAGGCGGCCCTGCGCACCCTCCACGAGGTCATCGAGACGGTCACCCGCCTGATGGCCCCCATCACCCCGTTCATCACCGAACGCGTGTGGCAGGACCTGATCGTCCCGGTCACCCCCGAAGCCCCCGACTCGGTCCACCTGAGCACCTGGCCCGAGGCGGACCACTCGGCGATCGACCCGGAGCTGTCCCAGCACATGCTCCTGGTCCGGCGCCTGGTCGAACTGGGCCGCGCCACCCGCGCCGAGTCCGGCGTCAAGACCCGCCAGCCCCTCTCCCGGGCCCTGGTCGCGGCCGCCGGCTTCGAAGCCCTCTCCCCCGAACTGCGCACCCAGATCACCGAAGAGCTGAACGTCTCCACCCTCGCCTCCCTCTCCGAGGTCGGCGGCTCCCTGGTGGACACCACGGCCAAGGCCAACTTCCGCGCCCTGGGCAAGCGCTTCGGCAAGGGCGTCCAGGCAGTGGCCAAGGCCATCGCCGAAACCGACGCGGCAGCCCTCTCCCTGGCCCTGCGCGAGGGCACGGCGACCATCACCGTCAACGACGAAACGGTCCCCCTCTCCCCCGACGAGGTCATCATCACCGAGACCCCGCGCGAGGGCTGGTCGGTGGCCTCCGACGCGGGCGCCACCGTAGCCCTCGACCTGGAGATCACCCCCGACCTCCGCCGAGCCGGCCTGGCCCGCGACGCCATCCGCCTCATCCAGGAGGCCCGCAAGAACAGCGGCCTGGACGTGGCCGACCGTATCGCTCTGCGCTGGCAGACCACCGACGACGAGGTCCGCACCGCCCTGACCGACCACCAGCCCCTGATCAGCGAAGAGGTCCTGGCCACCGACTTCGCCCAGGGCGAGGCCGACGACACGTACGGCCCGGCCTTCGAGGATGAGTCCCTGTCCCTCACCTTCCGGCTGAGGAAGACGGAGGCGTAAAGCCCCCGGTCAACACGCCAACGGCCCCCGACGCGCGATGCGTCGGGGGCCGTTCTCATACGGACAGGGTGGGGTCTTTGTGGCACCTCAGCGCAAAACGCACGGAAAGCCGCGCACGGCGCGGGCTCGGGGACACGTAGGGGTCTCCCCGCAGGCGACCGTTGCATGGTTGCGTCCATACATGACGGCCGCTCCAGGCGCCGTGGGGGCACCCCCGGCCGAAGGCTGGGGGAGAGTGACCCCTGCGGGGCCCCGAGCCCCCACCCACCGAACCCCAAGCGCCAAGGCGAACCCCCACCGGGGCAACCGCACCCCCACCGGACCAGGCGAACGCAAAGAACCGGGCCCCCGGGAAAACCCCGGGGACCCGGCCCTGATTGCCGACTACGCGCACACCGCGCCTACGTCAGTTGTCGTCCTCATCGATCAGAAACCCACGCATAGGCGACGGCGCCTGCTGCATCGGCTGCTGCCCCTGCGGCCGGACCGGAGCCATCGGCTGCGTCATCGCCGGCGACATCTGCTGCTGCCCACCGTACGACGGAGCGCTGCCCGAGCCCCCACCGTGACCGCCCATCGACTGCCCGCCGCCCATGGAGTGGTTCCCACCCATGGACCCCGCACCGGCCGACGCCATCGACGGCGACGGCGGCAGCGAGGCGGTCGCCGGCGTCCGCGGCGGCGCCAGCGAGTCGTCGGCCTGGTTCTCCAGCTGGCGCAGCTGGCTCTCCAGGTAGGACTTCAGCCGCGTACGGTACTCGCGCTCGAAGCCGCGCAGGTCTTCGACCTTGCGCTCCAGCGTGGCGCGGGCCGACTCCAGCGACCCCATCGCGACGCGGTGCTTCTCCTGCGCGTCCCGCTCCAGCGCGTCCGCCTTGGCACGGGCGTCCCGCTCCAGGCCCTCCGCGCGCGACCGGGCCTCGCCGACGATCTTGTTGGCCTCGGAACGGGCCTCCGCGATCGCCTGGTCGGCGGTCTGCTGCGCGAGCGAGAGCACGCGAGCGGCGCTGTCACCGCCCGGGCCCTGCCCCGGCTGCGGCAGCTGCGGGCCGCCGTGCCCACCGGGACCGCCCATGGGGCCGCCCAGCGGACCACCAGGGCCCATCGGACCAGGACCGTGCGGGCCCTGCGGCCCGGGACCGTGGCCACCGGGGCCGGCCGGCAGCTGCGGGGCCCCTCCGGTCAGCTGCGGCGGGCCGCCCAACTGCTGCTGTTGCTGCTGTTGCTGCGGCGGCACCGGCTGCGGTCCGGATATGGCGGCGGGCACAGGAGCGCCGGGCCTGCCCTGCTGGTGCTGCTGCCCCTGGTCCTGCTGCTGCTCCTGCTGCTTGCGCATGTTCTGCTGCTGGTTCTGCGCGGCGGCACGCGTCGCGGCGGCCAGCTTGGCGCGCAGGTCCTCGTTCTCGCGCAGCAGGCGGGTCAGTTCGGCTTCGACCTCGTCGAGGAAGGCATCGACCTCGTCCTCGTCATAGCCTTCTCGGAGGCGGACGGTCGTGAACTGCTTGTTCCGCACGTCCTCGGGGGTCAACGGCATCTCTACTTCACCTCAACGTAGTCGTCGGCAATCGGCAAGACCGTATCGTTCACACCAACAACACCGACCTCACGACGGTGATCAGGATGTACACGATGATCATCAATACGAAGAAGGACAGGTCGAGCGCCACGCCCCCGAGACGCAGCGGCGGAATGAACCGCCGCAAGAGCTTGAGTGGCGGATCAGTGACAGTGTAGGTGGCCTCCAGAACGACCACCATTGGCTTGCCGGGTTGCCATGAACGGGCGAACTGGAAGACGTAGTCCATCACCAGCCGGAAGATCAACACGATGAGGAAGCAGTACAACGCGATGTAGATCACCTGCCCAGCAATGCTCATCCGCGCTGTCCTCTCCCCTTGCCTTGCTGTCGTGTTGGGGCCTTACGGCCTGGTGTGCCCGGTGTTGCGTCTCAGCTCTGGTTGAAGAACCCGCCCTCTGCGATGCGGGCCTTGTCCTCCGCCGTGACATCGACGTTAGCAGGCGACAACAGGAACACCTTCTGCGTCACCCGCTCGATGCTGCCGTGCAGACCGAAGACCAGACCGGCGGCAAAGTCGACAAGTCGCTTCGCGTCCGTATCGTCCATCTCCGTGAGATTCATGATCACCGGAGTGCCCTCACGGAAGTGTTCCCCGATGGTACGGGCTTCGTTGTAGGTCCGGGGGTGCAGCGTGGTGATGCGGTAGGGCTCCCGCTCGGACACAACCTTGGGCATGATCACCGGTGCGTTCTTCTCCAGGTTCGGACGGTCGGGTGTGATGGACGCCACGGGGGCGATTCGGGCGGGTCGTCCGCTTTCGGCGGCCGGCGGTGCGGACTCACGTTGCGCGGGAGGCTGGGTGACCCGTACCGGTTCGTCCCGTTCCGGGTGCGGTTCGGTGGGTACTTGGGCCTGCTGTCGCCGCCCCCGGTCGGGCTCCGGGTCAAGCTCGGGCTCGAACTCGTCGTCGGGGTCGAACCCCCGGCCGTCGTACCCATCGTCCTCCACGAGGCCGAGGTAGACCGCCATCTTGCGCATCGCGCCGGCCATTCTCTGCGTCCTCCGCTCTGTGGTGGATCGGCTCCGTCACCGGGCGCCTTGAATCCACGTGGCCTGCCCTCCTTTTGGGGGCAATGACCATATTTTGTGCTGTGGTCCGACTTGCTTGGCGACGTTACCCGAGCCGTGGTCGGACTCCGAGTACCGCGGTGCCGACGCGCACATGTGTCGCACCGGCGGCCACGGCGTCATCAAGGTCCGCGCTCATCCCTGCTGACACCATGTTCGCAGCAGGATGGTTCCCGCGCAGGCCGGATGAGATTTCCATCAAACGCTCGAAAGCCGCCCGCGGATGCCCCGCGTACGGGCCGGCCAGCGGAGCAACCGTCATCACACCGTCCAGGCGCAGCCCTTCGGCGGCGGCGATCGCGTCGGCGAGAGCGTCGACCCCGGCCGGGGTGACCCCGCCGCGCCGGCCGAGCTGCCCCTCGTTGTCGCCCGACTCGGCGTCAAGTGCCACCTGGATCAGGCAGCCCAGCTCCCGGCCGGCCCGTACGGCCTCCTTCGAGAGCGCCGTCACCAGCTTGGGGCGGTCGACCGACTGCACGACATCGGCGTAATTGACCACAGACCGTACTTTGTTGGTCTGGAGCTGTCCGACGAAGTGCCAGTCGAGGGGCAGATCCGAGCACTCGGCGGCTTTCGGTGCCGCGTCCTGGTCACGGTTCTCCGCCACGTGGCGGACGCCGAGTTCCGCGAGCAGCCGGACGTCGCTCGCCGGGTAGGTCTTCGTGACCACGACGAGGGTCACGTCCGCACGATTGCGACCGGCTTTGGCGCAGGCGGTGGAGATTCGTTCTTCCACGTGCGCCAGGTTGTCGGCCAGTTCGGTCCTACGATCCGTCACAGCTCAGCATCCAGCCATACATAACTCGCGAGCCGCCCGGTGATGCGGTCGCGCCGGTACGAGAAGTGGTCCGCCGACTCCAGCGTGCAGATGTGGGAATGTTCACCCACCCGCACGCCGTGCGCGGCCAGTTGGGCACGGACCCCGGCGGCCATGTCGACCGCGGGCGTGCCCCGGGAGGTGGTGGCCCACGCTTCGGGCACCACCGCAGCGACCTCGGCGCGCATCGCCTCGGGCACCTCGTAACACCGCCCGCAGACCGCGGGTCCGGTACGGGCGATGATGCGCTCCGGGTCGGCGCCGAGCGCGGTCATCGCCTCGACGGTCGCCGGGACCACCCCGGCCACCAGGCCCGGGCGCCCCGCGTGGGCGGCGCCCGTGACTCCGGCGACCGGGTCGGCCAGGAGGACCGGGGTGCAGTCGGCGGTCAGGACGGCGAGAGCCAGGCCCCGGCGGGCCGTCACCACCGCGTCCACGCAAGGGATGTCCGTGTCGTCGCGCCACGGTCCGTCGACCACGGCGACGTCCCGGCCGTGCACCTGGTTCATCCACACGACCTGCGCCGGGTCCAGGCCGAGCGCCTTGGCCGCCAGTTCGCGGTTGGTCCGCACGGACTCGGGGTCGTCGCCGACCGCGCCGCCGAGGTTGAGCTCGGCATACGGAGCGGCGCTCACCCCGCCCCACCGGTCGGTGAAGGCGAAGTGCGCGCCGCTCGTGTCGTTCGTCAGCACCGGGTGCTGCTGCCCTATCACGTCGGGACTTCGGTTATTTCAGGAAGTCGGGGACGTCCAGTTCCTCGGCCGTGGTGTCCGAGTACGGACGGGCCGGCGGAACCTGCGGCGAGGTGGTCGGGGGCGGCGGCACCTCGCCCAGCGGGGACGGGTCGGCCGGGGCCGGCTCCTCGTCCCGTACGGGCACCGAGCCCAGGCCGCCGAAGGACGACGGCCGCGGTTCGGCCTGCGGGGCCGGGCGGCTGGGGGCCGGGGCCGGCTCCTCGCGCTTGCCGTTGTTCTGGCTGCCGAGCACGGTCTGCTGACGGGCCGGCGGCTGGCCGCCGTCGAAGCCCGCGGCGATGACCGTCACCCGTACCTCGTCGCCGAGCGCGTCGTCGATGACCGCGCCGAAGATGATGTTCGCCTCGGGGTGGGCCGCCTCGCTGACCAGCTGCGCGGCCTCGTTGATCTCGAAGAGACCGAGGTCGGAGCCGCCGGAGATGGAGAGCAGCACACCGCGGGCGCCGTCGATGGACGCCTCCAGGAGCGGCGAGGAGATCGCCATCTCGGCCGCGGCCACCGCGCGGTCGTCGCCGCGCGCCGAGCCGATGCCCATCAGGGCCGAGCCCGCCTCGGACATCACGGACTTGACGTCGGCGAAGTCGAGGTTGATCAGGCCGGGGGTGGTGATCAGGTCGGTGATGCCCTGGACACCCGACAGCAGTACCTGGTCCGCGGACTTGAACGCGTCGAGCACGCTCACCTGGCGGTCCGAGATGGACAGCAGTCGGTCGTTGGGGATCACGATGAGGGTGTCGACCTCGTCGCGCAGGCCGGCGATGCCGTCCTCGGCCTGGTTCGCTCGCCGGCGGCCCTCGAAGGTGAACGGGCGGGTGACCACACCGATCGTCAGGGCGCCCAGCGAACGCGCGATGTTGGCGACGACGGGCGCGCCGCCGGTGCCGGTGCCGCCGCCCTCTCCCGCGGTCACGAAGACCATGTCGGCCCCCTTGAGGACCTCCTCGATCTCCTCGCGGTGGTCCTCGGCCGCCTTGCGGCCGACATCGGGGTTGGCGCCGGCGCCCAGGCCACGGGTGAGTTCCCGGCCGACGTCCAGTTTGACGTCGGCGTCGCTCATCAGCAGGGCCTGTGCATCGGTGTTGATCGCGATGAACTCGACGCCCTTGAGCCCGACCTCGATCATCCGGTTGATGGCGTTCACGCCACCGCCGCCGATGCCGACGACCTTGATGACTGCGAGGTAGTTCTGCGGTGCTGCCACGTCGAAGGCCTCTCGCCTCGAGTTACGTGTCGCCGCCGCACCGGGGTGCGGTCGCCGACTGATGCCGATGGGACGGTTCGTTGTGCCGACCCGAACCCTAACGCTGAAGTTTAGGGTTACCAGTGCCTGTGTTCCTGGGACTCTTTGGAACGAGACACTAAGTCGACAAGTGGCGCACGTTCAACGAACACGCCGAACCTCCCGTTTTTCTTTTCACCCTATGTGATCACCCATAGTGGTAGCCATCCAGGGTGCTGGCCTGCGGGTACGCACGTCAACTCCCGGACACCGCGGGTGCGGTGGGCACACTCACATCGAAGTGGCGCGCGTCACGCGCCGCTTTCAGGGCGGCAGTGAGCACCTTGGCCTTGGCCGTACTGCGTTCCTCGCTCCCCCAGACGACGGTACGGCCATGTGTCAGCCGCAGCGTGATGGAGTCGTAGGAGCGCACCTGAACGGTACGAACGTCCTGGTGAACCGCCTTGGGCAGGGCGGCGACGACGGTCGCGGCCGCGGCGCGGATCCGGTCGGGACCGAACCGCTTCAGGCTCGGGCTGTCGCGTACGGCCATTTCCAGAAGCGGAACGCCCTTCGGGGCGGTGGTGACGGTGGCGAAACGGATGCCTTCGGCGTCCACTTCGACGAACTTTCCGCCCGTTTGAATAAGGAGTTCCGGCTGCCTTTCGGTCACTTTCAAGCTGACCGTGTGCGGCCAGGAGCGGGACACCTCAACGGACTTGATGCGCGGGAGTTTCGCGCGCAGCCGCTCGGCGATGGCCCTCTTGTCCACGGAGGCGAGGGGGGTGTCCATCGGGACCGCGGCGGCCCGTACGACCTCATCCTCCGTCAGAACCCCGGTACCGGTGGCCTTGACCGACTCCGTACGCAGCCAGGTGGAGCCGTACAGGGCCCAGGCGCCGAAGCCGGCCAGCAGCACGGCGCCGGCCAGTGTGATGATCAGGACGCGGCGGGACGGCAGCCGGAACCCGCCGCGCGGCGCGAACCGGCCGTTCTTCGGGCCGGACGACTTTCCGGACTTCTTGCCTCCGCCGCCGCTGGAGCCGCCGGATCTGCCGGAAGCGGGCGGGCGGGAGCGCGCGGGCTTCTTCTCACCGCGCCGAGCGGTCGTCGGTCCGGCCACGCTCCCTCTCCTTCCGGCCGCCGCCCCGGGGTGTGCCCGGGGCGGCGCCGCACTTTTCCGTCAGCGGCCGGCGACCGCCTCGTACACCATCCCGACCAGCAGCTCGTCCGCGTCCCTGCGGCCGAACTCGGACGCCGCGCGGGACATCTCGTACAGCCGGTGCGGGTCGGCGAGCACCGGGAGCACCTGGCTCTGCACCCACTCGGGCGTCAGCTGCGCGTCGTCGATCAGCAGGCCGCCGCCGGCGTTGACCACCGGCTGGGCGTTCAGCCGCTGTTCGCCGTTGCCGATGGGCAGCGGGACGTAGGCGGCGGGCAGCCCGACGGCGGACAGTTCGGCGACGGTCATCGCGCCCGCGCGGCAGAGCATCATGTCGGCCGCGGCGTACGCGAGGTCCATCCGGTCCACGTACGGTACCGGTACATACGGGGGCATCCCGGGCATGTTGTCCACATGCGGCATTTCATTCTTCGGGCCGACCGCGTGCAGCACCTGGATGCCGGAGCGCTGGAGCGCGGGCACCGCGGCCTGGATGACCTCGTTCAGCCGCCGGGCGCCCTGCGAGCCGCCGGAGACCAGCAGCGTCGGCAGGTTGGGGTCCAGCCCGAAGGCGGCCCGGGCCTCGGGGCGGACCGCGGCCCGGTCCAGGGTCGCGATGGAGCGGCGCAGCGGGATGCCCACGTACCGGGCGTCGCGCAGCTTGCTGTCCGGCGTGCTGACCGCGACGTACTTGGCGTAGCGCGAGCCGATCTTGTTGGCCAGCCCGGGGCGGGCGTTCGCCTCGTGCACGATGATCGGCACCCCGCGCCGCTTGGCGGCCAGGTAGCCGGGCAGCGCGACATAGCCGCCGAAGCCGACGACGCAGTCCGCCTTGGTGCGCTCCAGGATCTGCTCGGCGGCCTTGATCGTGCCGCGCAGCCGCCCGGGGACGGTGATCAGTTCGGGCGTGGGCTTGCGCGGCAGCGGTACGGCCGGAATCAGGCCCAGCTCATAGCCCCGCTCCGGCACCAGCCGGGTCTCCAGCCCCTTCTCCGTGCCGAGTGCCGTGATCCCCACGGTCGGGTCCTGCCTGCGCAGGGCGTCCGCGAGGGCGAGCGCGGGCTCGATGTGGCCGGCGGTCCCCCCACCGGCGAGTACGACATGCACCGAAATTCACCGCTCTCCGGACGGCCGCTTCTTGACGCGCCGTCTCATCGTCTTCCGTCTCACCCCAGCCAGTTTCCTGCCGAAAACAGGCTGCCGCATGGCCAGTGCCGCCCGTGCAGCGGGCTCGTCACGCGCGAAGGCGATCAGCAGACCGATGGCGAACATCGTCGGCAGCAGGGCGGAGCCCCCGAAGGAGAACAGCGGCAGCGGGACCCCGGCGATCGGCAACAGACCGAGCACCGCACCGATGTTGATCACGGCCTGGGCCGTGATCCAGGTGGTCACGCCTCCCGCTGCGTACCTCACGAAGGGATCCTCCGTGCGTCCGGCCACGCGGATACCCGCATAGCCTAGAGCCGCGAAGAGGGCGAGCACCGACAGCGTCCCCGCAAGCCCCAGTTCCTCCCCGGTGATGGCGAAGATGAAGTCGGTGTGCGGTTCAGGGAGTTCACCCCATTTTTCCATACTGGCGCCGAGCCCCGAACCGAAGAATCCGCCGGAGGCCAGCGCGTAGATGCCGTGCACGGCCTGCCAGCACTGGTCCTGCGGTCCCGGATCGGTCGCGCCGATGCAGGCGAGCCGGGCCATCCGGTTGGCGCTGGTCTTGATCAGCAGCGCCCCTATCACGGTGGCGGCGCCGAGCACGCCCACGAAGAGCCGGGTGGGGGCGCCGGCCAGCCACAGCAGCCCGAAGAGGATCGCGGTCAGGATGATGGCGGTGCCCATGTCGCCGCCGAGCATGATCAGGCCGAGCAGCAGGAAGGCCACCGGGATCAGCGGCACCAGCAGGTGCTTCCACTGCATCAGCAGCTTCTTGTCCTGCTTGCGGGCCAGCAGGTCGGCACCCCACAGGACCAGCGCCAGCTTGCCGAACTCGCTGGGCTGCATCTGGAAGGGGCCGCCCAGGTTGATCCAGTTCTGGTTGCCGTTGACCGCGACCCCTATCCCGGGGATCTGCACCAGGGTCATCAAGAAGACCGAGACGGCCAGCAGCGGATAGGCCAGGGTGCGGTGCACCCGGACCGTCATCCGGGCCGCCACCAGCATCAGGATGCCGCCGAGCACCGCCGCGAGCAGCTGCTTGCGGAAGAAGTACGTCGGCGCCAGCCCGAGCTGGAGCGCCTTGATCTGGGAGGCCGAGTAGACCATCACCAGACCGAGCACGGTGATCAGCAGACTGCCGCCGACCACCAGGTAGTAGGCGGTCAGCGGCCGGTCCCAGGCCCGTCTGAGCCGGGTGTACGGCCCCCGCGGGGTGCGGGGGCCGCCGCCGCGCGCCGGGCGCGGGCCGAAGCCGGTGCGCCGGGCCGGGCGCGGCGGCGCCGCCTTCGCCGATCGGGCCGTCATCGTCGTCCCCTCCACAGGTGCGCTGCGCCGTGCGTCCTCGACGGCGGCGGGGACGTACGGACTACTGTTCCTGAGCGGCCAGCGTGCGGACCGCGTCGGCGAAGGCTTCGCCCCGCTTGTTGTAGTTCAGGTACATGTCCATCGAGGCGCAGGCCGGGGCCAGCAGGACGGTATCGCCCGGCCGGGCCAGGCGGGCGGCTTCCCGGACGGCTTCGGACATCGCCCCAGTGTCGGTCCGGTCGAGGTCGACCACCGGCACATCCGGCGCGTGTCGCGCCAGGGCCTCCCGAATGAGCCCCCGGTCGGCGCCGATCAGGACCGCGCCGCGCAGCCGGCCGGCCGACTTCTGTACGAGTTCGTCGAAGGTGGCGCCCTTGGCCAGGCCGCCGGCGATCCAGACGATGTGCTCGTACGCCGCCAACGACGCCTCGGTGGCGTGGGTGTTGGTGGCCTTGGAGTCGTCCACGTACGCGACCCCGGCGATGTCCGCGACGCGCTCGATGCGGTGCGCGTCCGGGTGGAAGGCGCGCAGGCCGTCCCGTACGGACTGGGGGCGCACGCCGAAGGCGCGGGCGAGGGCCGCGGCGGCGAGCGCGTTGGCGATGTTGTGCGGGGCCGCGGGCGTCACGTCCGAGACCTCGGCGAGTTCCTGCGCCTGCTTGTGCCGGTTCTCGACGAAGGCGCGGTCGACGAGGATGCCCTCGACGACGCCCAGCTGCGAGGGGCCCGGGGTGCCGAGGGTGAAGCCGATGGCGCGGCAGCCCTCCTCGACGTCGGCCTCGCGCACCAGGTCCTCGGTGGCCTTGTCGGCGACGTTGTAGACGCAGGCCACGGTGTTGCCCTCGTAGATGCGGCCCTTGTCGGCGGCGTACGCCTCCATGGAGCCGTGCCAGTCGAGGTGGTCCGGGGCCAGGTTGAGGACGGTGGCGGAGTGGGCGCGTACGGAGGGCGCCCAGTGCAGCTGGTAGCTGGAGAGCTCGACGGCGAGGACGTCATACGGCTCGTCGGAGAGCACCACGTCCACCAGGGGGACGCCGATGTTGCCGACGGCGGCGGTGCGCAGCCCCTCGGCCTCCAGGATGGCGGCGAGCATCCGTACGGTCGTGGTCTTGCCGTTGGTGCCGGTGACCGCGAGCCAGGGCGGAGCTGGTTTTCCCGCACGGGGCTCACGCAACCGCCAGGCCAGCTCCACATCGCCCCATACGGGGACGCCGGCCGCCTCGGCGGCCTGGAAGAGCGGGCTGGTGGGCTTCCAGCCGGGGGTGGTGACGACCAGGTCGGTGCCCTCCGGGAGCGTGTCACCGTCGCCGAGGCGGACGGTGATTCCCAGCTCCTCCAGGGGCGCGGCCTGGGCGCGCTCCCGCTCGCCGTCGCTGCCGTTGACGACGGTGACGACGGCGCCGAGGCCGGCCAGGGCGCGGGCGGCGGGGACGCCGCTCACACCGAGGCCGGCCACGGTCACCTGCTGTCCGGCGAGGTCCAGGGCACTCACTTGGCCGCCTGCCAGCCGCCGTAGAAGATGCCCAGACCGACGATCACGCACATGCCCTGGATGATCCAGAACCGGACCACGACAAGGACTTCGGACCACCCCTTCAATTCGAAGTGGTGCTGGAGCGGCGCCATCCGGAAGACCCGCTTGCCGGTGAGCCGGAAGGAGCCGACCTGGATGACCACCGACATGGTGATCAGGACGAACAGGCCGCCGAGCACGGCCATCAGCAGCTCCGTACGGGAGCAGATGGCCAGGCCCGCCAGCGCGCCGCCCAGGGCCAGCGAGCCGGTGTCACCCATGAAGATCTTGGCGGGCGAGGTGTTCCACCACAGGAAGCCGAAACAGGCGCCCATCAGGGCGGAGGCGACGACCGCCAGGTCGAGCGGGTCGCGCACCTCGTAACAGGCCGGTCCGGCGCTGATCTGGTTGGCGCAGGACTCCTGGTACTGCCAGATGCCGATGAAGGTGTACGCGCCGAAGACCATCACCGAGGCGCCGGTGGCCAGGCCGTCCAGGCCGTCGGTGAGGTTCACGCCGTTGGACATCGCCAGGATCATGAACAGCGCCCAGATGACGAAGAGCACCGGGCCGATCTGCCAGCCGAAGTCCTGGGTGAAGGAGAGCCGGTCGGAGGCCGGGGTCTGGCCGCGCAGGTCGGCGAACTGCAGCGAGAGCACCGCGAAGGCGATGCCGACGATCAGCTGGCCGGCCATCTTGGCCTTGGCCCGCAGACCCAGCGACCGCTGCTTGACGATCTTGATGTAGTCGTCGAGGAAGCCCACCAGGCCCATGCCGGCCATCAGGAACAGCACCAGCACACCCGAGAAGCTGGGGTCGCTGCTGGTGATGACCTTGGTCAGCGCATACGCGATGAGCGTGGCCAGGATGAAGGCGATACCGCCCATGGTGGGCGTACCGCGCTTGCTGTGGTGGTCGCGCGGGCCGTCGTCGCGGATGTACTGCCCGTACCCCTTCCTGGCCAGCAGCTTGATCAGCAGCGGGGTGCCGATCAGGGTCAGGAAGAGCCCGATCATTCCGGAGAAGAGGATCTGCTTCATCGTGTTCATCGGGTGGCGGCCCCGCCCTTGACACCGTCGTCGTCCAGCAATGCCGCGGCGACCCGTTCCAGGCCGACCGACCGGGACGCCTTCACCAGCACGACGTCACCCGGCCGCAGCTCGCTGCGCAACAGGTCGATCGCCGCCTGCGCGTCGGACACGTGCACCGACTCCTCACCCCACGAACCCTCGTTCTTGGCGCCCATGTCGAGCCAGGCCGCTTCCCTGCCGCCGACCGCCACGAGCTTGCTGACGTTGAGCCGGACGACCAGGCGCCCGACCGCGTCGTGTTCGGCGAGTGACTCCCCGCCGAGCTCGGCCATCTCACCGAGCACCGCCCACGTACGGCCTCCCGTTGTCTTGGAGGCTTCGCCCATCGCCACGAGCGCGCGAAGCGCCGCCCGCATCGATTCCGGGTTCGCGTTGTAGGCGTCGTTGACGACCGTCACACCGTCCGCGCGCTCGGTGACCTCCATGCGCCAGCGGGAGAGCGTGCCGGCTTCGGAGAGCGCGGCGGCGATCTCGTCCACGGGCATGCCCAACTCATGGGCGACGGCGGCCGCGGCAAGCGCGTTCGACACGTGGTGCTCACCGTACAGCCGCATGGTCACGTCGCTGCACCCGGAGGGTGTGTGAAGCGTGAAGGAGGGCTGTCCGAGCGCCGTGAGCCGGACATTCTCGGCACGTACGGCGGCGTCCGCGGACTCGCCGAAGAAGACCGTGCGGGCCTTCGTGCGCGAGGCCATGGCCCGTACGTACGGATCGTCCGCGTTCAGTACGGCGATGCCGCCCTCGTCGGCGGTGGGCAGCACCTCGACCAGCTCGCCCTTGGCCTGGGCGATCTGCTCGCGGCCGCCGAACTCGCCGATGTGCGCGGAGCCGACGTTGAGCACCACGCCGATCCGCGGCGGGGTCAGCTCCGCCAGGTAGCGGATGTGGCCGATGCCGCGGGCGCCCATCTCCAGGACGAGGAACTTGGTGTCGGCGTCCGCGCGGAGCGCGGTCACCGGCAGCCCGATCTCGTTGTTGAGGTTGCCCACCGGGCACACGGTCGGCCCGCTGCGCGACAGCAGCTGGCCGATCAGGTCCTTGGTGCTGGTCTTGCCGGCCGAGCCGGTCAGCCCGACGACGCTGGTGCCCAGGCGGCCGACGACGGCGCGGGCCAGCGCGCCGAGGGCGGCGACCACGTCGTCCACGACGATCGCGGGAACGCCGACGGGGCGGGCGGCCAGGACCGCCGCGGCGCCCGCCTCGACGGCGCGCCCGGCGTAGTCGTGGCCGTCCACGCGCTCGCCGGCGAAGGCCGCGAAGAGGCTGCCGGGGCGGACCTCACGGGAGTCGAACACGACGGGGCCGGTGACCCGGGCTTCCGGGTCCGGTATGTCGTGCTGCTGCCCGCCGACGATGCTCGCGATCTCGGCGAGGGACAGGGAGATCACTTCTCACCCCCGGCCGTGGGCAGGAAATGCCATTCGAAGGGTTTTGCGCGCATGGCGGTGTGTCATCCCTGGTGGTTCGGCTGCTGCGAGTTCAACGAAGCCTCGATGGCCCGGCGCAGCACCTGTCGGTCGTCGAAGGAGCGGACCACTCCGGCGATGTCCTGGCCCTGCTCGTGGCCCTTGCCCGCGACGATCACGGTGTCGCCGGGCTCGGCGCGGGCCACGGCGGCCGCGATGGCGGCGGCCCGCTCCTCCTCGACCAGCACGGTGCCGCGCTCGTGGACGGGCACCTCGGCGGCGCCCGCGAGCATGGTGGCGAGGATCGCGAGGGGGTCCTCGCCGCGGGGGTTGTCGGAGGTCAGTACGGCGGTGTCGGCGAGGCGGGCGACCGCCGCGCCCATCGGCTTGCGCTTGTGCGGGTCGCGGTCGCCGCCGCAGCCCAGCACGGCGTGGATACGGCCCTCGGTGACCTTGCGCAGGGCGCGCAGCACCGATTCGACCGCGTCGGTCTTGTGGGCGTAGTCGACGACCGCCAGGTACTTCTGGCCGGCGTCCACGCGCTCCAGGCGGCCGGGGACGCCGGGCACCGCGGCGACGCCGTCGGCGGCGGTCTGCGGGTCCACGCCGGCCACGGCCAGGGCCGTGATGGCGGCCAGCGCGTTGGCGACGTTGAAGGGGCCCGGGATGGGCGCGGCGGCCCGTACGGACACGCCGTCGGGGCCCAGCACGGTGAAGGTGGAGCCGAGCGCGCCGACCTCGACGTCGGCGGCGCGCCAGTCGGCGTCCGGGTGGCCCTCGGCGGAGAACGTGGTGACCGGCACCTCGGACTCGCCGGCGGCCAGCCGCTTGCCGTACTCGTCGTCGATGTTGACCACGCCGGCCTTGCTGCGGGCCTTGGTGAACAGCTGGGCCTTGGCCTGGAAGTAGTCCTCCATCCCGGAGTGGAACTCCATGTGCTCCGGGCTGAGGTTGTTGAAGATCGCGACGTCGAAGACGCAGCCGTCGACGCGGCCGAGGACCAGCGCGTGGCTGGAGACCTCCATGGTCACCGCGCGCACGCCGCGCTCGCGCATGACGGCGAACAGCGCCTGGAGGTCGGTGGCCTCGGGGGTGGTGCGCTCGGACTTCAGGCGCTCGTCGCCGATACGGGACTCGACGGTGCCGATGAGCCCCGTCTTCCCGCCGCCGGACTTCTCGGCGGCGGCCCGCAGCCCGCCGTCGATCAGGTACGCGGTGGTGGTCTTGCCGGAGGTGCCGGTGATGCCGATCTGGAGGAGGTCCTGGCCCGGGTCCCCGTAGATCGAGACGGCGAGCGCGCCCATCCGGGCCCGCGGCTCGTCCACGACCAGGACGGGCAGTCCGGTGGCGGCGGCGCGCTCACGGCCCGCCGGGTCGGTCAGGACCGCCGCGGCGCCGAGGTCGGCCGCCTGGCCCGCGAAGTCGGCGCCGTGGAAGCGGGCACCGGGCAGCGCGGCGTAGACGTCACCGGGGCGCACGGCCCGTGAGTCGTGGGTGATGCCGGTGACGGCGGTATCGGCGGCGTCCGCCGCGGCCGGCACCGAGGTGCCCAACTGCTCGGCGAGGTCCGTCAGGGGGGTGGGACGGACCCGCTCTGGGCGGGGCGCTCCCGGGAATTTCCCGGCGGCGTCCTTCTGGGCGTTGTGGGACTGATCAGCGTGTGACACGGCGGTGAGCGTACCGGGCGCGGCGCCCTCGGGGCGAAGTGAGGGCCGGGTCCCGGAGCGGTTCCCGGGGTCGGGGGTGATGGTCGTCACGGCGGCCTGCCTCGTTTTCATTCGCCTGGCTTGAAGGTGACGGGCAGGCGCGGGGGCTGGGCGCCGCTCGGCGGGACCTGGAGCGTCTTGAGCGCGAACTCCATGACCTGCTGGTAGATCGGGCCGCATACCTGGCCGCCGAAGTAGCTGCCCTTCGTCGGGTTCTGGACGGCGCAGTAGACGGTGATACGGGGCTGGTCGGCGGGCGCGAACCCGGCGAAGGATGCGGTGTAGCCGTGGTAGCGGCCGGTCTTCGGGTCCACCCGGTTGGACGTGCCGGTCTTGCCGCCGACGCGGTACCCGTCGATCTTCGCCTTGGCGCCGGTGCCCTCCTTGTCGTCGACCACCGATTCGAGCATGGTGGCCAGTGTCCTGGCGGTCTTCTCGCTGACCACCCGGGTCTTCTCCGGCTTCGGCGCGGCCTGGTAGTGGCCGTCCGGGCCCGTACTGCCCCGTACGAGCGTGGGGGCGATCCGCTCGCCGCCGTTGGCGATGGTCGAGTAGACCGAAGCGGCCTGGACGGCGTTGAGCGACAGCCCCTGCCCGAAGGGGATGGTGTACTGCTGCGAGGTGCTCCACTTCAGCGGCGGGGCCAGCAGACCCGCGGTCTCGCCCGGGAAGCCGAGCCCGGTGGGCTTTCCGATCCCGAACTTGCGCAGGTAGGAGTAGAGCACCTGGTTGGCCTCCTTACGGGTCTTGCCGAGCTGCTCGGTGGCCAGGATGGTGCCGATGTTGCTGGACTTGGCCAGGACGCCGTTCAGCGTGAGGTGCCAGGTCGGGTGGTCGATGTCGTCCGCGAAGTTGCGGTCGCCGCGGTGCAGCCGGTTGGGGACGGTGACGCGGGTGGCGGGGGTCGCCGCGCCCTCCTCCAGGACGGCGGCCATCGACATCAGCTTGCTGGTGGAGCCGGGTTCGAAGGCGTCGGTGAGGGCGGCGTTGCCCAGCGCGTCCGGGTCGGCCTTGGAGATGTCGTTGGGGTCGAAGCCGGGAGCGTTGGCCAGGGCCAGGATCTCGCCGGTCCTGGTGTCCTGGACCACGACGTAGCCCCGGTCGGCCTGCGACTCGGCGACCTGCTTGGTGATGGCCTGCTGGGCCATCCACTGGATGTCGCGGTCCAGCGTCAGCTCTATGTCGGTGCCCGGGACGGCCGGGTGCTCCTGGGTGTCGGCGGTGGGGACGCGGCGGCCGCCGGACTGGGCGTAGACCAGCTTGCCGTCCTTGCCCGCCAGCTGCTTGTCGAGCCGGGCCTCCAGGCCGCCGCCGCCCCGGCCCTCGCTGTTGACGAAGCCGAGGACGCCGGAGGCCAGGTCCTTGTTCGGGTAGACGCGCTTGCTGTGCTTGTCCGCGAAGATCCCGACGAGCACGTTGGGGCGCGGCTTGCTCTTGGGCGCCTTGGCCGCCTTGGCGTCCAGCGCCTTGCGCAGGTCCTTGATCTGCTTCCAGACCTGCGGGGTCCGCTGCCGGGCGAGCCGTACGTAGCGGGAGCCGGGCGTGGCGAGCTTCTTGGCCAGGACGGCCCGGTCCTCGCCCAGGATCGGCGCGAGCAGCCCGGCGGCCTGCTGCGGGGCGTCCTTGATCTTGATCTTGTCGGGCGCGAGCAGGCTGGGGTCGGCGGTGATGTCGTACGCGTCCACCGTGGTCGCCAGGTCCACGCCGTCCCGGTCGGTGATCGCGCCGCGCTCGGCGGCCAGCTTGACCGGGACGTAGCGGTTGACGTTGGCCTTGGCGGCGTACGCGCCGGCGTCCACGGCCTGCACCTGGAACAGCCGGATCACGAAGATCAGCATGATCAGCGTGAGCGCGAGGGAGACCATGCGCAGCCGGGGGCGCGGGCTGCCCAGCCGCAGGGTCGAGGGGCCGGAGCGGGGGCGGGGGCCGCGGGCGGCCGGGGCGCGCTTGGGTGCGGAGCGCTGGGCGGCGGGGCGCGGTGTGCTGCGGGACTGGCCGGTACGGGACTGGCCGGCGCGTGCCTGGCCGCCTCGGGACTGGCCTGCGCGGCCGTCGGGCGGGGTGGGGCGGGGGACGCGGCGGGGGGCCGGGGGCTTGGTGCCGGACGCTTTGGCGCCGGACGGCTTGGTACCGGACGGTCTGGCGCCGGTGCCGGGGCTCTTCGGGCCGGGGGTGCTCGCGCCCGTGCTCTTCGGGCCGGGGGTCTTACCGGGTGTCTTGCCGGGCGTCTTCCCGCCCGTGCTCCTCGCTCCGGAGCCCTTCGGGCCGGGGCCGGAGCCGTTCGCGGAGCCGTTGCCGGAGCGGGGGCCCTTGGGGTCGGTCATACGGCGTCCTCCTCCGGTGCGGCCGTCCGTACGACGGAGGCCGCGGGCGCGGCATCGGGCAGGGCGTCGGCGTTCTCGTACGGCACGGTGTTCTCGTACGTCACGGGCTCACCTGCCGGAGGTCGTCGGTGCGGACCCGGGCAGCGGGCGGCCGGGCGCGGTGAGGGCGGGCATGGGATGGTCGGGCAGCGGCGCGTCCGGGGCGGTGGGCGCGGGACGCGGCCCGGCGGACGGCCGGGGGCCGGCGGCCGGTGCGGCCGCGGGGCCCGGCGCGGGCCGCGGCGCGGGGACGGCGAGCCGCGACGGGCCGGGCGCGCTCATCGGGCCGACGCCGCCGCCCGCGGCCTTGCTCGGCTTGCCCCGTACGGTGCCGTCCGGCTCCAGGAACGCCGGGCTGCCGCCGGGGACCATGCCCAGCTCGCGGGCGCGCTGCTCCAGGGCGCCGGGCGCGGAGAAGGCGTCCACCTCCTGCTGGAGCGCCTGCTGCTCGTCCTTCAGCTCGTCGGTCCGCTTCTCCAGCTTGCTCAGCTCGAAGGAGCCCTGGTTGAGCGCGGAATTGAGCAGCAGCAGCGTGATCAGACCGGAGCCGAGGAGCACCACCACCAGGAGCACGAACGGCGTACGCGCCGGTGTGCCGCCGGGGCCGGAGGCGAACAGGCCCGAGAGCCGGCCCGGCCCCGAGCGCGCCCGCCCCGGCCGGTTCACGCGATGTCCTCGCGGATGCGCTCGGCGCCGCGCAGCCGGGCGGGGGCCGCGCGCCGGTTCTCGGCGATCTCCTCTTCGGTCGGCAGCTCGGCGCCGCGGGTGAGCAGCTTCAGGCGCGGCTGGTACTGCTCGGGGACGACGGGCAGGCCGGGCGGCGCGGTGTGGGCCGCGCCGGCCGCGAGGACCTGCTTGACGATGCGGTCCTCCAGCGAGTGGTACGCGAGCACCGCGATCCGGCCGCCCACGGCGAGGGCCCGCACGGCGGCCGGTACGGCGCTCTCCACGGCGGCCAGCTCGGCGTTGACCTCGATGCGCAGCGCCTGGAACGTGCGCTTGGCGGGGTTGCCGCCGGTGCGCTTCGCGGCCTGCGGCAGCGCGTCGCGGATCAGCTCCACCAGGCGCGCGCTGTTCGTGAAGGGCTCCTTGGCGCGCTCCCGTACGACCGCCTCGACGATCCGCTTGGCCTGCTTCTCCTCCCCGTAGGCGCGCAGGATGCGGACCAGTTCGCCGGGCGGGTAGGTGTTGAGGACCTCGGCGGCGCTGATGCCGGTCGTCTGGTCCATGCGCATGTCGAGCGGCGCGTCCTGCGCGTACGCGAAGCCGCGGTCGGCCTCGTCCAGCTGCATGGAGGAGACGCCGAGGTCGAACAGGACACCCTGGACGCGCGGGACGCCGAGGCGGGCCAGGACCTCCGGCAGCTCGTCGTAGACGGCGTGCACGAGGGTGGCGCGGTCCCCGTAGGGGGCCAGGCGCTCCCCCGCCAGCTTCAGCGCGGCCGGGTCCCGGTCGAGGGCGATCAGGCGGGCGGCCGGGAACGTGGCGAGCAGCGCCTCGCTGTGCCCTCCGAGGCCGAGCGTGCAGTCGACGACGACCGCGCCGGGCTCGGCGAGCGCGGGGGCGAGCATGTCCAGACACCGCTGGAGCATGACGGGTACGTGGCGATCGTTGCTGCTCATGCGCCTTCCGATGGGGTGGGCGGCAGGTGGGTCCCCCCGGCCGCTGGCTGGGGGAATGCCGCACGTACCGCTTGGTCCCCGCCCGCTCTGAAGGGGAAGTGGCCCTCCGACGACGGGGAAGTGCCGTCGGCGGACCGGTTGGAGCGGGAGGAGGCCGAGCCGTACGTGCAGATCGCACGCGAAAGATTCGGGATCCAAGGAGAGCGTCACGCCTCCCACTTCGCGCCACTTTAGTCCACTGCCGCGCGGGGTCAATCAACCGGTTCCGCGCGTCCCGCACCGGCCGCCGGGGTGGTTCCGCGCGGTTTTCGAATGGCCCGGGAGCGCCGCGGGACGGGCCGGGCGAGCGGCCGCGACCGGGGCGAAAAGGCCGCTTTCACCCGATCGGCGGCGCCCGGCGGGGCGTGTGGAAAACCTCACAGGACGCCGTAGTGCCCCCCTATGCCCGCTCCCACGTGCAGCCTTACCGGCCGGTGCCCTTTACCGTGTTGCTATGTCGATACCTGCCTCTCAGCCGCTGCCCCCGTCCGCCGACAGCGCCCTGGCCCCCGCGGCCGGCACGGTCACCGACCGCCTCGTCGAGGCCAACAAACAGTACGCCGCCGCCTTCACCGACCCGGGGATGGACGCCCGCCCCGTCCTGAAGGTCGCCGTCGTGGCCTGTATGGACGCCCGGCTGGACCTCCACGACGCGCTGGGCCTCTCGCTCGGCGACTGCCACACCATCCGCAACGCGGGCGGCGTCGTCACCGACGACATCATCCGCTCCCTGACGATCAGCCAGCGGGCGCTGGGCACCCGCTCCGTCGTGCTCATCCACCACACGGGCTGCGGCCTGCTGAACCTGACCGAGGAGTTCCGCCACGAGCTGGCGGCCGAGGTCGGCCAGCGGCCCAACTGGGCGGTCGAGGCGTTCAAGGACCTCGACGAGGACGTCCGCCAGTCCATCGAGCGGGTGCGGACCTCCCCGTTCCTGCTGCACACGGACGATGTGCGGGGCTTTGTCTTCGATGTGACGACCGGTCTGCTGCGGGAGGTCGACCCGAAGTAGGCGCCGGGGGACGACGGTGATCCGCGGCCGGGAGGCCGTGATCCATGACAGCGGGGCCGGGCGGTCCGTCCGTCCGGCCCCGTCGTTCGCGCTGCTCAGCGGGTGGCCGCGGAAAGCCGGCGCCGGCCGGCGTGGGTCCGCGGGCGGGTGCGCGGCCGTGCGGCGGGGGCCGGCGCGCGAGTTATCCACAGGCCATGACGCGAAGCGGCGTGGACGGCGAGAATGCCTACGTGGCGTTGCCGCGGCCGAGGGGCCCGGCGGCGCTCGACGGGGAGGGCCGGTCCGTACGGAGGACGTGCGCCCGCAGTTGGGTGTCCCGCGTGCCGCGGGGCGCGGGGAAGGGCCGAGGAGGGCCGGGTGACGACCTTTGACGAGCAAGCGAGCCTTGGGGGTCCCCCCGCGCGGACGGAGCCGGGCGCGCGGGGCGATCTGACCACCACGGCGGAGCGGGTCCGCAGGTCGGTGGAGGGCGTGATCGAGGGCAAGCCGGAGGTCGTGCGGCTCGCGCTGACCGTGCTGCTCGCGGAGGGCCATCTGCTCATCGAGGACGTGCCGGGCGTCGGCAAGACGATGCTCGCCAAGGCGCTGGCCCGCTCCATCGACTGCTCGGTGCGGCGCATCCAGTTCACCCCCGACCTGCTGCCGTCGGACATCACCGGCGTCAGCGTCTTCGACCAGCAGCGCCGCGACTTCGAGTTCAAGCCCGGCGCGGTCTTCGCCCAGGTCGTGATCGGCGACGAGATCAACCGTGCCTCCCCCAAGACCCAGTCGGCGCTGCTGGAGTCGATGGAGGAGCGCCAGGTCACGGTGGACGGCCAGACGTACGAGCTGCCCGCCCCCTTCATGGTCGTCGCCACCCAGAACCCGGTCGAGATGGAGGGCACGTATCCGCTGCCCGAGGCGCAGCGGGACCGCTTCATGGCCCGCGTCTCGATCGGCTACCCGAGCCCGGACGCCGAGCTGCAGATGCTGGACGTGCACGGCGCCGCCTCGCCCCTGGACGACCTCCAGCCGGTCGCGCACGCCGACGAGATACTGAAGCTGATCGACGCGGTCCGCACGGTCCACGTCGCCGAAGCGGTGCGCAGATACGCCGTGGACCTGGTCGCCGCCACCCGCAGCCACCCCGATCTGCGCCTCGGCGCCTCGCCGCGGGCGACACTGCACCTGCTGCGCGCGGCGAAGGCCGCGGCGGCGCTGGCCGGCCGGGAGTACGCCCTCCCGGACGACGTGCAGGCGCTCGCGGTGGCGGTGCTGGCCCACCGGCTGCTGCCGACCGCGCAGGCCCAGCTCAACCGCCGTACGTCCGAGCAGGTCGTGGGCGAGATCCTGCGCCGCACACCGGTGCCCGACCCCTCGGCGCAGCAGTGGCCCAGGCCCCACCCGGGGCAGCCGCCCGGCCTGCGGGGGTACTGATGACGGCCGGGGGGATCGAGGGCGCGCCGGAGCGCGGCGGTCTGCGGGCCGCCTTCGCCGGGCTGACGACGCGCGGCCGGTCCTTCCTGGCGGCGGGCGTCGCGGCCGCCGTGTGCGCGTACGCCCTCGGGCAGACGGACCTGCTCCGCGTCGGGCTGCTGCTGGCCGTGCTCCCCCTGGTGTGCGCGATCGTGCTGTACCGCACCCGCTACCGGGTCGCGGGCAGCCGTACCCTCTCCCCCGCCCGGGTGCCGGCCACCGCCGAATCGCGGGTGCGGCTGCGCGTCGAGAACGTCTCGCGGCTGCCCACCGGTGTGCTGATGCTCCAGGACCGCGTGCCGTACGTACTGGGCCCGCGCCCGCGCTTCGTGCTCGACCGGGTCGAGGCCGGGGGCCGCCGGGAGGTGTCCTACCGGGTCCGTTCCGACCTGCGCGGGCGCTATCCGCTGGGGCCGCTGCAGCTGCGGCTCTCCGACCCGTTCGGCATGTGCGAGCTGACCCGCTCCTTCAGCGACCACGACACGCTGACCGTCGTGCCGCGGGTCGAACCCCTGCCGCCGGTCCGGCTCGCGGGCGAGGCGTCCGGGTACGGCGACGGCCGCCAGCGCTCGCTCGCCCTGGCCGGCGAGGACGACGTGATCCCCCGCGGCTACCGCCACGGCGACGACCTGCGCCGCGTCCACTGGCGCTCCACCGCGCGCTACGGCGAGCTGATGGTCCGCCGCGAGGAGCAGCCGCAGCGGGCCCACTGCACGGTCCTGCTCGACACGCGGCGCACGGCCCATCAGGGTTCCGGCCCCGACTCGGCGTTCGAGTGGGCGGTGTCGGGCGCCGCGTCGGCTGCGGTCCACCTTCTGGAGCGCGGTTTCTCGGTCCGTTTTCTGACCGACTCTGGCATGTCCGTACCGGGCCCCGACGGAACCGGCGGCTGGGCGGGCGGCGCCGAATCCGCCGACACCGCCGGCCTCCTGCTGGACACCCTGGCCGTGGTCGACCAATCCGACGAACCCGGCCTGGCCCGGGCGTATGACGTCCTGCGCAGCGGCAACGAAGGGCTGCTGGTGGCATTCTTCGGCGACCTCGACGAGGAACAGACCGCGGTGGCCGGACGGATGCGGCGGCGCGGCGGCGCGGCAGTCGCCTTCGTACTGGACAGCGACGCCTGGTCGCGGGGCACCGGATTCCGCTCCACCGGTGGTCAGCCGCGGCTGCCGCTGGAGGAGCGGTTGCGGATGCTCCAGGAGGCGGGCTGGAAGGCACTGCCGGTGCGACCCGGTGATTCGCTGGCGGAGCTTTGGCGGCGGGTGGATCGGGTGGGGGGTGCTCCGGGGGCGGGGGACTCCGGGGGCTCCGGTACGGGCGGTGCTGGTGTGGTCGGGGGTGCCGGTACGGGCGGCGGGGCGGGGCCGGGGAGCGAGGTGGGGGCATGAGCGGGCGGGCGCGGCTGACGGTTTGTGCAGTGGTGGCGATGCTGGCCGCTTCTTGTGCGCTGCTGTCGTTGACGGCGCGGTGGTGGCAGGTGGATCGGGCGGGCGTGGCGGAGGGATCGGCGGGCGGCGGGCCGGTGGCGGGAGCCGCCGGGGGTGCCGGTACGGCCGGCGCTGATGCGGCCGGTGCTGTCGCTACGCGCGGGGGCGTCAGCGCTAGCGGCACGGCCGGGGGCGCCCGGCCGGTCGCGGCGTCGGGGAGCGGGGCAGAGGCATGAGCGGGCGGGCGCGGCTGACTGTGTGCGCGGTGGTGGCGACGTTGGGCGCTTCTTGCGCGCTGTTGCCGCTGGTGGATCCGGTCGGCTGGATGCTGCAGGCGGCGATTCTGCTGACGATCGTGTCCGGGGTGGGGGCGCTGGCCCGCCGGGTGCCGCTGGCGCGGCCGCTGACGGTGGCGGCGCAGGCCGTGGTGGCGCTGCTGCTGCTCACCGTGCTCTTCGCGCACGACAAGGCGATCGCCCTGGTCCTGCCCGGCCCGGACGTCTTCGCGGAGTTCGGCGAACTGGTGCAGGAGGGCGTCGCCGACGTCAGCCGGTATGCGATACCGGCCCCGGTGACGGCCGGCATCCGTCTGCTGCTGGTCGGCGGGGTGCTGGTGGTCGGCCTGATCGTGGACGCGCTGGCCGTGACGTACCGCAGCGCGGCGCCCGCCGGACTGCCCCTGCTCGCGCTGTATTCGGTGGCGGCGGGCCTCTCGCAGGGCGGGGCGGGCTGGCTGTGGTTCCTGGTCGCGGGGGCCGGATATCTGCTGCTGCTCCTGGCCGAGGGCCGGGACCGGCTCTCGCAGTGGGGCCGGGTGTTCGGTGGCCGGAGCGCCGGCTCCGGGAGGCCGGCGTTCTCCGGCGGGCAGAGTTACGCGGGCACGGTCGGCGGCCCGGCGCAGGCCCCGGTCCGTATGGGCCGCCGGATCGGCGCGCTGGTGCTGGGCGTCGCCCTGGTGGTGCCCGCGGTGCTGCCCTCGCTCGGCGGCGGGCTGCTGGGCCAGGCGGTGGCCGGCCGCGGTCCGGGCGGCGGAGGCGGCACGATCTCCGCGGTGAACCCGCTGGTGTCCTTGCAGAACAGCCTGAACCAGCCCGAGGACCGGCAGGTCCTCAACTACCGCACCACCGCCTCCGACACGCGTGACATGTATCTGCGCATCGTCGCGCTCGACCAGTTCGACGGCACCGCGTGGAAGCCGTCCGAGCGTGCCGTCAAAGACGTGCCGGACCGGCTGCCCGAACCTGCCGGACTGAGCCCGGAGGTGGACGTCACCCCCGTCAACACGAGCATCTCCACCGCTCCTTGGTACGCGCAGAACTGGCTGCCCCTGCCCTACCCCGCCTCCCGCGTGGACATAGCCGGGCGCTGGCGCTTCGAGCCGGAGGGCCGCACGCTGGTCGGCGACCGCGGGCAGAACACGCGGGGCGTGCAGTACCAGGTCGAGAGCCTGCTGGTCCGGCCCACCGCGCGCCAGTTGGAGGAAGCGCCCGCGCCGCCCGCCGAGCTGACGCGCGAGTACACCAAGGTCCCGGACTCGCTGCCCCCGGTCGTGCGCGAGACCGCGAAGCAGGTGACGAAGGGCGCCGGCACGGCGTACGACAAGGCCGTCCGCCTCCAGGACTGGTTCTCGCTCAACGGCGGCTTCACCTATAACACGGAGGTGCGGGCCGGCAGCGGCACGGAAGCCATCTCCCGGTTCCTGGAGCAGAAGGAGGGCTTCTGCGTGCACTTCGCCTTCTCCATGGCGGCGATGGCACGCACGCTGGGCATACCCGCCCGGGTCGCGGTCGGCTTCACCCCCGGCACCCGGCAGAGCGACGGCTCGACCTCGGTCGGTCTGAAGGACGCCCACGCCTGGCCCGAGCTGTATTTCGAGGGCACCGGCTGGACGCGGTTCGAGCCGACGCCGAGCCGGGGCACGCTGCCCGACTACACCCTCACCAACACCCCGTCCAACGGCGGTACGAACGCCCCGGCACCGCAGCCGTCGCGCTCGGCGGCGGCGCCCGTCGGGCCGTCCCCCGCGCAGAGCTGCGCCCCCGCCGAGCGGCGCGTCGGCCCGTGCTGGACGCCGCCCGCGCAGTCGACGAGCGGCCCGGCCGAGGGCGGGCCGTCGCCGTGGACCGTAGCGGCGATCGTTATCGGCATCCCGCTCCTGCTTCTGCTTCTCCTGCTACCGGTGCTGTGGCGGCTGCGGGCCCGCTCCCGACGTCTCGGCGGCAGCGTGGCCGGCCGACACCGTCCACGGTCGGCCGCCGCGCCGGACCTCCGCACGGCCCATCTCGAACCGGACGACTCCGGCTGGGACGGCGGCGGCGCGCCGGAGTCCCGGGGCGGCATACCGGCCGGGGCCACGCGCACGCTCGCGGCCTGGCAGGAACTGATCGATTCCGGCTGGGATTACGGCATCCTGCCGGACGAATCGCTCACTCCCCGCAAGGCGGCGGAGCGGATCGTGCGGATAGGCGAGTTGCGGGCGCCGGCGGCGGAGTCGGCCCACCGGGTCGCGGCGTCGGTGGAGCAGGTGCTGTACGCACCGCATCCGCAGCCGGCGCCCGGCCTCGCCGACGAGGTGCGCCGCGTCCGTACCGGCCTGCACGACGCCGCGTCCCGGCGCCTGCGGCTGCGCGCGCTCCTGGCGCCGCGCTCCGCCGCACGGGCCCTGTGGACCCTGTCGTCCCGCTGGTCGGCCTTCCTCGCCCGCTGCGCCACGAGCCCACCGGCCACCGCGGTGCGCAAGGTGGCGAGCGCTCTGCGGCTGTCCCGGGAGCGGACATAGAGGTACGGCTCTTTCGCGAGCGGACGTAGAGATACCTCATTCGCGAGCGGACGTAGCGGTGCGCCTTCTTTCGCGAGCGGACGTCAACGTCAGGAGGTCAGCGAGCGCGCGTCAGCGTACGGGCGCGCGCGTGGGCGCCCGGCGAACCGTGGGCGCGGCGAGAGCGCGGAGCGCGTGGGGGGTGCAGCGCGTGAAAGGCGGAGCGGAGGGCGCGAAGGCCAGGAGGGGACGGCCAGGCTGTGTACCGAGGCAACAGCGGCCTGATAGCGGCGCCCTGGGACGTGGCCCGCACCACGACCGGCACCGCGACCCGCGCCCCACCTCGACACCCCGCTTTGCCCTCGCGTATGCAAAGAGCGAAGTCGACCGGTAACCGGCCGCAGCCCCGGCCGCCCCCGGCCGTCGCTCCCCCGAACACGAGAAGCGGCCGTCCGGAATCCGGACGGCCGCGACATCTCAAATGTTGGGCGTGGCAGGGCGAGCAGGAGGTCGGGGAGCCGAGGGGCCGGTCAGTGGCCCTGTTCGTCGCGGCGGCGCTGCCACCGGCTCTCGATCCGGTCCATCATCGAGCGGCGCTGCCGGGCCTGGCGCCTGGCCTGACCGCCACCGGGTCCCGCGCGGCCGCCCGCCGCGGCCTGCTGCTCTCCCGGCTTGGGCGCCTTGCGCCAGCCGGTGACCGCGAGCACCGCGCAGCCGAGCATCACGAGGAAGCCGACCACGCTGATCCAGATCTGCTGGGCGACCATACCGGCCATGAGGAGCGCGATACCTACCAGGAAGCCCGCGACCGCTTGGTAGACCCGTCGCCGGGTGTACGTACGCAGCCCGCTTCCCTCAAGCGCTGTCGCGAACTTCGGATCTTCGGCGTACAGCGCTCGCTCCATTTGCTCGAGCATGCGCTGCTCGTGCTCCGAGAGCGGCACGGAGTCCTCCTACTCGTCGGTCGCGGGGGGCGACCGGGTGCGACCCTTTCAGGATAGGCAGGGAATCGCCCCCGTGAAACCCGCCCCTCTACGCCAATTCACCGCCCGGGCCGCCGTGGCGGTCGGTGGTGCCTGCAGCCTGCATTCCCCACCCGCCGATCCGTCATGCCGGGCGTTGTACCCCCGATCATACGGGGCGAAGCGGCTGATCGGGTGGCCTGTGGCCGACTGCACGCACAGCGTGAGCGGCTCGGGGAAGTCAGCCGCGCTCGGCGAGCACGTGCAGCTGGGTGGCGACCGAGTGGAACGCGGGGTTCTCGGCGGCGGCTGCCTCCAGTTTCAGCAGGGCGTCCATGGCGCCGGGCTCGGTGTCCACCAGGACGCCGGGCACCAGGTCGGCGAAGACCCGTACGCCGTGCACACCGCTGACCTTCAGGCCGGTGTCCGAGACCAGTGCGGTGAGCTGCTCGGCGGTGAAGCGCCGGGGCACCGGGTCCCCGTCGCCCCAGCGGCCCGCCGGGTCCGTCAGGGCGTTCCTGGCCTCGGTGAAGTGGCCCGCCAGGGCGCGGGCGAGCACGGCGCCGCCCAGTCCGGCGGCGAGCAGGCTCAGGGTGCCGGCCGGGCGCAGCGCGCCGACCGCGTTGCGCACGCCCTCGGCCGGGTCGTCGACGTACTCCAGCACGCCGTGGCACAGCACGGTGTCGTAGCCGCCGGGCTCGACCACGTCGAACAGGCCGTGGGCGTCGCCCTGCACGGCGCGCACCCGGTCGGCGACGCCCGCTTCGGCGGCCCGCCGCTCCAGGGCGAACAGGGCGTTGGGGCTGGGGTCCACGACCGTGACGCGGTGGCCGAGGCGCGCGACCGGCACGGCGAAGTTGCCGGTACCGCCGCCGGTGTCCAGGACGTCGAGGACGTCCTGCCCGGCGGCCGCGGCCCGGCGCTCCAGGGCCTCTACGAGAACCTCCCAGACCACGGCGGTACGAAGGGATGCGCGCGGGCGCAGCGGGTCAGACACGGCGGGTGGCTCCTCGACGGGGGCATGGAACTGATGGGTACCACCCTAATGGGACGCGAGGGGACGGCCCGGCCTCCCGATACCGGCCGACCGGGCCGGATACCCCTGCCCCCGCCCCCGCCCGTCACCCCGCCCGCTGGGACGGCAGGGTGGGCTGGAGGAGCAGCATCCGTTCCACCAGGCGCAGGAACATCGCCACGTCGCGGATCAGGTCGTCGGCGTCGCGCGGGCCGGCCGCGCCGGCTATGCCCGCCTCGGCGCGGGCACGGCGCTGGGCGCCGGAGGCGAACAGGGCGCTCCACTCGGCGAGTTCGGGAGCGACCTCGGGCAGCACCTCCCAGGCGCTGCGGATGCGCTGCCTGCGGCGGAGGCTGGTCTCGGGGCGGCCGCGCACGGCGAGGACGGCGGCCGCGGTGCGCAGTGCGGCGAGGTGGGCGGTGGCGTAGCGCTCGTTGGGGGTTTCCAGGTCGCGGGCTTCGTCGATGCCACGCTGGGCCTGGGCGAGCAGGTCGAGGGCGGCGGGCGGCGCTGCCGCCCGGCGCAGGACGGGGTGGACATCGCCCGGAGGGCCGTACGCCGCGGAGCTGCCCGCGGCCGAACTGGCTGCCATGACGAACCTCCTGTCGTCGCATGACGGTTCGGGGACCGTATGGGGCCATCGTGCGGCACACCACTGACAATCGGCTCTGACCTGCTCTTTCCCTGTGCGGGGCGGGTAATTCGGGGAGATCGCGGCTTTCCCCGGAAAGCGGGCGGACGGCCGGGACCCCCTTGCGGAGACATGACAAGGCTGCGCATACTTTTTGAACTGACTGGTCAGTTCAAAGGAGGGGATCGTGCACAGCACCCCGCACGGGGCGGCCGTCACCGCCACCGGGCTCGGCGTCCGGGGCCCCCGCGGCTGGGCCTTCCGGGACATCGGCCTGACGGCCGGGCCGGGCTCGCTGATCGCCATCGAGGGCCCGTCCGGTTCGGGACGCACCTGCCTACTGCTCGCGCTCACCGGCCGGATGACGCCCTCCGCCGGTACGGCCGAGGTCGCCGGGCTGCCGCTGCCCAAGAAGATGGCGGCGGTACGGGCGATCACCGCACTGGCCCACGTACCCGGTGTCACGGATCTCGAACCTGCCCTGACGGTGGCCGAGCACCTGCGCGAACGCACCCTGCTCCAGCACCGGTTCGGCGAATCGGTGCGCGCGCTGCTGCGCCCGCGCCGGGAGCGTACCGCGGCGGCCCGCGCCCGTACCGACGCGGCCCTGGAGGCGGCCGGTCTGGATGTGGAGGTTCTGCCCAAGGGCGTACGGACGGCCGTACGCGACCTGGAGCGCGCCGAAGCGCTGCGCCTGTCGCTCGCCCTGGCGCTGATCGGGAAACCCCGCCTGCTCGCCGTGGACGACACCGACATGAAGCTCTCCGACGCCGAACGCGCAGGCGTCTGGGCGACGCTGCGCGCCCTGGCGGAGTCCGGGACGACCGTCCTCGCGGTGTGCAGCCAGGCGCCCGAGGGCGCGGTCGTGGTGCGTACCGGAGCGCATGACGCAGAAGCAGCGACCAGCGACGAAAAGAAGGAGGCGGCGGATGCGCTCGCCGAGGCTGGCCGCGCTTGAGCTGAAGCGGTTCGGGAGGGGCAAGCTGCCGATGGCGGCGCTGATCGCCCTCCTCCTGCTGCCGCTCCTGTACGGCGCGCTCTACCTGTGCTCCTTCTGGGACCCGTACGGGCGCCTGGACAAGATCCCGGTCGCGCTCGTCAACGAGGACACCGGCGCGGAGGTCAAGGGCAAGAAGGTCGCGGCCGGTGACAGCATCGTCGATGGCCTGCGCGACAGCCACACCTTCGACTGGCACCGGGTGAGCGCCCAGGAGGCGGACCGCGGCGTCGAGGACGGCTCGTACTACCTGTCGCTGACCGTTCCCAGGGACTTCAGCAAGCGCATCGCGTCCAGTGGGGGCGACCATCCGGAGACCGGCGCCCTTCAGGTCCGTACGAACGACGCCAACAACTACATCGTCGGGCAGATCTCCCGCACGGTCTTCTCCGAGGTGCGCTCGGCGGCCTCCGCGAAGTCCTCGCGCAGCTTCTACGACAACATCTTCGTCTCCTTCTCGACGCTGCACGACAAGACCCAGGAGGCCGCGGACGGCGCCGGGAAGCTCAAGGACGGCATCGGGCAGGCCCAGGACGGCACCGGAAAGCTGAAGGACGGCCTGGGGACGGCGAAGAACGGCAGCGGCACCCTGGCCGACGGCCTGAAGGACCTCGACGCGGGCGCCGGGCGGCTCTCCACGGGCACCGCCGAACTCGCCCGGGGCGCGACCGCCGCCTCCCGGGGCGCGGACCAGTTGGCCGGCGGTTCCGGCCAGGTCGCCCAGGGCACCCAGCAACTGGCCGACAAGGTCAACGGCGTGGCGGCGGAGGTGGGCCCGTTCGTCCGTGCGCACGGCAAGGAGATCGGCCGGGTCGCCCGGGTGGTCGCCGACGGCGCACAGGCCGTACGCGAGAACCTGGACAAGCTGCCGCGCGCCGCCGACGCGGGCGCCAGGCTCTCCCGGGGGATGTCCGACCACCTCGCGGCCTTCTACCGGCAGCGCTGCGGGGACGCGGCGCGGCCCGACGCCTCCTGTGCCGAGCTGAAGCAGCTCAAGGAAGAGGCGGCACGCGCGGCGGCCAAGGCCGAGGAGATCAGCGGCTACGTGCACGACCAGAAGAACCTCGACCGCCTCGCCCGCGACCTGGACTCGCTGCACCGCCTGGCGGACGAGCTGGCGCGGCGCGGCCCGCATCTCGGCGCCGACCTGGACGCCGCCGTCAAGAAGATCAACCAGCTCAACGCGGGCGCCCACCAGGTCTCCGCGGGCGCCGGCAAGCTGGCCGCCGGGACCGGCAAGCTGGCGGACGGCGCGGGGCAGGCGGCCGACGGGGCCAGGAAGCTGCACGACGGCGCCGGACGCGCCTCCTCCGGAGCGGACGCTCTCGACCAGGGCGTCGGCAAGCTGAAGGACGGCGCGCAGACCCTGTACAGCGGCATGTACAAGCTCTCCGACGGCTCGCAGAAGCTGGCCGGCGGCCTGCACGACGGCGTACGGCAGATCCCCGACTACGACAAGCACGACCGGGACGCCCGTACGCGCGTCATGTCCGACCCGGTGCAGCTCGCCTCCGAGGCCACGCACCGCGCGCCCAACTACGGCACCGGTTTCGCCCCGTACTTCATCCCGCTCTCCCTCTGGGTCGGCGCGATGGTCGCCTACATGCTGATCCCGCCGCTCAACCGGCGCGCGCTCGCCATGGGCGCGGGCGCCTGGCGGATCGCGGTATCCGGATGGCTGCCGGTGTTCGCCCTGGGGGTGCTCCAGACGGCCGCCCTGATGACCGTGCTGCGCTTCGGGCTCGGCCTGCACATGGAGCGGCCGGCCGGCACGGTCGGGTTCCTGCTGCTGGCCACGGCCTGTTTCGCGGCGATCGTGCAGTGGCTCAACGCCCGGTTCGGACCGGCCGGCCGCATCCTGGTGCTGGCGCTGCTGATGCTCCAGCTGACGTCGGCGGGCGGTACGTACCCGGTGCAGACCAGCCCCGGCTTCTTCAACGCGATCCACCCGTTCCTGCCGATGACTTACATCGTGGAGGGGCTGCGGCGGCTCATCACGGGCGGTGAGCTGACGCCCGTGTGGCAGGGCAGCGTGGTGCTGCTCGCCTTCACCGCGGCGGCGCTCGCGCTCACCGCCTGGGCGGCGCGCGGCAAGCAGGTCGTACGGCTGAAGGACCTCCATCCGGAGCTGAGCCTGTGAGCGCGCGGGCCGCCGGGGGCGGCACAATCACCCCCATGGAAAGCTCCAGCACGCGCCGCCAGGCCACCCGGCGCAAGCTCTTCGAGGCCGCGGTCACGCTCATCGCCGAACAGGGCTTCTCCTCCACGACCGTGGACGAGATCGCCGAGCGGGCCGGTGTCGCGAAGGGCACCGTGTACTACAACTTCGCGAGCAAGAACGAACTCTTCGAGGAGTTGCTGCGGCACGGCATCGAGCTGCTGGCCACCTCCCTCCAGGAGGCCGCGGACGGGGCCGCCGCCCGGGGCGGCACCCGGGTGGACGCGCTGGACGCGATGATCCGGGCCGGGCTGGACTTCATCGCCCGCTATCCGGCGCTGACCCAGCTGTACGTGGCCGAGCTGTGGCGGACCAACCGGGCCTGGCAGTCCACGCTGATGGTGGTGCGGGAACGGGCGATCGCGGTGGTGGAGGGCGTGCTCCGGGAGGCGGTGGCGGGCGGCGAGCTGAGCGAGGACATCGACATCCCGCTGACCGCGTCCGCGCTGTTCGGGATGGTGCTGGTGGCGGCGCTGGACTGGCAGTCCTATCAGCCGCACCGGTCGATCGACGACGTGCACGCGTCCCTGTCGCGCCTGTTGCAGGGCCGGGTGAGCGGGCACCCGTAGGCGCCCCGCGCATACGGAAGCGGCGGCGGTGGCCGGCATCATCTGCCGGCCACCGCCGCCGTCGTACCGGCGCGCTGCCCCGGAGCGGATCGTTCCCCCGGCGATCCGTCCAGGACAGCGCTTCCCCCGTGGGGCCCCGTACCCCCGTGCACTCCCCATGTGGAGCCCCCGTGCTCCCCCGTCACGTCCGGGCTGCCGTGCCGTTCCGCCGCCCCGTGTCGGCGGTGCGGCCCGGCTTCCCTTCCGTGGCCCCCACTCTTCCGTCCGCCCAGGTCGCGGCCCATCCGCGTACCTACTCATCTCAGGGACTGAGTACGGATACTCAATCCTGAGCACCGGCGCGCAGCGGCTGGCTACGATCTCCTGCGTGTCTGTACTCCCTCTCGTCTTCACCAGCGGCTGGGCCAGCGGTATCAACGCCTACGCCGTCGTCCTGCTGCTCGGCGTGCTCGGGGCGACCGGCGTCACCGACGAGGTGCCCGAAGCGCTCCAGCGACCCGATGTGCTGATCGTCGCGGGGGTGCTCTTCCTGTGCGAGGCCGTCGCCGACAAGATCCCTTACGTGGACTCGGTGTGGGACGCCGTGCACACGGTGATCCGGCCGGTGTCCGGCGGCGTCGTGGCGGCCCTGCTGGCCGGCCACGACGGGTCGCTGCCGCAGCTGGCGGCGGGCGCGGTGGGCGGCTCCAGCGCGCTGGTGAGCCACCTGGTGAAGGCGGGCACGCGGATGGCGGTGAACACCTCGCCCGAACCGGCCAGCAACTTCGTGCTGAGCACGCTGGAGGACCTGGGCGTCGCGGGCATCGTCGTCTTCGCGGTGTTCCACCCGGTGGCCGCGGCGATCATCGCCGGGGTGCTGCTGGTCGGCGGGATTCTCCTGGTGGCGTTCCTGTGGTCCCGCGTACGGCGCTTCCTGCGGCGCAGGAAGCAGAGGCGCGAGGAACGGCGGGTGGCGGCGGCGCGCGGGGCGGGGACGCGCGGGACCGGGACGCCGGTGGGCTGAGCCGGGGCCTGTGGCGTTCCGGTCCAGGTCAGGCAGGCCGCGGCCGGATTGTCAGTGCCGCCGGATAAAGTCGCAGGCATGGCACGGATTGCGGTGATCGGCGCCGGGATGGGCGCGATGGCGGCCGCCGCCCGGCTGGCCGTCGCGGGCCACCGGGTGGCGGTGTACGAACGTAACGGCACGTACGGCGGCGCGGTGCGCCGCTTCGAGCGCGCGGGCTTCGGCTTCGACACCGGCCCCGGGCTGCTGCACCTCCCCGCCGTCTACCGCGACCTGTTCGTCAAGACCGGCCGCGAGCCGCTGGAGAGCGTGCTGGAGCTGTCCCAGGTCGACCCCGCCGCCCGCCACGTCTTCGCGGACGGCACGGCCGTCTCGCTGCCGAACGCCTCCCGGGCCGGCGTCCTCACGGCGCTCGACGGCGCGCTGGGCGCGGGCGCCGGTGAGCGCTGGAGCGACTTCCTGGGCCGCGCCCGCGAGGCGTGGGACCGCACCCGCCGGCCGCTGCTGGAGGAGCCGCTGTGGCCCGACTGGCAGGTGCTGGGGCGCGATCCGTATCCGGCGCTGCCGAAGCGCGGCCTGTTCGGGCGGCGCAGGCCCGCGGCGGACGGCACCCTCGCCGAGGTGGCCCGCCGCGAGCTGAAGGACCCCCGGCTGACCGCCCTCCTGGAGAGCTACGCCGTGGCGTACGGCTTCGATCCGCGCACCGCCCCCGCGAGCGCCGCGATCCTGCCGTACATGGAGCAGACTTTCGGAAGTTGGTATCCGCGTGGCGGCATCCGGGCGCTGGCGGACGCGCTGTACGAGCGCTGCCTGGCCCGGAAGGTGGAGTTCACCTTCGGCGCCGAGGTCACGCGGATCGTCGAGGCGGACGGCCGGGCGGCCGGTGTCGAGCTGCGCGACGGGAGTTGCGCCGAGGCGGACACGGTCGTCGCGGGCATTGCCCCCGACCTGCTGACGGCGCTCCTGAAGGGCGCCGATCCGTGGGGCGCGGACGACGTACGGCCCGCGGCGGACGAGCGCCGCCGGGTGCCCGGCCGGTTCACGGTCGCGCTCGCCCTGCGCGGCCCCCGCCCGGCGGACGCGGCGCACCGCACGGTGGTCCACGCCGCCGACCCCGCGGCGGAGTTGGCGGCCGTCTTCGGCGCGGGTCCGGGCACGCTGTGCGACCGCCCGACGGTGACGGTGCTGCGCCCGGACGACCCGGAGTCCCGGCCCGACGACGACCACGAGGCCGTGACGCTGAGCGCCGCGGTCGCACCGTACGGAGACCTGGCCCGGCCCCCCGCCACGGCCGGGAGCGGCGCACCGGCCGCGTCGGCCGACCCCCGAAGCGGCGCGCACGAGGGGGCAGTTGAGGAGACGGCCGCGCTGGCTGCCGCCGCCGACCGGCTGATCGAGGCCGCCGGGGCGGCGATACCCGGGCTGCGGGAGCGGGTGCTGTGGCGGGCCGTGCTGCCGCCCGCCGAGGGCGAGTCGGTGCCTGGCCCGGCGCTGGCCGGTGCCGGAGGCCGTTTCCTGCGCCCCGCCAACCGCACCCGCATACCCGGGCTGTACGCGGTCGGCGGCTGGACGCACCCGGGCGGCGGGCTGGCACACGCCGGGATGTCCGGCGCTCTCGTCGCGGGGCTGATCGTGAACGGGGACGACTGGCGCGGCTCCCAGTGACCCGGAGCGCGCCCGCCCGATCGCCGGCGCTGCCGCCGCCCGCTCAGTAGCGGTACTGCTGCCCGTCAAAACCCTGGTTCTGCGGGGGCTGGTAGGGCGGGTACGGCTGCTCCGGGGCGGGCTCGTTGCCCCGCTGCTGGGGGACCCACACCCCGCCGGGCGGCGTCTCGCCGTACGACGACTGCGGGTCCTGCACGCCGGTGTACTGCTGCCCCGGATAGCCCGGCGAGCCCCCGAAGGCGTCGGGCTGCTCGTACGGGTCGTACTGCCCGGGATACTGCTGCGAGCCGAGGTAGGGATCGGAGTAGGGCGCCTGCTGGCCCGGCCCCTGGGCGTGGGGCTGGCCGTGGGCCTGGCTCTGGTCCTGGCCGGTGCCGTAAGCGCTGTAGTGGTCGGTGTAGGCGTCCTGCCCGCCCTGGGCGGCGGCGCCCCCGTAACCACCGTCGTAGCCGTAGCCGCCCTGGCCGTAGTCCTGGTAGCCGTCGTACGCGGCATAGCCGGGCTGCTGCGGGCGCGCGTCGGTGCTGTATATGCCGTACTGGCCGGTGTCCTCGGGGATCGGCTGGGGCGCGTAGACCTCGGCGGGGTCGGCGCTCGCGTAGCCGTCGTGGGATCCCGCCTGCGCCTGGGCCGGGAAGCCGTCCTGCGGGGCGAAGGGGTCCGTGCCGTCGTACGCGGCCGGGGCGGCGTCCGCTCCCCCGGCGCCCGCGCCCTCCATGGCCGGGACGGCTTCCAGGTCGGAGACCTGGAGCGTCGGACCGGCGGACGCGGCCCGGCCGCCGCCCCGGGCCCGGCGCCGCCGGTTGTCACCACGCTTGCCGCTGTCCCCGCGCTTACCGCTGTCTTTCCGCTTGCCGCGCAGCGCCCAGCCCTCGGAGAAGCCGCTGCGGAAGGAGAGCGTGACGTAGGTCTGCCCGACGGCGAAGGCAATGGCGCCCACCGCTATGACGATCACCGACGGAATGACGACACCGACGACCACGCCGAGGAAGCCGGTGAAGGCCAGCAGCCGCCACCGCAGCCGGGCCTTGTACTGGAGCAGCACTTCGCCGAGGAGCCAGAGCGCGACACAGGCGAACGCGATGTACAGGACCACCAAGC